>JBAZZL010000027.1:0-15516 GCA_041658785.1 Patescibacteria group bacterium
AAGCACTGCGGAGGCGATGGCGCAGTAAGAAGCGAGTCTAATTTTAAAATAAAAATTCCAGCCGGTATTGACAATGGACAGTCTATTCGTTTGCAAGGCAAAGGCGAACACAACGGCGGCGGGGGATCGGCCGGTGATTTGTACGTGGTTATTCATGTCCGGCCGGATAAACGATTTGCGCGCGATGGAAACGATATTTTCACCGAGGTAAAAATTTCTTATCCGCAGGCGGCCTTGGGAGCCGAAGTGGAGATTGACACGGTTGACGGCCGCAAGAAATTGGTGATTCCTGAAGGCACCCAGCCGAATCAGCAAATCAGGTTGAAAGGCAGGGGCATTCCGCATTTGCAAGGCGGTGGCAGAGGGGATCAGTATGTGAAAGTGATTGTTGAGGTGCCGAAAAGAATAGGGAGAAAGGCGAGGGGTCTTTTACAAGATTTAGCAAAAGAGCTATAATTGTTGTGCATAACTCTTTTAATAGAACACGAATTGAACGAATTTAACGAATCAGAACGAATTCGTTAAAATCCGTTTAATTCGTTAGATCCGTGTTCTATTTTGTATGGATTTTATATCTTTATTTCCTACGATTGATTGGTTTGTACTGTTTTTGTTTTTAGCAGTACTAGTTTTACATCTGATCTTCGTCAAAAAATCCCGCTTGCTTGTTGATATTATTTCAGTTTACACCAGCTTCGCTTTGGTAATTATTGTGCCCATGTTTTTTCCGACTGTCCATATTTGGCTAGGGACGCATCCACTGCTTCGGGCAGGCGCGTTTGCCGGGCTGGTGTTGATATTGCATTTTTTGTTAAGCCACAGCAATATCAGGGATTTTTCCGCCCGCGTTCGGCCATCTGACTTTGCCACTTCTTTTGTTTATCGGGTGGGAATCATTGGTTTATTTTTTACTTCCATCCTTTATTTTTCACCGGCTTCAATCAAAGATCTGCTAGGGCCGATCAGCCATCTGCTGTTTATGAATTTCTGGGCGTTAGTTGTTTGGTTTTTTATTCCTTTGCTGTTTGCGTTCGCTTATCGGTTTAGGACGAGGAGAGGGTGGATTGAATAAACATACGAATTACGAATGGTACGAATATACGAATATGTTAAATACGAAAAAAGCCCGCGAGGGCTTTATTATTTTTGATTTCAGAATTTATTTTTTTACTGCCTTTAGTATTAATTTGATAAGACCAGTGCCGCACTTTTCGCACAAATCCCATTCTTCCCAAGCCAATGAACCAAGCTCTTTGAATTCGTGCTTTCCTTTAATGTGAAGTGAAAGATGGGACCAACCGTCTGGTGTCTTGGAAGGGCGTTTTTTGCATTTGTCGCATTGAATTATTGATGACATAGGAGCTGGGTTTAGGTGAGTTAGGAGAGTCATTATATCTTTTGCTAAACTCCATGTCAAGGTTGTTCATTGTTCATTGGTCATTGAACATTATCCAAAATCCGATTCACCTCCGCGTCCGCTTCTTTATTTCCTTCTCGTAAGATATGCTTAATGCGCACCTTTTTAAACTTTTGCATCTCGTTCCACGCCTGCACAAAAAGTTTTTGAATGGTCGGCTCTTTTACTTTCCAGTTGCCGTTTAGCTGTTCGCAGACCAGCTTGCTGTCAACAATACATTCCACTTCGTCCGCGCCAAGCTCACGGGCTTTTTTTAATCCGGAAATAATAGCGGAGTATTCGGCAAAGTTATTCGTTTGTTTGCCAAGATACTCGCCGTAGGAGGCGAGGGTTTGGCCTTTTTCGTCTTTGATTATCACTCCAGTGGCAGCTGGGCCTGGATTACCGCGCGCGCCGCCATCAGTAAAAATCATGAGTTTTTTTGTCATATTCGTTCTGATTTGTTTAATTCGTTAAATTCGTGTTTCTATCTAGCCTTCGTTAGATAGATACGCGGATTGAACAGATTGAACGGATTTACGCGGATTTTTTAAGATCAATGATAGTCAGTTGCAGCTCCCGGTTGCCATTCCATTCATTGACGCTAATTTCAAACACCAAATCAATTTTGTCGCCTTTTTTTAATGTTTGACACCAGTTGGTCTCGCCATTTTCCGAGCATAAATTCCAGCCGATTGTCTTTCTTATTTTACTGGAATCATGAGAGACCATAATAGTCAGGTGCCGTTTGTCTTTGCCGACCGGGTTGAATGACGCCACTGTCAGTCCGCGCGCCAAATATTTGGGCTTTTCATTATTTTGGCCAAAGGGTTCAAATTTATTCAAGATATCGTACAATTCCCAGTTCACCTGATCCAGATCAACCTCCGCGTCAATTAAGATCGCGGGTTGGGGCGGTGTATCGCCAAACTGCTCTTTAAACTGCGATATCATGGCCTGTTTAAATGGCTCAAGCGCTGTTTCGTTTTTGAGTGTAAAACCACAGGCCATTGGATGGCCGCCAAATTTGGCAAAGTATTCAGGATTAGATTGCAGAGCTTCAATAATGCTAAAGCCCTCAATACTTCGGCCAGAGCCGGTGATCTCCTCCTCATTTTTGGCCATTACAATGGTTGGTTTGTAGTATTTCTCTTTTATTTTGCCGGCAATCAGTCCGATAATGCCAGTGGACCATTCGTTGCCAAGAATAAATAGTATGGGATTATCTTTTTGATCAGGTTCAATTTGCTCTATTGCTTTTTTTACCAAGCCCTCGGTTGTTTTTTGCCGTTCGGAATTATTTTCATTCAATTCAAACGCCAGGTCAGCCGCTTCAATCGGGTCTTGGGTCATGAGGAGGTTGTATGCCACATTGGCGTGATTCATCCGGCCGGCGGCGTTAATTCTCGGCGCAATTTGAAAACCAATCGTGTGCGTGTCAAAATTGCGTTTTTTAGCGCCGCCTTCATCAAGCAAGCGAGCTTCAAGCAAAAGTTTTTGCAGGCCGATGCTTTTCGTTTTGTTCAGAACAATTAGTCCGTATTTAGTCAGCGTCCGTGATTCACCCAAAAGCGGCACCATATCAGCCACAGTGGCAATCGCTACCAGTCCCAACAGCCATTTTTCAAATCCTTCGTGTGTTTCATTATTTTGCAATTGTTTTCCTGATTCATCATGTTTTTTTAACAACGCCTGAACTAGCTTAAACGCCACCCCGGCTCCGCTCAATCCTTTGTCAGGATAAGTTTCTCCTGGAGCAGGCGGATGAATAATTGCGTAGGCCTCGGGCATTATTTCCGGCGCGCTGTGATGGTCAGTAATGATCACGTCCATTCCCTTTTCTCGCGCCATTTTCATCTCTTCCAGATTACTAACCCCGCAGTCGCAGGTGATTATCAAATCAATTTTTTGATCTGAAAATAGTTGAACAGTATTTTTGTTCAGGCCGTAGCCGTCTATTTCGCGGTGGGGGAGGAAGACCTCGGTTTGCTCCGCGCCCAGGGCTCTTAGGGTAGAAATCAAAATAGCCGAAGCGCAGACGCCATCCGCGTCATAGTCGCCATGGACGATTATTTTTTCCTGCTTATCAATGGCTTCAAAAATTCTCGTTACTGCCTTCTCCATGTCCCGAAACAAAAACGGATCATGGATATCTTGGGTGTAGTCAGGGTTAAGAAATTCATCAATTTTTTCCGCGTTGGTGATACCGCGGTGAAATAATAAATTGGCTACCACTTTGGGCAGTTCGGGATGTTCGTCATAAAATGATCGGGGCGCTTCGGGGAGAATCTGCCAGTTTTTTTGCATAATATTTATCATTGTTAGTTTTGGCAATTTTGGCAATCTGCATTCTATCTAACGAAAATTAGATAACGCACAGATTTCCATGATTACCATGATGGTGGAAGATTTATTTATAAAATAATTTAAGTTTTTTAAAATCCCAATACGAATCAGCCAGAAACAAAGAGAGAATAGCAAAGGCCGCGTCAATTCCATAAATTCGCTCCAAATTAATTGGCTGTAGATGGATCATAATGATTGTTATTCCCAGCAGCATCCAATGGCCTATTGGCCGTTTTAGCGGACTGATACGTTCGTCTGCGGGAATTTTTGCCCGCTGTTTCAAGCCGTAGAGTGTATAAAAAATCATCCAAGGAATGATATAATACCATTGCCAAACAGTCATGTCCAAGCGGTATTCTTCCACCAATAGGTAGTATGGAAACATGAGGAAGATGCCGGCTGCAAATAAAAAAATAATTTCCAGCTGGTAGATGTGGCGGGGGTGGAGGCGATGGTGCGAAAGTTTCATAATTTTTAAAACGCCGTAAATATAGGTAGAATGGTAAAAAATATCATGCCGATAATGCCAATAAGGACGAGGATGATTTTTAGTATTTTCTTAATTTTTTTTGGATGCATATTTATTAATTCACCTAATTCACCTAATTTCTAATTCACCTAATAAAATATTCAATTCCCAATACACCAAGTAACCAGACAATTGGACATTGGTAATTTGGAATTTTATTAGAAATTAGGTGAATTAGGTGAATTAGAAATTATCGTTTTATCTTTTAAGTACCGCAAGGTATGCTTCCGTCGGAATCTCCACCCTTCCCTTTCCCATCGCCAGCATCTTTTTTTTGCCTTTTTTTTGTTTTTCCAACAGTTTGCGTTTGCGAGTCACATCACCGCCGTAGAGCTTGGCGGTAACATCTTTTCTAAGGGCAGAGAGTCTTTCGGCGGCGATAATTTTTCCGCCGACAGCGGCCTGGATTTTGATTACAAATTGTTGTTTGGGCAAGGTGTCTTTCAGTGAATTAACGATTTTTTTGCCTATTCTGAACGCGTCATCGCGCCAAACCAATGTCGCTAGAGCTTCCACCACATCTTCGGCAATCAAAATATCCAGTTTTACCACATCAGCTTCGCGGTAATCTTTGAAATCATAATTAAGCGATCCATAACCGCTGGTGACCGTCTTTAGTTTATCATAAAAATCGGTAATAAGCGAAGCGAGCGGCATTTCATAATGAAGCACGGCGCGTTTTCCTGTTCCGGAGCTTAAATATTCTGTATTGGTATACTGTCCTTTTCTTTCTGAAACCAAGCTCATAATGTTGCCGATATATTCTTCCGGAGTAATAATGTCCACGCTCATCCACGGTTCCTCAATCTGTTTAATTTCAGGCGTATCCGGCAGGTCTTGCGGGCTCTTGGACACCAGCTTTTCCCCGTTAGTTTTAAAGACATGATAAGCGACGCTCGGGACAGTGGCGATGATATGCAATCCGAATTCACGCTTCAGCCTTTCTTGAAATATTTCCAGATGCAACATTCCCAAAAAACCGCAGCGAAAGCCAAAGCCCAAAGCTTGAGAACTCTCCGGCTCATAAAATAAAGCGGAATCAGATAATTTTAATCTGTCCACGGCTTCGCGCAGAGCGCTGTAATCATTACCTTCTTTCGGAAAGATGCCGGCAAAGACCATTGATTTTACTTCTTTGTAGCCGGGAAGAGGCTTTTCAGCCGGTTTTTCTTTGGCAGTAATTGTATCGCCAACACGCACCTGCCCCAGTTCTTTTAATCCGGTAACTACGTAGCCGATTTGGCCGTTGGCTATTTTTTCCTGATTCATTCTGTCGGGAGTGAAACGGCCAACTTCTAATGCCTCGGCTATCTCTCCGGTACCCATAAATTTGATTTTATCGTTTTTACTCAAACTCCCATCCACTATTCTCACAGCCGCAATCACGCCTTGGTAATCGTCGTAGAAAGAATCAAAAATTAATGCCCGGGTTGGCAAGCTGGCAGAATCTTTCGGAGCCGGCACTCTCTCAATTACCGCTTGCAAGATTTGATCAATATTTTCTCCAGTTTTTGCCGAACAAGTAAGGATTTCCTCTTTGGCGCAACCCAAGAGGTGGATGATTTCTGCGCTGGTTTTTTTCACATCCGCGTTGGGCAGGTCTATCTTATTTAACACCGGAATAATAGTTAGATTTTGTTCAATTGCCAAATATAAATTAGCGATAGTTTGCGCTTGTACACCTTGAGAAGCATCAACCAAGAGAATGGCGCCTTCTACCGCCGCCAGGCTGCGAGAAACTTCATAGGTAAAATCCACGTGGCCGGGGGTATCAATGAGATTGAGGGTGTAATCTTGATAGAGCATTCTCACCGACTGAAGTTTGATGGTGATGCCCCGCTCTTGCTCCAGTTCCATAGTGTCCAGCAGCTGCGCGTGCATTTTTCTTTTTTCAACTGTTCCTGTTAATTCCAAAAAACGATCAGCCAAAGTTGATTTTCCATGATCAATGTGCGCGATAATGCAGAAATTTCTGATATTTGACATAAGAAAAAGCCCTCTATTAAGCAAAATATGGACTCATATACCCCTTCGCCTTATTAATTCCGATTTTGCAAAAATTAAATTCTAATTATTTTGTTAAGTTTTAGCTATAATTTAACGTTAAGCTACGGGGTATTATACGGAATTTAAATAGCAATTGAGTATAATAACATTATTATTATTTTATTACAAGAGATTTTTACTTCATGATTTATATAGAACCCACATTCCAAAATCGGACTGGCCGCACAACCGCTGATCATTTCTTTGCTGCGGAACTCGTGTATTCTCACTCAAACAGTCCTCGCGGCAGAAATGATTATCGGTTGTGTCTGGCTTTTCAGTCCGATTTTGGAATGTGAGTTCTATACATCATTGGCCTCATTGATTTCTCCTTGTATGTCTGTTAATTTCAGCCATTTTTTCTTTATACTTTCTTTCAACTCAAACACTTCTTCAACTTTTAGGCCAAGACATATCCCGGCATAGACCAGTAATCCAACCAGACCAGCCGTAAATCCCTGGGTCAAGATCCCCCAAAATCTGGTCATATCCACTATCCCGGCAAGCGGAGTTTTGAGAAATTGGATTACCAACGCCATAGCAATAGCGGCAATTGATATTTTGAATAATGTATGCAAGATAGAAAGTTCATTGAGTGTCTTTGTTTTTTGGCGCAAAGTAATCCACAATAGCGCCAGCTGGATAACCATGGCGATAGAGAAAGCAAGCGCCAAGCCTACTACGCCATAAACATCTTTTAACGTTAAACTTAAAATAATATTAATAAGCGCGCTTACAAAAGCGATTTTGAACGGCGTCCATGTGTCCTGCAAAGCAAAAAATGACCGCGTGAGCAGAGGTATCAGGCATTGGGCGAATAATGACAGACAAAAGAAAGCGACCGCATTGCCGGTTTGAATAGTATCATTCCAATCGAATCTGCCAGAACCAAACACCACTCTTACAATTTGTGAGCGCAGAAGCAGCATGATGATCGTTATAGGGATAATAAAAAATAAAATTTGCCGCACCACTTTTGAAAGATGGGAAATCATTTCTTCCTGTTTGTTTTCAGCAATTAATTTTGAAAGAGTGGGAAAGGCAGCTATGGCAAAAGAAAAACCGATTATTCCGACTGGAAAATATTGCAGATTATTGGCAAGATTAAAAATAGCGAGACTTCCGCCGGCAAGAGTTGATGCCAAAATAGTAATAATCAAAAAATTAAACTGCGCGGCCGCCAGCCCCATGGTGCGAGGAATCATTAATCTGCCGATCTCAATTACATTTGGATCTTTCACCTGAAACATGGGCTGATAGCGAAAACCATGTTGAAATAATGCCGGGAGCTGAATGGCGAGATGCAGAAATGCTCCAAGTATTACTCCGTAGGCAAGCCCATTTAGTCCGAATAGCGGCACAAAAAAAATTGCTCCGATTATAATTCCAAGATTGTACATAATCGGAGTAAGAGCATAGATCAAAAACGATTTCATTGATTGCAATACGCCGCTTACAATACTGGAAAGACCAAGCAAGACAGGGCTTAAAAACATAATGCGGGTGAGTACAATTGTTGTTCGCAATTTTTCCCCGGCAAAGCCGGGGACGATATATGGCATTAATTGAGGGGTAAAAATAAATAGAATTGCGCAAAAAATAATTAGCGACAATCCGAGGATATTAATTACGTTGTTTGTAAGGCGCCATGCTCCATTTTTTTCTTTTGCCAATAGTTTCATGAATATGGGAATAAATCCGGCTGAAAGCGCTCCAACAATTACTAAATTATAAATTAAATCCGGCACGCGAAATGCGGCGAAATACGCGTCAAGCGCGTCGCCAGCCCCAAATTGATTGGCAAAAATTCTATCTCGGAATAGCCCAATGAGCCGACTGGCAAAAGACGCTGTTCCCAACACAAGAGCGGCGCCGGTGATAGTATTATTTTGGGAGGAAAATATTTTCTTGATCATTTAGCTAGCGCAATGAAGTTTAAATCCATTTCTTTTTGTTCATCAGGTAGATGACAAACAAAATAATGCCGAACAGCGCCAAGAACATTAATAGCACCCATTTTGGGTTTTCTGCAAACGGCAGATTAATTACATTCATACCATAAATGCCAGAAAGCAAAGTTAGCGGCAGGAGCGAGACGGAAATTACTGTGAGGGCGCTAATTACTTTATTGGTGCGCTGGTTGATCAGCGATTCTACGGTGACATGGAGTCCTTCAACTGTGTCTTTGTAAGTGCCAATGATTGCCCACAGTTTATTCAAATAATCGGTAATGTCATCAAAATAAATACTTAACGATTCGTCCAAAAATGATCGGCGAGTATGAGACAGCGTCGCCGCCAAATATCTCTGTGGCTCCATTATCCGTCTAAAGTGAAGTATATTTCGACGCGAAATTCCCAGCCGTCTGACGATTTTTAGATCAAGTTCGCCGGCAAAAATTTCTTCCTCTGTCTGAGACAGCAATCTGCCAATGTTATTTAATATTGGCTGGCTGTTTTTGAACAGAGCTTCTAGTAATCGGTAAAATAGATAACCCGAGTTGCCGCTCATCCAATCTTTTTTTATGCTTTTTTTCTTTAGGCAACGATAGAAAAAATTTTTCATTTCTTTTGATTTGCTGTGTTGGATGGTTATCAAGTATCCATCTCCCATAAACGCGTCAAGTTCATAGGGGATAATAGTGCTGGTATCCGCCTGCCAGTGGGGGAATTGAAGAATGATAAACAAATAGTTTTTGTAATTGTCAATTTTAGGCGTATGATTTTCATTCTGCAAGTCCTCCAGATCCAGCTGGTGGAAGTGATAATTTTTTTTTAGAAAAAATATTGCTTCTTCATCGACTTGGTCAATATTTATCCAGGTGAGATTTTGATGTTTTAGTTCTTTGATTGCCATAGGGAAACGGTTAAGATATAAATTATTTTGACGGCATGTTGATTGTGAGTACAGCATAATCTGTCCCGCTTTTTTGCTTGTTGTCATTTATATACAGAGCTCCGTTGATGCCATCTTTGTCGAATATAAGCTGTATCGTAGTTTCTGTTTCTGTTGTTGTTTCAAGATTAAACATCCCTCGCCCCAATTCTGTCGTGTAGAATTTTTGCACAAAGGACGGTTCAGCTGATAGATTATTCCATTCAATTTCAATTGTATCTTTTTGTTTTGTGATCGGTTCTTGCAATAGCCGCAAGAATTTTTTCCACCCTTTCTCTCCATTGATTTCTTGAAAAGTCGCGCGTATTTCTTCCGGGGCATAATCATCCATGCCAAGGTAAATTGGAATTAGAATTATTTTTGGCAGATAAGCCGCAATTTCAAATGCGCGGCTTTTTTTTGCTCCAGATAAAAATGTAATCCGTTCAATGCTGTCTTCGTCATAGATTGGAATTGATTGGGGGAAATGCTCAGGTACGTTTTTCAACTCTTTCGGCCTCGGCGCGGCCGCAAATTTTAAAATAATTAAAAATGTGACGATCAGAATAATTACACATCCGCATCCGTTGGCGCAGCTCCTTTGGAAACAGGAATGTTTTTTTTTTAACTCTTCTAAAGGCGGTTCTTTGATTTCAACATTGTCAATATCTTTACGCATAAAGTCTAAGCTCTAAAAAAGGCGCGATAATACCGTTTAGTTTATTATAACAAAATTAATTGGTTTTGTATAGTTGGGTTGCGGGTGGTATACTGTGTAAGATTGAAGACTGAAGATTGAAGACTGAAGATTGAAGACTGAAGATTGAAGACTGAAGATTAAAGACTGAAGATTAAAGACTGAAGACTAAAGACTGAAGACTGAAGATTGGTGGCAAGCAGTCTTTAGTCTTTAATCTTCAATTTTTATTCTTTAATCTTTATTTCATCTATTAATCCAATAATCAAATAATCCAAATTTTATTATGCAGCTTCAATTCTGCGGCGCCAATCGAGAAGTGACAGGTTCGTGCCATTTACTCAAAACAAAAAGCAAAAATATTCTTATTGACTGCGGCATGTTTCAGGGTTCAAATTTTAATGAGGGCAAAAATCATGATGATTTTCCGTTTGATCCAAAAAGTATTGACGTATTGCTGGTAACGCATGCGCATTTGGATCATGTGGGCCGGATACCCAAATTGGTAAAAGATGGTTTTAGCGGTCCGATTTTTATGACCAAAGCAACTGTGGATCTGGCGCGCTTGATCTGGGAAGACGCTCATTCCATCATGGAGTATGATAATCGCAAATTCAACGCGCCGATTTTATTTGATAAAAGCGATATGGCCAATGCCGTGTCACAGTGCCATGGAGTTGATTATCACGTAGAAATTGATCTGGGCGGGGGAGTAAAAGCGATTGGGAAGGATGCAGGGCATATTTTTGGTTCGGCTTTTATAGAAATCAGCGCTGAAGGCAAAAAGATTGTTTTTTCAGGCGATATCGGCAATGAAAATGTGCCGATTTTAAAAGATACCGAAGCTTTGGGTGATGTTGACCTTTTACTCTGCGAATCAACCTATGGCGACCGAATACACGAAGATGTGGATACGCGGCGCAATATTATTTTAAATTTGATTAGAGAAGGAATAAAACGCGGGGGAACAATAATGCTGCCGGCTTTTTCTTTGGAACGAACGCAGGAATTGCTGTATGAATTGAATTTGCTTAGCGAGCATGACAAGATTTTGCCGAACATTCCTATTTTTGTAGACAGCCCGCTGGCTATCCAAGCTACCGAGGTTTATAAAAAATATCCAGAGTATTATGATCTGGCGGCAAGCAAGTTGCGCGAGATCGGGGACGATTTTTTTGATTTTCCTAATCTCAAAATGACTGCCACGAGAGAAGAATCAAAGGCGATCAATAACGCGCGCGGACCAAAAATGGTGGTGGCTGGGGCGGGAATGATGAATGGCGGCCGAATTTTACATCATGCTATCCGTTATTTGTCTGATCCTAATTCCATTTTGATTATTGTCGGTTATCAGGCTGAAGGAACTTTGGGACGCCGGTTGTATGAGGGAGCCAAACAAGTAGAAATTTTTGGCGAAAAAATTAAAGTAAAGTGCGCGGTGAAAGCGATTGGAGCATTATCCGCCCACGGCGATCAGAAAAAACTGATTGATTGGGTGGGCGGCGCGGAGAAACTGCCAAAGAAAATTTACTGCGTTCACGGCGAGCCGCACGCGGCCACTGAACTGGCGCATCGTTTGCGGGATCAATTGGGGATTGAGACTTTTGTGCCGGAGGAGGGGGGGGTGGTGGATTTGTAATTTGAGAGCGTTGAATGGGCGATTTGTTAGAAGTTTTTGGGTATATCGCCAAAGGAATGACACATTGAGTCCTTCGCAGGACGAAATGTGTTATAAAAGTTGTTATGTCTTTTCCAGAAAACAGAAATGTTCATCGACCTTTCCATTTATACGAGGGCCATACTTATTTTGTAACGGGAAAATGTTATGAAAATAAACCTTATTTTGAGAGGAATGAATGTAAGGCGGTTTTTAAAAAAATTTTGGAAGAGGCGCGAACGCGTTTCAAAATACGTCTTTTTTCTTGGGTAGTTTTGCATAATCATTATCATTTAATGTTTGCTTTGTCGCGGCCTTGGGATGAAGCGCCTGTATCTGTTGGCGCTCACGACAATGTAACAGATTTCGCCCCGCGAGGGACTCAATCTGTCATTCCGCCGAAGAGTGTAACAGATTTCGCCCCGCGAGGGACTCAATCTGTCATTCCGCCGAAGAGTGTAACAGATTTCGCCCCGCGAGGGACTCAATCTGTCATTCCGCCGAAGAGTGTAACAGATTTCGTCCCGCGAGGGACTCAATCTGTCATTCCGCCGAAGAGTGTAACAGATTTCGCCCCGCGAGGGACTCAATCTGTCATTCCGCTGAAAAATGGCGGCATTAATGATCTGAAGTATTGTTTCGTAGAGTTTATCCGCAAGCTGCACAAAGATACTTCCAGAAAAATTAATCAATTGGATTTTACTCCAGGCCGCAAAATATGGCGCCAGTACTGGGATTATTGCATCCGCAGTAAACCAGATTTTTGGTTCCACTTCAATTATATTATTAAGAACCCCCTGAAACATGGTCTTGTTTCGTCACTCAATGAGGCGTATTATTATCCGTATTCCAGCAATCCGATTTGGTTGGAACGATTTGGACACGAAGGACTTTGGGAGAGTTTTGTGCGTTATCCAGCGCGAGAAGAAATACAAGAAGAATGACGCGAATTTACGGATTACAGTGGGTATAGCGGATAAAGTTGATATGATACTATGAAGTATGAAATTTAAGCTAAAATCACCATACAAACCAGCCGGGTCCCAGCCAGAAGCTATCCAGAAGCTGGTTTTGGGTTTGAAAAAAGGGTTTACCAAGCAAACCCTGCTTGGCGTTACTGGCTCCGGAAAAACGTTTACTATGGCAAATGTTATTGAGCAAGCGCAAATGCCGACGCTGGTCATCGCTCACAACAAGACTCTGGCAGCGCAATTGTGCAATGAATTCAGGGAATTTTTTCCTGATAACGCGGTGGAATATTTTGTCAGCTACTATGATTATTACCAGCCGGAAGCATATTTGCCAAATACTGATACCTATATAGAAAAAGAAGCGCAGATTAATGAAGAGATTGACCGTTTGCGCCATGCTTGCACCCAAGCATTGTTGTCAAGGCAGGATGTAATTATCGTTGCTTCGGTTTCGTGCATTTATGGGTTGGGTTCGCCGACAGAATATGAAAAAGTAGTTTTACATTTTGAATTAGGCCAACAGCTTGACCGCAGAGGAATGATGGAGAGATTGGTTGATATGCAGTTTGAGCGGACCAATTCCGATTTGAGGCGGGGAAAATTTCGGATGCGCGGACAGGTATTTGAAATTATGCCGGTAAATGAGGAGAGAATTTATCGATTTGAAGTTTCCGATAAAATAAATTTGATTGAGCTGGTTGATCCAGTTACTCGTAAAGTTAGGGCAGAACCAAAAGACTTGTGGTTGTTTCCAGCCAAGCATTATGTATTGAATCCAGAAGCGCGCGATAAAGCGTTCAAACAAATTAAAAAAGATTTGGCGGAGCGATTAAAGTATTTTGAGAGCAATGGCAAGGTTTTGGAATATGAAAGATTGAAGCGGAAAACGAATTATGATTTGGAGATGATTAAGAATATCGGCTATTGCCAGGGAATTGAGAATTATTCGCGGTATTTTGATGGAAGAGAGGCCGAAACCCCTCCCTTTACTTTGCTTGACTATTTTAAACATAGTTCAGAGGCGGGTGATGATAATAAAAAGAAATTGGAAATTGTCCCGCAGCGAGCGGGATCCCGTCACCGCAACGAAGCGGGACCCCGTTCGCTACGGGGCTTTGGCGGGAGAAATTGGAAATTGGGGAAAGATTTTTTAACTATTATTGATGAATCGCACGTTACCGTTCCTCAAATACGCGGAATGTTTAACGGCGATCGGGCGAGAAAGGATACTCTGATTGAGCATGGTTTTAGACTGCCCTCGGCGCGGGACAATCGGCCCTTGAAGTTTGATGAATTTGAAGAGATGACCGGATCAGTGATCTATACTTCGGCCACGCCGGATGACTATGAATTGAAAGCGAGTGATCAAGTGGTGGAGCAGGTTGTGCGGCCGACGGGGTTAATTGATCCTGAAGTAATAGTGCGTTCGGTTACAGGGAAGATACGAAATACGAAAGATACGAAATTACGAAATACGAAAAGTCAAGTTGAAGATGTTATTGAGAGGATTCAGGAAAGAATTAAGATGGGCGAGCGTACCCTCGTAACAACCTTAACAAAGAAGATGGCAGAGGATTTGGCGGATTATTTGAAAGATCAAAAAATTAAAGTGCAATATCTGCACAGCGATATCAAAACTTTGGAGCGAATCCAGATTATCAATGATTTGCGTTCCGGCAAGATTGATGTGATGGTGGGAGTTAATTTATTGCGCGAGGGGTTGGATATGCCGGAGGTTTCTTTCGTGGCTATTCTTGACGCGGATAAAGAAGGATTCTTGCGCAGTGAAACAAGTTTGATTCAAACCATCGGACGAGCGGCCCGCAATATCAATGGCCAAGTTGTTTTGTACGCGGATAATATCACCGGATCAATTAAACGCGCGATCAAAGAAACCGATCGCCGCCGCAAAGTTCAGCTGGAATATAATCAGAAGCACGGCATTACGCCAAAGACGATTGAGAAGAGCATCCGAAACATCTTGGAAGATTTCGGCATTGGGACAAGGATACGAAATACGAAAGGTACGAAATTACGAAATACGAAAAATTTGTTGCAGTTGGATTTGGCGGGGGATGAGCGGCCGATTGAGGAGGTTATTAAAGATAAAGAGAAAAAGATGAGAGAGGCGGCGAGGGATTTGCAGTTTGAGCTGGCGGCGGTTTTGAGAGACGAAATTAAAGAATTAAAAAAATATGATAGGAACAAAAATATTTGATTGGCTAAAACAACACTGGCGCAGGAGCGCTTTAATTATTGGCGCGTTTTTGTCGGCAGTGGCAGGATTAGTATTTTATAGCAACGCGGCAGTATTGGAGTTTGAGAAATATATTGTTCTTGACTCCGCGTTATTGCCAAAAGAGACAATCGCGATTGTCTTTGGCGGCGGAATGAATAAAGACGGCACCATGACTGAAATGCAACATGACAGGGTGATGAAGGCTTTGGAATTGTACGCTTCAGGAAAAGTATTAGGCTTGTTGCTGACAGGGGATGACGGGTCAAAAAGAGCAGATGAAATTAATGCCATGCGCGCGTTGGCGCGGCAATATGGCGTAGCCGAAGACCGCGTGTTAATTGACCCTGAAGGTTTTAGAACTTATTTGAGTTGTTATAACGCGAAATACAAATTTCATTTTGATGACGCTATAGTTGTTTCCCAGAGTTTTCATCTGCCTAGAATTTTGTATATTTGCCGGGCCATGGGAATTGACGCTGTCGGTATAGCGGCGGACGCGCGTGAATACGGCGACCGCTGGACGCCCGGCTGGCGGGAAAAATTCGCTCGGCTAAAAGCGTTCCTTGAAGTGTCGTTGAAGAAGCCATTTTTTAAGAAAAACACAGTTTTGTAGCCGAATAATAAATTCCACGACTTAGGTCGTGGAATTTATTATTAGTTTGACTCCAGAATCTAACGCAACACTTGTACAATAGGTGGAGTGTCAAATTGATCCGCCAATCGGCGGAGAAATTTGACCCTTTTGCTGATTTGCCAGCCGA
>JBAZZL010000028.1:0-15276 GCA_041658785.1 Patescibacteria group bacterium
TTCTTTTTTATTTGACAAAATGCTATAAGCTTCTGGTATTGTGGTCGTACCGTGAAAAGCAAACAAGAGCACGCCGTAGGGAAATAAAATCTGCGCCAGATTAACATAGCGGAAATGCCCGACAGACGCGTGCGGCGCGGAAAATACCGCGATCAACAAAACAACCAAGAGAACGGCCAAACTCAAAAAAAACTCTGCGATCTTTATCGTCCGCATGCCGGTAAATATAAGCAGGCTTCCCAATAAAAAAAATAAAACGCTCCAGCGGTAAGCGCTCCCCCCGAGCAATGCCGAGAGCGCCTCGCCCTCGCCGATAATATAGATGGTCAACACTCCAAAAAGCGTAAAATAAACTATGGTGGTCATTCCCCATTTGCCAAATGAACCCAAGTATCGACTGGCAAGTCCCGCGAGCTGCAAAGGTTGGCTGGTGCGGACGGCAATTTCGCCAATCAGTAAATTCATGCCCATCATAAGCATTCCAATAACAATTATCAATACAACACCCAATCCGATTCCAACTTTGGCGACAGCATATGGGATACCTAGCACCCCAGCCCCGATTGTTCCACTAACAATTAAAGCTACCGCTTGAAAGGTAGTCAGCTGATAACGAAAAATGCCGTAATGTTTGACTACTTTCTGTTCTTGATTTGGACGAATGTATCGTTTCATAATGAAAATAGTATAGCAGAAAAAAATAAAGATGCATCATGATCAAGTGCACGCCGAGGGATTCGAACCCCCGACCCCCTCGGTGTAAATCCCGATGGCGATCGGGACTCTAACCAACTGAGCTAGGCGTGCTTATTGTTTCGTTGACTTCTGATAAACTCTTTTAAATATTCCTTGTTTTTCAATGACTTAAAATATTTCTCTCTTTGCATCGCTTCTGCTCTGGTAGAAAACGACTCTGAATATAAATATAACCACTCGCCATCGTATCGACTTGTATAGTTTCCTTGTCCGGTTTTATGCTCGGTAATTCTCTTTTTGATGCTATAAGTTTGACCGATATAAAATTTATCATGCTTCAAGTTATACATGATGTAGATAAAAAACATATCAGTGGGCAATGCAGGATTCGGACCTGCGGCCTTCTCGGTGTAAACGAGACGCTCTAACCAGCTGAGCTAATTGCCCGAATCGGATTTCAGACTTAACGACAACAATATAGCTAAAAAATGATACCGCTGTCAAGGTGGACGCGGGTAAAGCAATTGGTGACAGTAATTGGTAAATTGTCCCGCAGCGAGCGGGATCCCGCTGTGGCGGGATAATTGGTAATTAACGATTATTTTTAAACCAATTACCAATTACTAATTTCCAGTTTCTAGTTTCCAATTTCATTATTTCCCAATACCTCCCGTCTCCCTGCGTCTCCCTCATCCAATACCACCACTCCACTCCCCACAGATAAACCCTGGGCGTTCCTATTTTTTTTACGTAATCAAGATTCTTCTTCAGTCGGCCTAAATCCATCGTTTCTTTTTGCGCCTCTATTGAAGTCTCAAGCGCGCCGCTGCCGGTAAACCACGGTTCTGCTTGCAATTCGGAAATAAAAAAACTATCCATAGAACGTCCCAGTAATTTCGCTTTCCAGCGATAAAAAGCCGGCGGCAGCCAATCATAAGTAAATATCTTGCCCCGCGGCGTTCGCACCACGCGGTAAATCGTGGTGCCGAAAATGTCGCTGTCTGCCCTTGTCGCGTGCCACCAAAAACTTAATTCGCCGCTGTCGGTAATCATAATTTTATGACTGGTATCCAATTCTTTAACTAACTTAATTTCATCACGCGTTGCTTGTTCTTGAAAATTAGCGCACTCGCCAAATCTAAAATGAATAAACGGCTCGTTCTCCACCTGCCAGATCTCCAGCGCCGGATGATCTTTGTATCTTTTTACTGTTTGTTGAACATAATTTAATAATCTCATTTTATATTCATCGGCCGAAAGCCCGTTTACCCAAGCAGGCACATGGCACTCGGGCCAACGCGGCGCTTTTTGCCCCACGACTAAGGTAATTTTAACATCGCGTTTTGCCGCCTCATCCATCATCCAATCAACGTCGGTAAAATCAAACTCGCCCGTTTCCCGTTCAATCTCGCTCCACATCGCGGCAATGCGAATAAACTTTGGCCGCAAATCATTGAGCATCGCGAGATAGGCATCTTTCCACTCCAATCCCAAAAATTGAGCGTAGTTTTGGTTGAAAGAAACGCCGAATTCCACTGGATAACGTTTGCGGCTCGCCAACCACATGGAGATATAAACGACGGTAATTACAAAAACAATTATCAAAATAATTCGCATAATCTTTTTTATTTTCATAAAATTTTTCCAGTGTAACGTGTAACTTGTAACAACCAAAGTACGAATTGTTGTTAGTCACAAGCCACATCACAAGTTACAAGTTATCCCGCCTCAGCGGGATCCCGCTCGCTACGGGACAAGTTACATGCTACACGTTACACGTTATAGGTTACAGGTTGCACGATTACAACACAAACATCGCCGACCCAATCACCACCAACACCAACGCAATTAATTGGACGGTAATTTCCCTCTTCGTAAAATATTCATGAAAAAAATTGGGGAATAATTTGGTGGATAAATAAACGAAAATAAAAATCAACACATACTGAATGCCAGCCAAGGCCATTACCAAAGTTACACTGCCGATAGCGGCCGCGAGCTGGATAAAAATGAGGGAGCCGACTGAAAGCGCCTTATTTGCGGCTACAATTGAAAGAACGTGACGCTTGCCAACGGTTTTGGCTTCTCTATTTTTTCGGGTAAATGATCGTCTAACCGAAGGAAATAGCAGTAAAAATAATCCCAAAAGCCCGGTAGTGGCCCTAGTCCACATAAAGCCGGTCAAAAAAGGATAGATCTCGTATAAATATTTGGCGCTTACGTGGGAAATAGCAAAAAATAAACCGGAAACAATCGCCCAGACAAAACCAAAATGAAATCCTTTGTGCTTGGAACTCTTTTCCCAGGTAAGCAAAATAGAAGCAAAAGAAAGAATTACTACTCCGGCCATCTGGATAGCTGCCAGCTTTTCAGCCAAAAGCCAAGCAGACAAAGCATAGGTGGCCATCATTATTATTGCTCCGTTGAATGGCGCGATGTGCGTGGCCTCCCCTTCTTTTACCGCTTTATAAAAAGTCCACAACCCAAAACCAAAACCCAAACCCGAAACCACTGCCCACCACCAATCAATTCCTTGCAAAAAGCCGACTCCGAACGGCCATAAAAATAAAGCCCCCAACATGAAAATGGTGGAATAAAAAGTGTATACAATCGGCTTGCCTATCGATTTCGTCAAAATCAATTTATCCAAGATTATGACGATGGCGAGGAGAAGGTAGCCCGCGAGGGCGAGGGGAAACCAAAGCATAAATGATTAATAATTCACCTAATTCACCTAATTTCTAATTCACCTAATAAAATTACCAATTTCCATACCTAAAGTTGTTGATTATTTGGTTATTTGTCAATTGGACATTTTATTAGGTGAATTAGGTGAATTAGGTGAATTAAAAATTAGGTGAATTTACAACAGGTGCACATCCTCAATCTCACTTCTCTTCCCTCGCAAAACAATATCCTCAATATGATAAGTGCCGTTCCTGGGCGCGTCCATAAAGCCTCCCATGGCGGCTTCGGCAAGCCAGCCGGATTCCAGCCAATCAAAAAGCCACTCTTTGGTATATCGCGGATCTTCTTGCTCAAATCCCGCTCCGATTGAATGAAGCCACGCGCGGTTGAATTCTTCCTGCGAGCCGATAGCCGGCGCCATAATGATTGGAATGCCAAGCCCGGCGTAAAAAGACAATTCGCTCGGCTTTGTCCAAAGAATATCAGTGGTCAAAAGAACTTCGTTAAATTTTTTAAAATATTCAAACTTATTATCATCATAAATAATATTTACCAAACCGCCGTGCCTGCCTTCTAGATGCAGTTTCTTTACTTCTGCTTCATAATATCGATAAACATCGTTGCGTGATCCAGCGACAAGATTGAGCCGAATAGCATCACTGTCTATATGATCATGCAGGCTGTCTAAAATTGTAATGCCAATATCCCTTTGCGCTCCCGCCCCGCCAACGGCAAAGGTTATGGTAAGCGGATGGCGATCTTTAATATGGCAATATTTATCGCCAAGCCTGTCTTCTAGCGTCTTTAGATATTTCTTCCGATACTTGCCTTTCGGATCCAAATTACAAATCCTAGCTCCAATGCTTTGTTTCAAAACATCCAAATTTTTTCCGCCGATATTTTCTTTTGGCAAAGGGAAGCCAGTAACATAAATTTGCTCTGTTTTAATCCCATATTCTTTCAACCGCTCTCTCACCCGTTTGTTTGGCGCAAAATATTTGATTCTTGTCTTTTCTGGATTCAGAGGAACCCATGCGCGGGAGATATCTGTATCGGTGCAGATGCAATAAATTTCTCCCTTGTACCCATGCTCTTCGGCAAAAAAAGCAACAGCAAAAAAAGATGTGATAAGAGGCAGGGGTTTTTTATTCAAAACTTCAATCAGATGCTTGCCCCAGCCTCGGCTAATCATGTGATAGACTGACCGCACCTGCATAATAGGATCAGACAAATCGCGTCTTGGATAAAATGGCTGGATGCGCTGAAAATGATCCATAATGCCAAAAATCCAATTGCCGACGATTGGAAATTTTTTCATTCTGGAGATCGTTTCATACAACTTTCGGCTCCCCTCCCAGCGGCGGCTGTCGCTATTGGGAATTCCCGGATAAGCGTTTGCCAAAATAATATTTTCGCCAGCCCAGCCGGCCGGACAGGCGGCAATATCTTTTAACGGATAAGAAGCGCGCTGGTGGCCATAGCCCATGTCTACGGTAACGACATATGCCTGTTTGTATTGTTTTTTCAATTTGGCCATCATAAAAACACATTATAACAAAAAAACGGCGACTAGGCCACTTTTTGCAGATAACTGTATCAAAATATACAAAAAACAAAAGTCTTATCCTCTGTTATTGTGCTTGCGGGCGCTGTAGGAATCGAACCTACGCATACGGTTTTGGAGACCGTAGTACTACCATTATACGAAGCGCCCATTTTTATTACCAAATATATTACCACAATTCAACAATACGAGCAAACCCTGTGGATTTTTTTATTGTTGAGTGGTATATTATATATTGGAAATTGGAAACTGGAAATTGGAAATTAGAAATTGGAAACTGAAAATTGGAAACTGAAAACTGGTGATTGGAAATCCCTAGGGATTTCCAATTTCTAATTTCCAATTTCTAATTTCCAATTTCTAATTTCCAATTTCTAATTTCCAATTTCTAATTTCCAATTTCTAATTTCCAGTTTCCAATTTCCAATTTCCAATTTCTAATTTCTAATTTCCAATTTATGGACTTGTTTACCAAACACTTTACCAAATACCATCTGTTTCACGCGCCCCACAAATGGTTTTTGGCATTGCTTGTCTCGCCAATCCATGCGGCGGAAATACACTACAAAAAAAAATACCGCTTAAATTTTGTTCACGCGCGCAAATTATTCATCTTTGATATTGCTCTTCTCGCCAGCATCTTCGCGCTTATTGGCGCAATCGTATTTTGGTCCGCGTACGATCCGACTATCACCAAATTGGTAGCGCTTGATATCAATGTCGCGCCGCATAGCGCAACTAATCTGGACAATAAAATCCGCAGCGGTGAATATGTAACTTATACTTCAGCCTACGCGAATAACAGCGAAATCTCTCTAATTTCTCCTTCATTATCATTCCAGCTTCCGGAAACATTTATCATTGAAAAAACCGAACCAGCGGAATTGTTTTCCGAACAGACCCATAGTTTTTCACTGCCTGATATTCCGCCCGGCGCCGCCGGCGCGGTATCAGTCACTGGTTTTTTCTATGGCAATGTTAATCAGGAATATCATGTATCAGCCGTTCTGTCTTACAATCAGCCAAAACGCAGCGCGGCAGAGCAAAAAAGAACAGTTATCATTACCACTATTCGCGAATCAATTCTTCAAACAAAAATTAACGCGCCTCAATATATTCTTTCTCATGGAACTATTCCGATCTCTGTCACAATAAAAAACAATGGCGGCCATCCGATCGCTGACATCAGATTGCCTTTCCCGCAGGAGAAGCCCTTTATCTTCACGCTGGGGACAGAAGCTCCGGCAATGGGAATTGTTGAAAAAAATGAATGGCGTATTCTTGATCTGCAGCCAAACGAAGAAGCTGTCATCCATGCCTCGCTGACAACCGCCTTGGATGAAACTTCGTCCCAAAAAACGCTCAGCTTAACGCCGATTATATTTGTCAAAAATACCCCCCTGCTTCAATCGAGCGCGGCCCGCGCTTTTGATGTAGTTCGGCCAAATGTGGAGCTGAATGCGGCTTGGGCAGGCGGCGCAGAAACGATAGGCGCTGGAAAGACAGCCTCGCTGAATCTAAAAATTCAAAATTCCGGCGCAACAGAACTAAAAAATCTTAAAATATCAATTCCTATTGAAAACAAAATTATCAACATTGCCAGCTTGCGCGGCATCAATCATGGGCTGTATAAAGATAATGCTTTTATAATTACCAAAGATTATGCCGCCAATCTGGCAGCGCTTGAGCCGAATGAAGAAACAACTCTAACCATCAACATTCCTATCCAAGAATTTATTTCCGACGGTATAGACATTGGCCTTTCTCTAAAACCCAAACTTTCTGCCGATGTGGCGCGGGTGGCAAATGCCAAATACGAAATAGAAACAGCTAGCCCAAACCTTAAAATAGGAACAAACTTGTTCATGAACGCGCAAGCGCGATACTACACCGCGGAAGGAGACCAGCTTGGACGAGGGCCTCTGCCGCCAATTGTCGGGAAAGAAACAAAATACTGGGGTATTATTACCATCCAAAATACTACAAGCAGAGTTGCTGATTTAAATTTTTCGGCTGTTCTGCCAACGGATATTCAATGGACCGGAAAATCAAGCGTAAGCCGCGGCAACAATTTGGCCTATAATCCAGAAACTAAAATCGTCTCATGGAGCATGCCGTCCTTAAATCCACGCGAAACAATTGGATTATACTTGGAACTTCTGCTAACGCCGATGGCAGATCATATTGGCACAACGCCGATTCTGTTAAAAAATATCGCCATATCAGCGCGCGACACTTACATCAGTACGGAAGTTACAAAAACAATACCAATGATTGATGCCTCCATTCCAGCTGATAAAATCGGCAGAAGCAAGGGATTTGCGGTGCGTTAGATTAAAAATTAGATTAAAATTATTGACAATGATCTTTCTCTATAATATACTTCAATTACCTAAACCGCTAAACCAAAGATATGGAAAACAACACACTTAATGAAATTTTGGAAATAGTCGTCTTTATCAAAGATCACGCAGTTACCAAGGAAGAATTTGACAAAGAAATAAAAGGGATTAACGGAGAAATAAAAGGGATTAACGGAGAAATAAAAGGGATTAAATCCTCCATGGTAACAAAAGCGTATCTTGACGATAAATTGGCCAAGCAAACAGGAGATCTTATCGTTCTCTTGAGAAAAGAAGATACAAAACTTCGGACATTGATTGAAATCCTTGCCGAGCGGCGCGTCCTCACTGAACAAGACAAAATGCGCATTTTCTCTATGGAACCCTTCCCGGAATTATTTCTTCGTTAATGGCTTTGCCACACTACAGCGCTACAACACTACAACAATACAGCAATTGAACAATAAGACAGTTTCCAATTTCCAGTATCTCCCCAATACCCCCTTCGGGGGTTTTTAATTATAGAAATAATTTTCTTCCCTAAATTAAGCCCAAATTACCTCCCCCCTCTTGACAAAACTTAATCAACGAGTTATAATCACTAACTTATTTAAAGAACCACGAAACTCCTTTGGACAATGGAACAATTTCTAATTTCCAATTTCTAATTTCCAATTTCTAATTTCCAGTTTCTAATTTCCAATTTCTAATTTCCAGTTTTCAAAAATATGCGTATCGCCATGATTGGACAAAAAGGAATGCCCGCCATCTTTGGCGGCGTTGAAAGGCACGTACACGAATTAGCCGTACGTCTTGTTAAACGCGGACATAAAATAACCGTCTACAGCCGGCCATGGTACAGCGGGCCAGACCGCATTAAGAATATAGAAGGTGTGCAAATCAAATTTCTGCCGAGCATTCATACCAAACATTTGGATACTATTTCTCACACTCTGGTCTCAACTATCCACGCTATTCTTAACAGATATGATGTAATTCATTATCACGGCGTCGGGCCGTCGCTCTTGTCTTGGCTGCCGCGAATCTTTACACCCAAAACAAAAGTTATCGTTACTTTCCACTCAATTGACAGAAAACACCGGAAATGGAACTGGTTTGCCAGGCTGGCGCTATGGATTGGCGAATGGACAGCCTGCAATTTTCCACATCACACGATTGCCGTATCCCAAACCATCGCTCAATATATCAGAGATTTGTATGATGTAGAAGCCCTGCTAATACCAAACGGAGCGCCTGAATGCCAAAAGACGTTGAAAATTGACCAACTGGAACAATGGGGTCTTAAACATGGCTCTTACCTCCTGCTAGTCAGCCGCCTGATTCCACATAAGGGCATTCACTATGCTATTGGGGCCTATCAATCTTTGAAAAAAAATCAAGCTGAACTGATTAAAGATATTCCTCTGGTTATAGTCGGGGATGGATACTACACTGGCCAATACGTCAAAGATCTAAAAATGTCTGTGGCAAACGATCCTCAAATCATCTTCACCGGTTTCCAGACAGGAGAAGCTCTGCAACAGCTTTACTCTCACGCCCTATTGATGATCCACCCTTCTGATAATGAAGGTATGCCCATTACAGTACTGGAAGGAATGAGCTATGGTCTGCCAATACTGGTGTCTGATATCCAAGAACACAAAAAACTAATCCGTATGCCCGGACATAATTTTATTCGGGGCGATGTCCAGTCTTTGATCGAGAGGCTGGCCGGACTATTGCAAAAAGACACAAAGGAACTGCAAAACTGTGGCATGGCTAATCAAGAGCGCGCGCTAAATTATTATGGCTGGCCGAATATAGTGGAACAAACTATCAACCTCTACACAATGCATGATGCAGATAGCATGATACAGATAGCATGATACATTTCGCATAATTCGTTATGCATCATGCTACGTGCATCGTGCATTATGTCGTTGTGTCATGCTATTTGCATCATGCATCATGTCATATGCCTCGCATATTATATCTTTTCTAAAATCCGCTTAAGTTTTGACAAATCTTCTTGGATTGTTTTCCAAACAGTATCAGGATCAACATCAGAATACTCATGAATTAATCTGTTCCTCATACTAATTACTTCATGCCAAGGAATCTGGTTGTGCGCCCGCTGAAATTCTGCGCTGATATTATTGGTTGCCTCGCCAATAATTTCTAGGTTTCGTATTACAGCATCCATCGTTCTGTAATCTGCAATAAATAAATCATAAGTATAACCCTTGAGATATTCTTCAATTTTGCCAATTGCCTCAAAAATATGGTAAATAAAAACTTCATCTTTCATACACACATTCAGCTTCTGCCAGCACTTCATCTCTAAAGTACTTGCTTAATGCTTTTGGTGTTAGCAGATCTACCTTATTGCCTAATTCTTGCTGCAGAGAATCTTCTATGTGTGCTAATTCAAAAAAACCCACTGGCGTTGAAAATTCAACCAAAAGATCTATATCACTTTCATCCCGAGCCGCTCCATGCAAATGAGAACCAAACAAAGACACTTTCTTTATTTTACTTATAGAAGGATTCTTAATAATTGCCTCTTTAAGTTGTTTCTTAAGTTTCTGTTTTGTCATACAAGATAATTATATCTCATAAAAATGCCTTTGTCAAAACAAACCGTGATGCACGAAAACCATGATGCACGATGCACGTAGCATTATACATTTTGCATAATTCGTTATGCATCATGCTGTGCGCATCATGCATCATGTCATGAGTCATGCTGCGCGCATCATGCATCATGTAGCTGACATCCCAATAATATCTTCCTTTCCATCATAATCAACGTCCGATGCCATCACCTGAATCCCCGGATAATCAAGCGCGCTATAGGCGGCAAATTCCTGGTACATCTGCGCGCCAAATGGGTCAAAAATTCTAATCACTGGTTTTTTTCCGGGTCCAGCGCCCACAATCACCTCGTCTATTCCATCGCCGTTAACATCTCCGGCGGCCACATTCAGGCCGCCGATAAAACTGGACTCAAATGCCAGCCACTGCCTGTTCAGCTGATATTCACGGTTGAATAAAGAAACCATGGGCAACGCCCCTTCTCCGGTTCCGATCACCAGCTCGTTTTCACTTGGACGCCCTGCCGCTTCCCGCACCGCCAGGCTGTATCCGCCTTTATAGCCGCGGCCAAATGGATACCATTCCCCATTGTAATACGCTCCGTGCCGGCTGTAAACTTTGATCGGCAGAGTATATCCCGGGCTGGGCGCGACATAGATCTCCCCGCGTCCGTCCGCGTTGATATCGCCAATCGCCACCCGTAAATCGCCTTTGTAATTTGCCGTATACGGCCAGACACGCATATAGAGCAGTCCGTCATCCCGCCAGACCATAATTTTATTCTGTGAAACTACGACCAACTCCCGTTTGCCGTTTCCATTCAGATCAATTTTGGCTATTTTTTTGCCCCCTAAATTAGCTTCATCAAAAACAAAAAAGCCATTGCGCGCCCTCTCCCCGTCCGGCCGAAAAAATCGTAAAAAAGCTCCGTTGATAAATAACAGATCGTCAAGGGTCTGAAAGGTTTTCAGCAGGATTAATCCGTCGTCTGGATCAAGACTAACATCTGAAACAATTGAGCCGTCATTGACTGTTGTATCCTGAACCCCGTGAATCTTTTCATACTCGCCCCCCAATTGCACTTGCTGTTTTCTATTTGTGCTATTAACCAGCGAGAGTCCGTTCTCAAAGTCCCTTTGCCAAACATCGGGCTCATAATCAGAAAAACCTTGCTGTGATTTTGATTGACTGATTGCTTTGCCTAAACCTACGTCATACTCGTCGTACCGCCAAAGTTGGCCATGGTCTTGATCCCCATAGTCAAAAGAAAAGTAGCCATCCTCAAGCAACGCGCTGCCAAGCCCAAAACGCAATAATTTGTAATTTGTCTCTCCGCCTTTGTTTGCCGTATTTGTATTTATGATATTTATTCTTTTTTCTACCGCGTTTTTATTATTATAACGATAAGTATTCATGCTCGGGGCCCAAGGGTCGCCGGGAATAAAATTTTCCAACATCTTGCCATTTACCAAGCCAGTATACTCCCGACTATTGCTATTGCCTGTGATAAAATACTTATTGCCAACCAAACGGCGCGTTTCATCAATCAACTCTCTCATGCCGCGGCGCCAATGCTCATCTGCCCCGCTATCGGCGCGGCCGTCTCGGTTTAGGTCAACGTCAGCGCCGGTAAACCAAGTCAAACCAGCCCACATATTGTCATAAAAAACTCCATCCCACAAACCAGTAGCCAAAATTTCTTTGGCAATAAAATTTGCCAAATAACTATTCCACCTTTGGCCATTGGCTATGGGAGACGAATCTGTCGGATTCAACATCGTGGTGTCCGGCCAATAACTATAACGCTGTCCATTGCTTTTGACCAAATACCAACTGTCATCTATCCCCGCCCCCAGCCAGCGCCGCAACTGGCTGGCGCCATATAAAGCATCATTTCTTATCTCCTGCGCTGTAACATAGGCCAAGATGATAATGTCTGGATTAAGTTTTCTTATCTCCTTCAGGCGAGTCGAATACAGTTGCTGAACCTCCATATCCAAAATCAGCAGATCCCATTTGGAGAGTTCGCCAACAGCGCTTTCTGATATGTCCCAACGCAAATAATAATTAGCCAAAAGCGGAGCGGACTTTGCCGCCGGAATGAATAAAAACAATGTTCCGACGAGGACAATCAAAATCAATGCGAATTTTTTACCAGTTATAATCATACTTTTATCAACCGGCGATAAACCACCAATAAACTCCGCAGATATTTTTTCGGATCGTTCTGCTCCGCCACCGTCTCTCTCAGGTCTAAGCCAATTTTTTTCCTTTGGGTAAACGGCGCCTGAAACCAGCGGGATATCTTTTCACTCAATTCCTTCGCGTCTCCGGCTTTGAACAACAATTCCCGCGGCAGGAGCTCGCTCATCCCGCCGATATCACTGCCCAGCGCCACCTTGCCCATCGCCTTTGCTTCTAATATTGATAAAGGACAATTTTCATACCAGACAGACGGAACAACAATAATCCTCGCGCCATCAATGGACTGGGCCAACTTTTTCCCTGTCTGGAATCCCTCCACACTGACATTCTTCAATCTGAAATCTGCAATCTTAAATCTTAAATCTTTTTCCATCGGTCCTTCTCCGACAATTTTATACAAAATCTCCGGCGTGTTTTTCGCCGCTTGCAACAAAACTTCCAGCCCCTTTTCTCGGCTTAAACGTCCAAAAAATCCCACGTATTCCCCGTCAACTTTGGCGCGGTCGTAAAGAGCCAAATCAATCGGATTGGGAATAACCGTAATCTGGCCGGCCGAAAAACCATAATTTATAAACTTATTTTTCAAAAACTCGCTCGGGCTGATATACTTGCCAATTACCTCTCTATAACCTTTCCATTCAGTAAAATAAGCTCCAATTGCAGCGAATATACTCTCGCCCAAATTCTCCAGGCAATTGTTTAATATACACTTATAATAACTGCCCAAGCAAGATTCCTCGTCAATCCGTCCATGATGATAAAGATTATAATTTGGACAAATCAGCTGATAATCATGCAAGGTCATGACAGCAGGAATTTTTTTTTCCTTAATAACATCAAACAGTGAAAAAGATAATTGGTGATAGATATTATGAAAATGAACGATGTCCGGTTGAAACTCCTCAATTAACTTTTTGAAATTATCCCGCGCCTGCCGATTGTAAATGCTCTTTAGCGCCGCTCGCGCTCTCTTAATCCCCTTGATGCTCTGATAATCAACAAAATCAATAAAATATCTGTTTGACAGTTCATTGCGCGGATGGTTCATGCCAAAAATTTCCACTTGATGCCCGCTATCCTCCAACATTTGTTTGGTAGCAAAAACAACCCGTTCCGCCCCCCCGCGCAAATACCAAAATTTGTTTACTAGCAACACTTTCATATTATTTCTTATTTCTCTATTTCAATTTATTTCCACATTATTTCTCTATTTGTTTATTTCCAATTTCCAATTTCCAATTTCTAATTTCTATTTCAATTTATTTTTCAATACCCACCATCCTACTCTAAACGGATGTCTTCTAATCGCCGTGCGCGCCGTGCAAATCATCCACACCGGCCGATTCTCTTTCCTAACCTTTTCCCGAACTTCATCCGCCTGTTTGCTAAACCATAAATCGGACCAATTAACAATTTCTTTAATATCACCCATCGGATAATTATGCACCACCGAGGGAAAAACGATGCCGCTTGGATCTAAATAAAAAAACTGACTGCCCGCGTCATTGGCTAACAATTGTTCTTTTTTAACAGCAAACTGAAACAGTCCATAAGTAAAATACGCCCGCGCCCAATTCTTCGGCTTCCATGATTTCAATTCTTGTTTAATTACATATTCATATTCCTGTTTCAACTTATTTTGATCAGGATTGGTATTTATCTGTTTGCCGCCAAAATAATGTTCCGAGCTTTGGGCCAGAGCATGAGTAAACTGGACTCCCCTTTCGCGCGCCTCATTGTAAACCAGGCTAAAGTGTTCCACATTCTGCGGCAAAACAGTAAAAGCAAAACGCAGATTTTTCATTCCCAATTTTTGCAGGCACTCTAAGGTGTTGATAGCTTTTTCATAAGCATTGAGAACGCCGCGAACCTGTTCATGCATTTTGCCTATACCGTCAATTGAAATCGCTATCCCAATATCCGGTTTGATTCTTAAAATCTCTTTCATTTTTTGTTCAATCAAAGCGGAGGCAAAACCGTTCGTAGAGATAACCAGGCGCGCTTTCGGACAGGTTTCCGTTAAAACTTTTACAATTTTAACAATTTCCGGATGCAAAAATGGCTCGCCCCCGGAAATATTAATATCGCGCAAAGTCGGCGGCAGCTTGCGGTATTCGTTTGGATCTATCTGCGGCGGATTGGCAATCTGCCAGATATCGCACATCACGCATTTGGAATTACAAGCATAGGTAATCCCCAGCACACAGTCGGTTGGCATCGCGTTCGATGTCATTCCGAGCGGAGTCCCGATTCGCATCGGGACGGAGCCGAGGAATCCCTTTCTTATTGACAGCCATTTATTGACAAAGCGTATCCGTCCCGACTTAGTCGGGACTTCGTTTCGTTCCGCTCGGAATGACATTGACGCCAACTCATACCACTTTTCATAAGCCGCTGTCATCTTATCAGCCCCAAAATTTTCTTTAGCATATTCTTTTGCCTTCTTTCCCATAATTAGCAATATCTCCGGTTCCTCAAAGACACCCCGAAGCGCTTCTACCAGCGCTCCAACATTCTCCGGCGGAACTAAAATTCCATGCTCGCTGTCTTTAACAACTTCCGGAATTCCTCCCACCAGGCTGCCTATCACCGGCCGCCCGGCCGCCATCGCTTCCATGCCGACAATGCCCAATCCCTCCCAGCGGGAAGGTAAAAGCAATATCTGATGATCGCGAAACAAAGAGGCGACATCGGCAATTGGCTGGCGGAACGTTATCTTTTTTTCCAGACCAAGCGAACAAGCCAATTTTCTCAACTTTTTTTCTTCTTCCCCGCGGCCGACACAGCTAAGCCGCCAAGGAAAATCTGGTATTTGCGCCAGCGCCTTAAACGCGATATCATGCCCCTTTTGCCGAGTAAACCGGCCAAGGATAAGCAGGCGGAAAGGCGGCGCTATTAGAGGAGGAACATTCAAAAAACGAGCCAAGTCAATACCGTACGGAATGATCGTAATCAAATCTTTTTTAATCTTGTACGTCTTCTCCATGAACAAGGCAACCGCCGCCGAAGGGGCGGCGTAAGCCAAAGACAAGCGCGCCAGCCGGCGTTTGATCGCATGCCGCCAAAATGATTCTCCCAAATTAGTATTATGCTCAGTCGCGACCGCTGGAATCCCTGCCATGCTGGCCGCCATCCGCCCCCATACGTCTCCGCCAAACAAATGCGTGTGGACTATGTCCGGTTTTT
>JBAZZL010000029.1:0-14241 GCA_041658785.1 Patescibacteria group bacterium
AGAATTTTCTCAAACTTTTTCCGTTCCGCGGCGCCGGCCCGAACCGGCGACACCACGATGCGCTGGTTTTTTAACCCCAGCCGCGCGACCGAATCCGGACCAAACAGCGGGTGCGTGGCGATAATCGGCTGATTTTTCGGCAGCCATTTCCGCATCACCTTTACCGGATGAACTTTTACCGAACAAGCGTCAATCACGATTGTTTTTGGACCAAGCAACGGCGCAATTTCCCGACAGCAATTCTCCATTTCCGAAATCGGCACGAGCAAAAACAGCAGATCTGTTTTTATCGCTTTTGCCAAAGAAGTATTCTTTTCTGTCTGATTCTTATCATATATCAAAACATCGCCGTAAGAAGATAAAACATCTGCCCACAGTTTTCCGAATCTTCCATAACCAATAATGCCGTATTTCATAATTGTTATTAAACCAAAAAATTAATAGCTACGCGGATTAAACTGATTGAACTGATTTTCACAGATTAAATCAGTGGTTATCCGTTAAATCCGTTTAATCCGCGTAGCTATTTAATCGTCGTTTTTTTAACAACAATAAACGTTGTTAGGTTAGGATGATTGTCCTGAATGCCTTTTTCCAGTAGGTCAAGTTTATAAAGCTGGGCTGACCTAGTTGGCGCAATCACCGCCGTCTCTCTCGGCAAAACGCCTGCGGCCAAGTCCCTGGCCGCTTTGGCCGTGTCTTCCCAATCAACTAATTTTACGTTGGGAAACTCGCGCTTGATGTACCTTTCGCACTGGGAAATGGCCTGCGGATGCGTGGCGATTTGTTTGATTTCTTCTTTTTTTACTCCGGGCATTGCCAGCAAACATTGATAAACCTCAAACCATAATTCATCAACCATGGTAAATAAATATCTGCCCATCGCCTCAAACGCGGTCTGCACTAATCCGCCGCGGGAATTCACCACCGGAAAAATGCCGTAGTCCGCCTTTCCCCCGCTAATACTTTTCAACACACCGTCCATATCAATCGCGTAAATAATCTCCGGCTCCCAGCCCATTCTCTGCGCGTACAACAATCCCGCCTCTTCGGAAAAAGAGCCCGCGTCGCCGGATACTGCTATTCTAATTTTTCCCATAAATCAATATTATGTTATAATTTACGGCAAGCATCACGGGGGTGATTTGGTGTGGAACCTGGCCTATCATCCAAGGTTCCCGGGGTTCAATTCCCCGCACCTCCACTATAACTTAACAAGCTTTAATTATTTGTGGATAAATAAACTTGACAACGAATCTTTTTTTTTATATACTAATCGTTGGATGATAGGTCGGATTCCGTTCCAAATGGAACCGCAAACAGCCCCGCAAGGGTGCTGTTTTGTTTATCAAAGTCTGCTCATCCTGCTTAATAAATAATGATCCGCCAACACCATCGCCATCATCGCCTCCCCCACCGGCATCGCGCGCAGGCAAACGCAAGGATCATGGCGTCCTTTAACCTCAATCACCGCTTCGTTTCCGTCCCTATCAAATGTCTGCTGCTTCTTACTAATACTTGAAGTCGGCTTAAAAGCCACTCGCACCACAATATCTTCACCCGTAGAAATTCCCCCCAAAATACCGCCGGCATGATTACTCTTGGTTCCAATCACCACTTTCCCCTTTCCTCCTTCCCCCTTCCCCTTATCAACAAACTCATCATTATTCTCCGACCCAAATTTTTCCACGCAGGAAAATCCATCACCAATCTCAAAACCCTTCACTGCCGGAATACTCATAAACGCATGCGCCAAGACAGCTGATAATTTATCAAACACTGGTTCGCCCAATCCCACAGGCACACCGCGAGCAATTACTTCTACCACTCCGCCGACTGAATCGCCGTCAACTTTGGCAGCTTCAATCTCTTTCACAAAATCTTTTTCGTCTGTTATCTTTCCAACCTGAACCACTCGACCCGTAATCTCAATGCCAACGCCCGCTAAAATCTTTTTGGCGATCGCGCCCGCCGCCACCCGCGCCGCCGTTTCCCGGCCCGATGCCCGGCCCCCGCCGCGATAATCGCGAATGCCGTACTTTGCTTGATAGGTGAAATCCGCGTGCCCGGGACGAAAGACGTCTTTTAATTTATCATAGTCCTTTGCTTGCGCGTTCTCATTTCTGATCAACAAACAAATCGGCGTGCCCAAGGTCTGATTCTCAAAAATCCCCGAAAGGACTTCAACCTGATCTTTTTCATCGCGCGGCGTAACAAGCTCGCTCTGCCCGGGCCGACGCCTGTCCAGTTCAGTTTGAATTTCTTCCCGGCTTATTTCCAACCCGGCCGGACAACCATCAATTACAACACCGATCGCGGGACCGTGCGACTCGCCGAAGGTGGTTATTTTGAATTGTTTGCCGAAGGTGTTGGACATATACTTTTTTCCAATCTACGCCACTTTAGTGGCGGTTCGGCGAACTTTAGTTCGCGAGACAGGCGCCGTGGCACATCCTTCTGGAGCTAAAGCTCCTCCGACATAAATATCAGCTACTTAATAACACATCGTCCATAATTATTTTTAATCTCTCATATTCAGCCGGATTACCGGCAATAAACAATTTGTCATCTGATGAAAAAACATCTTCACCTGCTATATTTTTAAATACACCGCCTGCTTCGCGTATAATCAAACTACCGGCCAATTCCGGAAAAATATCTTTAGTAAGAATTACTATACCATCATATTGACCGGTGGCCACATGACAATAATTTAACCCGTAAGAGTTCCTATTCTTATAGATATTATTATTACTTTTTATCATTGCAAAAAATATTTCTTTCTTTAAATTATTATCAGTAGAAAATAAATTTAACATTATTCTGGGCGGATCGCCACTCTTTTCAGATACCATTATTTTTTTACCATTCTTAAATGACCCCTTGCCTAATTCGGCCGTGTATAATTCATCCATAGCCGGATCAAAAACAACCGCAAAATTGACCTTATTATTTATGAGATGCGACACCACAATGGCATAGTGCGGCAACCCGGCTAAAAAGGTGCTAGTGCCACTGATAGGATCAATAGCCCAAACATTTTTTACAATGGGCCAGCTGTCATTTTCTTCTTCAGCAAAAACTTGGTGTTCAGAACCGAAATCCTCAATAATTTTTTTTAAATCCCTTTCAATACGTAGATCTTCTTCGGTAAGGTATCTCTTATCGACATCAACAATGGTAAGGTATCTCTTATCGACCCCAATATCAACAATTTGACCAATTTGATTTTTTAATCGTTTCCCAGCTCCGGTCACATAATCTATAACTTTTTGATATTTTTCATCCATAAAAATATTCTAAAGCTTTTTTAATTAATCCATTTTCAAATTGAAACGCGAATTTATTTTCCTTAACATACACCTCCCCAATCTCTTCCAGCAAAACAATCCGCGCCGCGCCGCCTCTGCTCTTTTTGTCCAATCTCATCTTTTCAATTATTTCCCGCGCTGGATATTTCTTCAAAACGCTTTTGTCAATTCCCGTCCGCTCCACTGCCGCCGTTATTCGGGAAAAGGCCGCCGCCGGCAAAATTCCCGACAGTTCACTGATCTTGCTTTCAACCAAAACTCCCAACGCCACCGCTTCCCCGTGCATCAATTTATAATCGCTCAAAAGTTCCAGCGCGTGGCCGACGGTGTGGCCAAAATTTATCACTTGCCGTTCGCCGCTTTCTCTTTCATCCCTAGTTACTATGCCGACCTTCAATTTCACTGCTTCTGCGACAATCTTGGTAATCACTTTTTCATCTTTTGCTAAAACTTTTACCCAATTATCCATTGTATAATCAAACATCTTGGCATCGTGAGTTAGAAAAATCTTAATCGCTTCCCAAACCCCATTTGCAACCTGTTTCTCTGGCAAACTTTCCAAAACACTAATATCGGCAAACACCGCTTCCGGCTGGTGAAACGCGCCGATTAAATTTTTGCCGTACGGCGTGTCAATGCTGGTCTTGCCGCCGACTGAACTATCAACCATCGCGAGTATTGTGGTTGGCAAGTGAATATAGGGAATGCCGCGCATATAAGTCGCCGCGACAAACCCGGCCAAATCGCCCACCACCCCGCCGCCCAAAGCCATAACCATGGTGTCGCGTCCGCAACCCAATCCGAACAACTGGTGGTCCAGCTTGGTTTTAGTTTCCTGTGTCTTAAACTTTTCTCCGGCCGGAAAAGCAACCAGCTCAACAACCAAACCTTTTTTTCTCAATTGTTCTTTCAACTTTTCGCCAAACAATTTTTTTGTTATGGAATCAGTAATAATTACAAAGCGAGCAATGCTATTTTTGTAGTTTGCTAAAAAATTCGGCAACTTATCCCAGACGCCGGAACCAATCATAATTTGGTAATTACGATTCTTGGTGTCTGGAAGCTTGACCTTTAATTCAAACATTTTTAGATTGGACATTGGAAATTTTATTAGAGCTTGCCCTGAGCGAAGCCGAATGGGTGAATTAGAAATTAGGTGAATTACTGTAAATTACGAAACAGGCGTAAACTGTCATTCCCGCGGAGGCGGGAATCCAGCAATCGCTTTACGACTGGATTCCCGCCTCCGCGGGAATGACAAATAATAGCGTTTCGTAATTCAAAGGAATTAGGTGAATTTTATACCCATGTCTGTCTTTCAGACTAAATCGCCAATCAACCTCTCCGTCTCCTTCCACCCCAAACACGGATCAGTAATGGAAAGTCCTCCCATATCAACACTGTCGGGCGAATCGGGATTCAGTTTCTGATTTCCGGGTTTAAGAAAACTCTCAATCATAAATCCCCTAACTATTTTACGCAGTTCCGGGAATTCCCGCAAGTTACTCATCACCTCGCGCACCACCTGAATCTGCCGCTCTACGCTATTGACGCCGTTTATTTTGCAATTGTCGTGAGAGGCGTCAATCACTATGGCGGGATTCTTCACTTCATTTTCGGCCATTGCTTTTTTCGCTTTCATTATATCCTCAATATGATAATTGGGTCTGCTTGATCCGCCGCGCAAAACCAGATGCGCAAACTCATTACCGCTTGTTTCTACCTGATGGCCGTCAAATACCGCAATATGCGGATGTTGGGCCGCTACTACGCTATTGACGCCAATCTCAACGTCCCCGCTCGTTGGATTTTTCATGCCAACGGCGCAGTTGATCGCTGACGCAAAAATACGGTGTTCTTGATCTTCTGAACTTCTAGCGCCAATCGCTACCCACGAAAGCAATTCCAAAAAACCTTTGGCATTGTGAGTAAATAATGCCTCGTCCGCAATTGGCATGCCCATATCCAAAATTTTTACCATCAGCCCCCGGCAGTATTTAATTCCTTCGGCAACATCCGGCGGAGCGAAAGGATCCGGCTGATTCACCGGGCCGGTCCAGCCCCTGGTCGTGCGCGGTTTTTGGATGTAAACGCGCATTACTAATTTAAGTTTGTCTTTGACCTGATCGCTCAATTTTTTAACCCGCTCGGTGTATTCCAAAACCGCGTTAAACGGCCAAGCCGAACAAGGCCCGACAATCACGAGCGTCCGTTCGTCTCTGCCCGCCAAAATATCTTTCACCTCCTGCCGATCCCGCGCGATATTTTGGTGCGCTTCCTCGGACAAAGGAAATGCTTGGATTATTTCTTCCGCTGTTGGAATTTTTTTGATTATTGTAAAGTTCATATTTTTTTATTTAATAAAGTTTTAATAGCTACGCGGATTAAACTGATTGAACTGATTTTCACGGATTAAATCTGTGGTTATCCGTTAAATCCGTTTAATCCGCGTATCTATCTAACTAACCTGATAAGTGTGTCTTTAAAATTTCAGACAAACCTTCATCATCATATTCTCTCCCGCTCCACAATCTAATTTGTTCCAATCCTTGCTCAATAAACATTTCTAAACCGGAAATGATTTTCGCGCCTTTTATTTTTGCTTCTCTCAATAATTTTGTCTCGCGCGGATTGTAGATCATGTCAAATACTGTTTGATGATTCCCCAGCAAAGATGCATCAAGCGGCATTTCATCCACCTTGGGATACATGCCAATCGGAGTGGCGTTGATAATTACATCCGCATCCTCTGGATTTAATTCATCCAACTCCACCACCTGACCGCCAAATTTTTTTACTAACTTTTCCGCTTTATCTTTTGACCGATTGCAACAAATCAATTTACCGCCTTTTTGATTAACTAAACGCGCCGCCGGTTGGGCTGCCCCGCCCGCGCCCAGGAGCAAAACAGTTCTGTTTTTTATCTCCACGCCGGAGAGCGCCCGTTCAATCCCAACTACATCGGTGTTATATCCGCACAGTTGGCCGTTTCTGTTTATCACCGTATTCACCGCGCCAATTTCTTTTGCTCTTTCTTCCACTTCGTCCAGATATTTCATGATCGCCTGTTTGTGCGGAATGGTTACCGCAGTCAATTCAATCGGTTTCTCTCTAATCTGCTTGATTAAATTCCCCAAATTGGCATCAGCCAAAACCAACATTCGCGCTTTAATGGCAACTCTATCATATATATACTGATGTAACATCGGGCTTAATGTGTGTTCCAAAGGATGCCCGATAATCGCTGTGAACCTCATAAAAATATCCTGGTAAATCTTGGCGATCATGGAAATCTGTGGCCCATCTAACGATCGCTAGATAGCCCACAGATTACCACGATGACCATGATTATCCATGATTAATTTTTTAACAACTCAATGGCTTCTATATATCCCAATTCTTTTTTCCCTGAAATTTTTGCTTTACAGACCGGAGCCGTTACAGAGACCCTCCTAAACTCCTCGCGGTTCTCCACATCCGACAAATGCACCTCAACACAAGGCAAACCGGTATCAGCCAAAGCGTCGCGCAAAGCGTAGCTGTAATGCGCCAGCGCGCCCGGATTGATAATCACCCCATCCGCGCCCGCGCTTTTCTCCTGCAACCAATCAATCAGTTCGCCCTCATGATTGGATTGGAACGCTTCAATTTCCAAACCCAACTCGCCGGCTTTCGCTCTGACCAAATTTTCAATCTCACTCAAAGTCAAACGGCCATAATGTTCGCGGTTCCGCTTGCCTAATAAATTTAAATTGGGGCCGTGGATTAGTAGGATTTTTTTCATATTGTTACAACACAATGTCATTCCGACCGGAGTCCCGATTCGCATCGGGACGGAGTGGAGGAATCCCTTAACGAGTGTCAAATGAAACTGCTCGCGCTGTAGACATAATGTGGTTATTATTGTTTATTCACTCGTTAAGAGATTCCTCGCCCGCGAGGGCTCGGAATGACATGTTTACAAATTTACAAATTTAACTTCCCCCTTATCTCCGCCACCGCCTCCTCCACCGCGCCGTGATTTTCTATCGTGCACTGCGCCAGTTCGCGATAAATCGGCTCTCTTTCTTCCCAGATTCGCTTGAAACAAACCGTCGGCTCTTCGTTGTCGGAAAAAAATGCCGGCTTGCCGTTCACCATAATGCGCTCAAACACAATGCCTCTGGGCGCGGTAATCAAAACCACGTCATGGCCTCTAATTAATTTTCTATTTTCTTCCGCCAGCGGCGTGCCGCCGCCAACCGACAAAACACACGGCTCTTTTGCTTCGGCCATAACTTTTTTTAAACCCGCCCCTTCCAGTTCCCTAAATTTTTCCAGCCCCTGAATCTCGGCAATTTGCCGGCGGGTTAATTTGTCATCGTTTTCTTTGGCGTTTAACTCTTCCACCACTTCATCCAAATCAATAAAATTCTTCCCCAACTGGTTGGCCAAGACCCTGCCAACAACCGATTTTCCCGTGTGTTTAAATCCGATTAAGATTATGTGTTTCATATAATAATTACACTGTCATTCCGAGCCCTCGCGGGCGAGGAATCCCTTAACGAATGAATATACAATAATGCCTTTACTACACGCGTTGGGGGATTCCTCGGCTTCACTTCATTCCGCTCCGCTCCATTTCGTTCCGCTCCGGAATGACAACCGTGGAACTCCATCCCCGCCCCCAACTCATTCATCAATCCCCCAAACCCCGGAAACGTTTTACTCACCGCCTCTGCCGTGTCAATCACCGTCTCGCCTTCCGCGATCATTCCCGCCACGGCCAAAGCCATAATCGTCCGATGGTCTGAATATCCTTTCACTGCCGCGCCTTTCAGTTTGCTCTCATGGACGATTAAACCGTCCGCTTTTTCTTCCACGTACGCGCCCATCGCGCCCAGCCCCCGGCTCATAGAACGCAAACGATCAGTTTCTTTAATTCTCGCCTGCGGCACATTGAATATCTCTGTCTGCCCTTTGGCGCGCGCGCCAATTACCGCGAGCACGGGAACCAGATCCGGAATATCCGCGCCATCAATTCGCGCGCCTTGCAATTCCCTGCCGCCATTAATTATCATTTTTAATCCGTCCACCGTAATATCCGCTCCCATGTTTTGCAAAATTTCCACTAAACGTTTATCGCCCTGCTTATCGTTCATGTCTAATCCGTTCAAAACTGTTTTCCCCGGCAAAAGAACCGCGGCGGCAATCAGCGCTGAAGCGGAAGAAAAATCGCCCGGAATTATTTTGTCAAAAGGATGATACGATTGCCCTCCGATTATTTTGAACACCTCCGCGCTGTTCAAGCGAAGATGTTTATACCGTATATTCTGCTCCCGCAGCCAGTCCTCGGTCATTTCCACATAGGGTCTTTCTCTCAAATCCTCAACCAAAATTTCCGAGTCGCCCGATGCCAAGGGCAAAGACAAGAGCAGAGCCGAAAGATATTGCGAAGTGAGGCCGTCCACTCTGGCGCTCCCGCCCCGCAACCGGCCAAAAAGCGCCGCCGGCAATCGACCCGGCTTTTCCGTACTCTTAACTTTCATTCCCAAATCATTCAGAGCGTCCATCAGAGATTGCATCGGCCGCGTTTTCATCTGCTCGCCGCAGTCCAAAATAATTTTCTCCTCAACATTTTTTCTTAAACCCAATGCCGGCATAAAAAATCTGGAACTAATTCCCGAATTTCCGGCATTAAGTCGCTTTTGAATATCCGCGAACGGCGCGCCGCCGCTTTCTATTATTAAATTCTCGCCCTCTTGAATAATCTTCGCCCCCAACCCCGCGCAAACGCTCCTCGCCGCGACTGTATCATCGCAATCCAGCGCGTTACGCAAAACCGACCGCCCCTTGGCCAAAGTAGCCAAAATCAACCCCCGAATCGTCTGCGACTTGGAGGCGGGGACAGTAATTTCTCCACCTATATTTTCAATTTTTTGAACTACTAATTTCATACGCCAACAATTATTCGTAAAACGGAATTATCAGTAATCGATAAGCATCCGTAAATCAGGATTATCCGTTATCCGTAAGTAACAAAAAAACCTCTTCCCGAGGTTCTTGCTGCAAATTATTTTATAAATTTACACCACAACAAGTTCCTCGGTTATGAGGTTTTCCAGAAATAAAAGTAAAATGCTCTTGTGTTGGTGTTCATACTGTTTTTAGTTTAACAGGATGCTGAAAATATGTCAATTTTGATGTGTGGATAACATAAGGCACAAGCCATGTAGCACAAGTCAAATATGAGTCCTTAAGCCAAATTATTATTTCCATCATTTACAAATTCTCCCAAATATTTTCAAACCACATTCTAAATGTATCTGCCAAAGCCCCATTCTCAATGATTGTCCCTGTTGGATAGGATGTCAACTCAATGAAGGCGATTTTGTTTTCCCAGCATAGCGTGTCTATCGGAAATTCGCCTTTTTCTTTCGGCCAGATTTTATAAAAATATTTTCCCAGTCCTTGTTCACGCTGCTTAAGGTGTTTTTGAAACACTTCTGATTCATGCACAATATCACGCTTGGTCATAAGAGGAGAAGTATCAATATATTTTTTTTGTTCAAACCAGCCGGGGAAAACGGCCTCTAATTTTTCGGGAGAAAAAATGGTAATAATTTCAAACGGTTTTTGCAATTTTTTAAGATCGCTTTTTATCCGATCATAGATGTTCAACACTCCTTCGGCGCCGGAAAAAAATTCCACCGTGGTTGATTGTCTGGCGTGTGCTCGCAGGGAATCAAAATCGCTCACGGCTTCGCCGATTTCTTTTCCGAGCGTTTCCCATTCCTCGCTCTTTCTTTTCACAAAAGCAACGAGTTCGGCGTGATTCAGCCCCTTATACGTGCGAATCCCACGCCGTTCTATCATTCCCGCCAGACCTTTTTTCTTTAAATCCTCGGCAATGTCATAAACATAAGTGCGGACAATGCCAGAGTCGTTGGCAATCTGGCTAACGGTCGCGCCGCCCAACTTCAATAAACTCATATAAACATTCACCTCCTTAACATTCAGACCTAATTTGGAAAGCAGGTTCGCTATGTTGTGCTGTTTTTTCATATTGTTGTTAAATTATTTACGACAATTTTATTATATAATACTATTTTTTGTTTGTCAATAGCCAAATTTGTGTATAAAACTATTGACAAAATTTAGAGTATGTGATATATTTTAATGTCAACGGATTGGCCGTTGATGAAAACCAGGACATTCACCATGAACAAGAATTGGAAAGAGATCAGCCAGATTTCTGACACCCGCGTGAGGTGGGAGCTGGTAATGCTCAACATGGATTCTGACCTCGGTCGGAAGATAGTGGAGCGGCTTCCTGAGTACTTCACGCATGAGAAGCAGGCGGGGCCGTACCCGCTTTCGCTCATGCGGGCAATGGCACAAAAGGAGGGACACCGGCAGGGCAACGACGACGGAGAGCGGTACGTCGTCTCCTACGACGCCGTGCCCAATGGCATCCCCGTCCAGACGTTCGACAAGTACGGTAAGAACGTCGCAATCCTTGATGGCCCCAAGTTGCCCGCCGAAATCAGCCCGCACGCTCAGCAGGGCGAGATCGTCACCTGGGAGGGCAAGAAGTTCGTCGTGCTCGAGAACAACGAGAGCTGCGAGGAGCTGTCGATCGCCCCCGCAGAACTCGTCGCCGCAGATCGTTAGCACCTCACCCCACCGCTTTCCTGCCAGCGCCCAAGACAGGATGTGCGCCGAACACATTCAAAATCGGCATCTCATCTTGCGCGCAAACACAAGGCAAAAAATCCCAACCTGAGCGGAAGGGATTTTTTGTTTGAAATAGATAGTGACAAGCTTGTCCCGACTCAATCGGGATCACTCCATTTATCTCTACATTATCTCTATCTTATCTCAATTTTATCTCAAAAACATGCCTCGTGCTACGTGCCTCATGCCTCATGTCCCACCCCAACCAACTCCCCCACCTTCCCCCTCGCCCCCTCCACCCCGCCCTGATTATACGCCGCGAGAATCGCGCTCCCAACAATCACAATATCCGCTTTACCCTTCAGTTGCCTCACCTGCTCTCCGGAAGAAATGCCAAACCCCACTCCCAAAGGACAGCTCACCCGTTCCTTAATGCCGGCTAAATGGGAGCCCAGCTCTTGAAGCAAGTCCTCCCGCGCGCCGGTTACTCCGCGGCGGGAAAAACAATAGACAAATCCGCGCGCTCTTTTTTCCACCGCGGTCATCGCCGCCGCGCCGCTGTCCAAGGCCAAGAAATCAATCAAATGCAAATCATACTCTCTCGCGTATCGCCGCAAATGATCATGCTCTTCCGCCTCGTCAGTATAATCCGGAACAATGAGACCTCTAACGCCGGCGTCTTTGGCGTCCCGGCAAAACTTTTCTACTCCGTAATTAAACACGATATTAAAATAAGTCATGAATAACAGCGGCGTTTCAATTTTGTCTTCTTGTTTCAAAACTTTAACCAAACGAAAGCCGTCGCGGACTCGGAATCCATTATCAATCGCCGCGGTGTTGGCCCGGCGAATCACCGCCCCATCGCCCAAGGGATCGGAAAACGGAATTTGGAGTTCAACAAAATCAACGCCCTCCGCCGCCATCATCAAAACCAATTCCCGCGTTCCCTCAAAATTAGGATAGCCGGCGACGACATGGGTCATAATACCAGGTCTCTGCTCTTTTTTAATTTGTTGAATTCGTCTATCTATAAAATTCATATTTTTCAGATCTCTTAAGATTTATAATTCACCTAATTGTCTAATTCACCTAATTCACCTAATAAAATTTTCAACTTCCAATACACCAAATCAAACAATTGGACATTGGTAATTTGGAATTTTATTAGAAATTAGGTGAATTAGGTGAATTAGGTGAATTTATCATCCGTCGCCCTTTTCCTCAAATACTCTTTCCACCCTTCATCACGAAGAGCTTCAGCCACAATAAAAATATCCTTATCTCCCCGTCCCGAAACATTCACGACAATGATTTTGTCTTTATTTAATTTGGGCGCCAATTTAATCGCTTCCGCCACCGCGTGCGCTGATTCTAACGCTGAAAAAATTCCTTCGGTTCGGGCCAGCGTTTTGAACGCGGCCAAGACCTCGGCGTCGGTCGCGTAAGTATATTGGACTCGACCGCGCTCAAATAAATAGGCGTGTTCGGGCCCGATGCCGGCGTAATCAAGGCCGGCGGCAAGAGAGTGCGTGCGTTCAATCTGTCCGTCTTCGTTCTGCAAAAAATACGACTTGTAGCCCTCCGCCACTCCGACCTTGCCCTCGCCTTGCAAACGGGCCGCGTGGCCGCCGGTTTTTTCTATGCCCTTTCCGCCCGCTTCCACGCCAATCATTTTTACGCTTTGATCATCCAAAAACGCGTTAAACAGCCCGATCGCGTTGCTGCCGCCGCCCACGCAGGCGACTAAATAATCGGGCAATCTTCCCTCCCGTTCGCGCAACTGTTCTTTCACTTCCAAACCAACGACATGCTGAAAATCCCGCACCATGGTCGGGTACGGATGCGGCCCCAGCGCCGAGCCCAATAGATAATAACTGTCCTGAATATTTTCGGCCCAATCCTGAATCGCCGCCGTCACCGCGTCTTTCAGGCGCTGGTCGCCGTACTCAACCGGTATTACTTTCGCTCCCAATTGTTCCATCCAAAAAACATTCGGCCGCTGGCGGTCGTAATCAATCGCTCCCATGTACACCGCGCAGTCAAAACCAAACTTGGCCGCCACCGTGGCCGTGGCGAGCCCGTGCTGGCCCGCGCCGGTTTCGGCGATCAGCCGTTTCTTTCCCATCCGCTTGGCCATGAGCGCCTGCCCCAGACAATGATTGATTTTGTGCGCGCCGGTGTGATTCAGCCCTTCGTTTTTCAGATAAATTTTCGCCCCGCCCAATTTTTCCGTTAAATTTTTGGCAAAATACAACGGCGTGGGCCGGCCCGAATAATTTTTGTACAAATCAAAAAGTTCGGCGGCAAAAGCCGGATCATTTTTCGCTTCGCGGTATTCTCGTTCCAATTCTTTGAGCGCGGGCAAAATCAGCTCCGGCGCGTAACGTCCGCCGTACTGCCCAAAATAACCGTTCTGGTCCGCGTCATAATTGGTCGCGCCAAAAAATTGCTTCATCTTTTTCTTTGGTTCGCTTCGCGCCGCGGCCATCGCCCGCTTCACCAAATGAATGTCTTTTTTCCCGGGAACTGTTTCCAATTTGCTGTTCATATCAATAATGCTCGGCTGCAGCCTTTCCACTGCCTGATTAACATTGTCCGGCCCCAACCCGCCGGCCAAGACATCAACCTCTACTCCGTCAAGCAGCGCGTAATCAATCTGCTCCCCGCCGCCTTGTCCGGCGTCAAACATTATTTTATCCGCCGCGCCGCGATATTTCTCCGCGCGTTCCACATCTGATTTATTTTTAATAATAATCGCTTTCCAAACTTCGGCCGCATCTTTCAAAGATCGGCAGTAGCCGGGCGTTTCATTATCATGCAACTGCACCGCGTCCAAACCGCAATGTTTCACCGCCCAGCGCACGTAAATCTCGCTTTGATCAACAAACACTCCCACGCATTTTACTTTGGGAAACAATCCTTTGATATTTTCAACTATCGTCTTCACCGTCTCCGGCGAAACCCGCCGCGGACTCTCCGGCGCGTCAATCACAAAACCCAAATAATCAACGCCGAGAGCGGCAATGATTTTCGCGTCTGCCAAGTTAGTAATGCCGCAGATTTTAATTTTTGGAGACATATTATTTTAATCTAAAACATATTTTCCCCACGCTGGCGGTAGCCCGACAACCCTATCCCCAACCCCTTTCCCTTATGAAGGGAAAGGGGCTAACGATTGGATTAAAATTAAACTCTCTTAACGGGTTCTCCTTCCCTTCATAAGGGAAGGAGACAGAGGTAGGGTTGTCGGGCTACTGCCCACCACAGGAAATAA
>JBAZZL010000030.1:0-13950 GCA_041658785.1 Patescibacteria group bacterium
GTATTTAGCGGAGCGGGCGACAGATATGATTTTGTTGCCGAAGCGACAAATCCAAACAAGCGCTGGATTGCAAAAATCCGTTATAAATTTATTTATAATGGAGGAGAAACCGAAGAGAAAGAGACCTTATTTATGCCGGGTGCCAGCCAACCAATCACTGCGCTTGGCCAAGAATCAACCATATTTCCGACGCGGGTGCGGCTGGAAGTGATTGAAGTATCGTGGAAGCGGATAAACCCTCATACGATCTATGACGCAGTTTCGTATGTGGATGATAGATCAAAATTTGAGGTTGATGAGTTTAGCTATACGAGCGCAAGCAAGGCTGGCCTTTTTGCAAATCGTTTAGAATTTATTCTTATGAATAATTCCGCTTATGGATATTGGCAAGCAAACTTTTATATTATGCTTTATGAAGGCGGACAGCTTGCGGGTATTGTGCCGCTCGCGCTAGACCAATTCCGCGCCGGAGATGTTCGGAAAGTGGATCTTCGTATTTTTGACAGTTCGGCGATTGTTACAAGCATTAAAGCAATCCCCGCCATAGACATTTTTGATGCCAGCGAGTTTATGGGTCCTGGCGATTGATTCCGTCTTCGCCTGCCAAATTCGGCGGGCGAAGACGGGCCTGACAAGTTTCCCCACAGTTTCGTCCGGACCAAAGTCTGCACACTTTGCAGTGTCGGTAGAGAAGACAGCAATACCGCGCGCAAATTCTTTTTTTTATGAAAAGTTTTCCTTCTCTTCGGAATTATGATTGGCTGCTGGTCACGGTCGTTTTTGTTTTGGCGGCTATTGGTCTCTCTGCTATATACAGTGTTGATTTGTCGCGTGGAGAAGAACTGGTATTTTTTCCCACCCAGGTTATCGCATTTGTAATCGGAGTAATTGTTTTATTTGTTGCCGCCAGCATTCATATGGTTGTGTATCAGTCGTATGCGTGGCTGGTATATATTATTGGATTGTGTTCTCTGGCGGGTGTATTATTTTTTGGTGTTACAATTCGAGGAACTACCGGCTGGTTTAGTTTTGCCGGTTTTTCATTTCAGCCGGCAGAGCTGGCAAAAGTTGCGCTTGTTTTGATTTTGGGCAAACTAATAAGCAGGTATGGGAGACGTTTTGATAAACCGCAATTTGTCGTAATTACAGGAGCGGTTACAATTTTATTTGCCGGGTTAATTTTACTTCAGCCGGATTTGGGATCAGCTCTGGTGTTTTTTTCTGTCTGGTTTGGAATTTTACTTTTGACTGGGGTTAAAAAACGGTTTATTTTATCTCTTTTAATTATTTTGGCGATAGGGTTTATCAGCAGCTGGTTTTTTTTATTTCAGGAATATCAAAAAAATAGATTTTTGACATTCATTGATCCTGATCGCGATCCGCTCGGAGCAGGCTATAATGTCACGCAATCAGTGATTGCTATAGGATCCGGCCAGTTGGCAGGGCGGGGACTGGGGTTTGGATCGCAGAGCCAGTTGCATTTTCTTCCAGAGGCGCAGACAGATTTTATTTTTTCAGTTATTGCGGAAGAGCTTGGATTTGTCGGGATTTTTTTTGTTCTTTCTTTTTTCTTTTTTTTGCTATGGCGCTTGATTAGAATAGCCAGCATGTCCCGCAGCGAATTTGGAGTTTACACCGTGCTGGGAATCGTTTTATTATTTTTTGTGCAAATTATTTTTAATGTCGGCGGAGCGGCAGGGCTTTTGCCAATCACGGGATTGACCTTGCCGTTTGTGAGTTACGGCGGGTCTTCTTTGATTGTAAATTGTCTGTTGATCGGCGTCGCTTTGAGTATTAACAATTCCAGCGGCTCAATGCCGGCTTCGCCTAAATCTTGACACTAAAACAGTTATTTGTTATAGTGTTCGGGCGTTCATATTTGTATGCCCAAAACAGGTAAAGGTTCTATGAAGAATAAATCTGCTAACGCGCCAGAGATGCATGGTCTGCCGGACGAGCTTAGGCTCATGCAGCATTGTCCATTGTGTAAATATAAATATGAAACCAATGATATTTTTGTTGTGGAAGAACGAGAAGAAACGCGTTTGGCGCATATTACCTGCGGGCAGTGCAAGAATGCGGTTTTGGCGGTAATAGTAATGTCTCGTTTCGGTGTGAGTTCTGTCGGAGTGGTGACTGATTTGTGTCCAGAAGATGTCATCCGCGCAAGAAATAGGCTGTCCATCTCGCAAGACGACGTTCTCAGTTTTTATAGTCTGCTGGAGAGAGTAAATATTTTTGAAAAATTGATTACCCCAAAAAGATAATTTGTTGACTTTATTATTATTTGCAAATATGGAATTTACTATCAATGCAAAGAAAAGGAAAGCAGGAAACGCGGATAAAGTCCGCTTGGCCGGATTTATACCAGCCGTGGTTTACGGTCCGGAAATCAATTCTGTTTCCATTTCTGTTGATTATCGGCAGTTTGAAAAATTATATGATGAGGCTGGCGAGTCCAGTTTGATTGGTTGCGTGGTTGAAGGAGAAAAAGATCCGATAACGGTTCTTATTCAGGATGTTCAACACGATCCGGTAAAAGGTCGGATTTTACATACAGATTTTCGTCAAATTAAGATGGACGAAGAGATGAATGCGACGATAGAGCTGCGTTTTATCGGAGAGTCGGCGGCAGTAAAGGGATTGGGAGGAACATTGATAAAAGGATTGAACAGTGTAAATGTATTCTGTTTGCCGCGCAACTTGGTCGGACATATTGATGTTGATTTGTCTGTATTAAATACATTTGACGATGTGATTCATATTAAAAATTTAGTTTTGCCGAACGGCCTTGTCACTACTGATACCGGAGAAACATTAGTCGCAAAAGTTATGCCGCCGCTTACCGAAGATCAGTTGAAAGCCATGGAAGAGGGTGAGGCGAAGAGCGTTGAAGAGGTTGTTGTTGAAGGAGAGAAGAAAGAGGAGGATACAGAGGAAGAGAAGAAAGAAAAAGCCGGAGAAGAGAAACCCGCCAAAGGCGGCTCTGCCGCCGGCGGAAAGGATGAGGCCGGGAAAGGTAAATAATTTGAGAAAAGTAATTATGAAAGACGCCCGGTTGCGGCGTCTTTTTTGCCAAGGGTGTTATTTTCTAGTATGCCATTTTTCACCCTCCCAACTTTTTGATTAAGTTAGGACTTACGCGTTTGTCATTCCGAGCGGAGTCCCGATTCGCATCGGGACGGAGCCGAGGAATCCCTTAACGAGTGAATATGCAATAGCGTCTATATTACATGATTACATGCGTTAAGGGATTCCTCGACTGCGTTCACTCCCCCGCATTGTGCGGGGTCGTTCACTTCGCTCGGAATGACAAACGCGTAAGTCCTATAAGTGTATCTGTGTTATACTAACACCCGGCTTTTTCAATTTTTATGTATGGGATATGTTTACTAAAATAAATATGAAGAAGAAATACAAAGCAATCAGCGATAAATTGGTTCTTATTTGCCGACAAAGAATAAAATTTAAATTCAATGAAATTCAACTGTTGCATATACTGGCTGGCGCCGTTGCCGCTGCGGCGCTAGCGCTCTTTTTTTGGTTCGCCTATTTGAATTTTTGGAGCAAAAAATTACCAGCGGCTTTGGACCAGCCAAGTTTTATAGAACAGCAGGCAAAGGAATCTTGCGAGCATCGCAGAGTACTTGATGGGGCGTGCGTTGATTTGGAAGAAAAGATAAATCCCAAACTGGTGGCAATTATGATCGATAATCAGCTGGATGCCAGGCCGCAGATTGGGCTAGATATTGCCTCGGTAGTGTACGAGGCCCCGGTAGAAGGCAATTTTACCCGTTTTATGGCTATTTTTTCCGCAGATGCAGATATTGACAAGGTTGGTCCAGTTAGGAGCGTCAGGCCATATTTTATTGACTGGGCCAGTGAATACGGCGATGCGATGTTTATGCATGTTGGCGGTTCCCCCGACGCTCTGGATAAACTCAAGATTTATCAAATTAACAGCGTAAATGAATTTTATCGCGGATGGTATTTTTGGCGTTCAAAAGATCGTTATGCTCCGCACAATACATATACATCCGGCAAATTATGGAGCAAAGCGCTCAAAGATTATAAAGATGATTATGCCACAACTACGTACAGTGGATGGTTGTTTGATGATTTGGATTGGTGCGCGAAGGCAGAGCCAATTACTGCCGCCAGCGAGGGCGGCTGCGCCGCAAGAATTGAGATTACTTTTTTGCCGAATTCTTTTGACGTTGTTTGGGAGTATAATACGAGTACGCAAAAATATGAACGTTCGCAAATGGGACGCTTGCATAAGGTTCAGAGCGGCGGACAGATTGAGGCAGATACTATTATTGTGGAGCAAGTTCAGACACAAGCGCTTGACAGCGTTGGACGTCTTGGAATGGAGACCATCGGAAGCGGCGATGCCATAATTTTTGCGCGCGGGCATGTTTTCAGAGGCAAGTGGAGAAAAGACAATCGGATGGCGAGGACGCGTTTTTTTGACCTAGGTGGAGATGAAATTAAGCTGCAGGCGGGAAAAATTTGGGTGGAAGTGGCGAATCAACGCACCGGCGTTGATTGGATGTAAATCATTTTGCGTGTTTTAGAAATTTTAAATTCCAGCCGGTTTTTATTCCTGTTTAATACAGACGACTCGAAGATCACCGTTTAAATCTTGTTTGAATGAAATATTCGAATCTGGCAGGCGCAGTTGCGCCATTTTTTTTATTGGCCCTGCCTGATTATGATTTATCTCAAAAAAAGCTACAATTGATAGTTGGCGGCCAGCGGCCAGTAATTTCATTTGTCCCAATAGTTTTTCGTAAAGTTCCAATCCGTTTTGCCCGCCTAAGAGAGCGACCATTGGCTCTCTGCGCGGAGGATTTTCTTTTTCAACTATTTTTTTGATAAGATAGGGCAGGTTGGCAGTTATGATAATTGATTTATCATTCAATTGCCCCATTGTTAAATTTTTGGTGAACGGCTTCAAAAGGTCGCCATGAAGGAAGTGGATATTAACTTTATGCCTCTTGGCATTGATTTTTGCCACACGCAGCGCGCGTCTTGAAATTTCTGTCGCGTAAATTGGCATGTCTTGCTTTACAAAAAATTGTTGGATGCTTTTTGCGATTGCGATTGATATGCATCCAGAACCGGTCCCCACGTCTATAATCAAATAATTACGATTTAATTCGTTTGACAGCGCTGAAAGAGCTCCTTCCACCAGCATTTCTGTCCCGGGCCGCGGAACCATGACATGTTTGTTTACAAAAAAAGAAAATCCATAAAATTCCTGACGCTTTACTATGTATGCGGCCGGGATGCCTTTTTTGCGTCGGTTTACGTGTCTTTTGAAAAACAAACGTCGATGAACAGGCACTTTTGTGTTGGGATTAGCCACCACAAATTCTCGAGTTTTGCCCAAGACGCGCGCCATCAAATATTCCGAGTCAAACCAGCCGATGTCTTTAGAGCTCCATTTGATGAGTTTTCTTATAGTCATTTGTGTATAAAAAATAATAAAAAAATTATATTGAGTCTTTTGACTCATCGTCGGCGTGACGCAGTGTTTCAACAATGCCGTCAAGATCGCCATCAAGAATTGACCCGATATTATTCCAATTATTTTTGATGCGGTGGTCGGTAATTCGATCTTGAGGAAAATTGTATGTTCTGATTTTTTCACTGCGGTCGCCAGTGCCAATCTGTTTTTTTCTTTTTTCGGATATTTCCGCTTTTTTTTTCTGTTGTTCGGATTCATAGATGCGAGCGCGCAAAACATCCATGGCTTTGATTTTGTTTTGCGACTGTGATTTTTCGTCTTGGCATTGAGCGATTATCCCTGTTGGGATATGAGTAACTCGCACCGCGGAGTAAGTTGTATTAACACTCTGTCCGCCGTGGCCTCCGGCGCAAAACGTGTCAACGCGCAGATCGTTAGCCTTGATTTCCAATTCTTCTTCCTCAATTTCAGGCAACACCGCTACGCTGGCGGTAGAAGTGTGTATGCGGCCGGATTTTTCTGTATCTGGAATTCTTTGGACCCGATGCACGCCCATTTCATATTTCAGGTTTTTGTAAACGTCTTTTCCTTCAATTGAAAAAATGACTTCTTTATATCCGCCGATGCCGATTTGGTTGGCGCTGATGAGTTTGGCTTTCCAGTTTTTTTGCTCCGCGTATTTCATGTACATGCGCATAAGAGCGCCGGCGAATAATGCGGCCTCATCGCCGCCGACTCCTGCCCGGATTTCAATAATTGCATTTTTTTTATCCAGCTTGTCGCTTGGGCGCGTCATTTCTTTTAGTTTTTTTTCCAGCTCTTTTTTTCTTTCTTGCAGCTGCCAAAGTTCTGTTTCTGCGAGACCTTTCATCTCTTCGTCAACTTCATTTTCAATAATAGAATTTGTTTCCCTGATTTGTTTTTCAAGCGATTCTAATTTTTGGATAAAATCAACAATCGGTTTCAAATCGTTGTATTCCCGTGATGTCATTTTTAGCTTTGTTTGATTATAGATAACGCCGGGGTCTTGCAGATCTTTTTCTAATTGAAAAAATTTGGATTTGAGTTGTTGATATTTTTCCACCATATTTAAAATTTTTAGTGATATATACCCCTTCGCCTTATTAATTCCGATTTTGCAAAAATTAAATTCTAATTATCTTATTAAGTTTTAGCTATAATTTAACGTTAAGCTACGGGGTATTATATGGAATTTAAATAGCAATTGAGTATATAAGCATCAGCATTGTTAGAAAATCAGTAATTAAAAAGTAAGCTAAAATTAGCCTACTTATTTTATTTGGACCGCTATTTTAAATTTACTGTTTTTTTTTCTGCGGCTTTCTTTTTCTTTTTGCTGTCAACTTTTTTTATTTCCGCTTTAGTGATTTCTCTTTTTTTGGCTCGGGCGGCATGTTTGACTTTTTTCCCTTTGCGGGCAGTCGCGGTTTTTTTGGTAATTGCTAATTTTTCTTGAAATTTTTCAACCCGGCGCGCGGTGTCAACAAATTTTTGTTTTCCGGTATAAAAAGGATGGCACAGGTTGCAAAGTTCAACGCGGATTTCTTTCATGGTTGAACCCACTACAAAATTATTCCCGCAGGCGCAGGTGATTGCGGCTTGGTTATGATATTTAGGATGAATGTCTTTTTTCATAGATAATTGTCAAGTAAGATAATATATATCCCGGATGTTCGAATTCGCCAAAGCTTTGGTGGATTTTGGTGAACAAGGATGCGGATTTAAGGATCCAACATGCGAAGAGTATATCACCACGGGTTTTCTATGTCAACACCTGTTGTTTGACAAGAAGAAGGTTTGGGTATATACTCCTTTTAATAATATTATAGTTTTTTTCTTTTGTACTGTATAATACCGGTTATCAAATATGTTGATGCAAATTCTAAATATATCTCAGCTCATATTAGCAATTTTGCTTATTATAGCCATTTTACTGCAACAACAAGGCGCGGGGCTTGGCGCTGGATTTGGAGGGACTGGCGGCGGCGTGCAAAACACTAGGCGCGGACCGGAGAAGTTGTTGTATAATACGACTATTGTAATTTCCATCCTTCTGTTTAGTATTTCTTTGGCAGCCGTGATTATATAGGCTTTCTTCGCAGTCTTTCTAATTTAAAATAAATTATTATAATCTTCTTTTTTGATTTGTGCGGAAAAACATTTTCCAGAATGTCGCTTTGAAGATCAGAAAATTGCGGCAGCAAAAACCAATGATAACGCCGCGGCATGATATAAAACTTTTGCAACATGTGCAAGGACGCTATTTCCCGCGGATGAAGCAGTTGTTTCATATAACCAAAATTCTTTCTCCGCGGGAGAGAGCGCTGTTTCGTATCAGTTTCGCAGTATTAATAGTTGCTTTAGCGTGGCTCGGTGTATTATTTGCCAAGAACTATAGAATATATTTGCCGGCAGTTGGAGGGCAATATATGGAAGCAATAGTAGGAGCGCCAAAGCTGGTCAATCCAATTTTTGCGCCACTGAATGACGTTGATATGGATATCACGCGGCTAGTCTATTCCGGTCTCATGCGCATAGACAAAAAACAACGTCTTATTCCAGACTTGGCAGTTTCATATGATATAAGCGAGGACAAGAAGGTGTACACATTTAGTTTGCGGCAGGATGTGTTGTGGCATGACAGCGAGCGATTTACTGCCCAGGATGTCGTCTTTACAGTTAAAACTATCCAAAACGCGGAAGTGAATAGCCCTCTTCTAGTCAGTTTTCAAGGTGTGCAGATTGAAGCAAAAGACGAATATACAGTTCAATTTACGCTTGTAGAACCTTTTGCGCCTTTTTTGTCTAGTTTGACTGTTGGCATACTCCCGGAACATGTTTGGGCGGATGTCGCCCCTGAAAGAATGATGTTGGCGCAGAAAAATCTTCAACCAATTGGCACCGGGCCGTTTGCATTTAAAAAATTATTAAAAAATGAAGATGGATTTATTTACCGATATAATCTTGCGAGGTTCGGAGAATATTACCGGCAGGCTCCTTATATAGAAGAATTTGAGTTTCATTTTTTTAATGAATATGACGGGGATGCGGGCGCAATCAACGCAATCAGGCGGCAGACAGTTGATGGATTGCATTTTGTGCCAAATGATTTGCGCGACCAAGTGGAGCGCAAGCATATTGTCCTCCATACGTTGCAGCTTCCACAGTATACTGCTTTGTTTTTTAATCAGGACAAGCAGCCATTTTTAGAAGATAAAAATGTGCGGGAAGCGCTGGCTTATTCTCTAGATAAAGAACGGATATTGAGAGAGAGCCTGCGGGGAGAGGGGCAGGTAATTTATAGCCCAATTTTGCCTGGATTTCCCGGTTATAATCCGGAAATTTCAAAAACGCCATATTCAAATGAACAGGCGAATGAATTGTTGGATAAAACATGGACTAGATTAAGCGCCGAAGAGTACCGTATAATGCGGAGAGATAATTTAATAAAAGAATGGCAGAAGAATCTGAAAAATATTACTACTGCAGAAGATACTGCTGATAATGGACAAGGCGCAGGAGAGCAAGCGACAAGTACGATCAGCGATGAAGACACCCAGGCAATCAATCGGCAGCTTGATGAGGAGATAAATGATGCGCAGACATTTTATCGAAAAAATAAAGATGGAGATACGCTGGAACTTAAATTGGTAACCATTGATACACAAGAGTATAGACATGCGGCAGAGCAGATTGCGGGTTTTTGGCAAGAGATCGGCGTAAAGACGAGCCTTGAATTTGTCGCGTCAAAAGATTTATCGCGCGAAGTTTTGAAAAACAGGTCGTATGATGTTTTGTTATATGGGGTCATTATAGGCAGTGATCCAGATCAATACCCATTTTGGCATTCATCACAGATAGATTTTCCCGGTTTGAATTTATCTCGCTATGCGGATCGTAATGCCGATGCCCTGCTCAAAGAGGCGCGTGAAGCGGCAGACGAAGAGGCAGTGATAGAGACTTATCGGAAATTACAAGATATAATTATTGCCGAAAAGCCCGCCATCTTTCTCTACATGCCGACATATACTTACGCGACAACTGAAAAAATAAAAGGTTTAGACTTGTCTCGTATTTTTACTCCCGCGGATCGTTTTGCGGATGTTACTAGTTGGTATATCAAAATGGAGGGGCAGTGGCGGTTTAATTAACGCCGAAGTGGTGAAATTGGCATACACGCATGCTTCAGGTGCATGTGCCCGCAAGGGCGTGTGGGTTCAAATCCCATCTTCGGCACCAATTTTTAAAAAATTCTTCTTTTGGAGGAACCAAAAAGGATTTAATTTTCAATATTTTTTAATATGCATGCAACAAAATCATTCCGCACCATACAGGAGAAGAGAAACGTCTCCTTTCACAAACAGGGACCGGGCGTTTCTTTTCGGCAGTCTGGGCTGAGCCAATCCAGAAGGCGGCAAAGGCATTCGCCGCGGTCAAGAAATATGGAGGAACAAGTCAACAGAAACGCAGAAGTCCTTCGCATAATTATCCTGGGCGGGTGCGAAGAGGTTGGCCGCAATATGACTGTCTTTGAATACAAAGGCGATATTGTGATTCTTGATATGGGGGTTCAATTTCCAGAAGAAGATATGCCGGGTATTGATTATATCATCCCTAATATCAAATATCTGGAAGGTCGAGAAAAAGATGTCAGAGGGGTTATTTTTAGCCATGGACATCTGGATCACATTGGGGCAGCGCCGATTTTGCTTGAGAAGCTTGGCAATCCAGTAATTATCGGCCGGGATTTGACGCTGGCCATGATTAAACACAGACAGGAAGATTATCAAAAAGGTTCTGCCCAGAAGTTGAAGACAATTAATATCAAAAGTATTGACCAAGTAATTGTTTTGGGTAAATTTACGGTTAAATTTTTTAAGGTTGAACATTCAATTATGGATGCGGTGGGAATTATCATTGAAACTCCGGCTGGCACAGTTATTCATCCCGGAGATTGGACATTGGATCGAGATAATAATGGACAGGCTACTATTGATTACGCGTATTTGCGCCAGCTTAAGAGGCCAATCGCGCTGATGTTGGAGAGCTTGGGGGCGGTGCAAGAGCATCGCGGTGTCAGTTATGATGAAATGTATAAAAATTTGCAGGACATTCTTAGGAGCGCTCCCGGCCGAGTTATTATTGGAACTTTTTCATCGCAAATCGAACGGATCAAATGGGTGATGGATGCGGCGCAAAAGTTGGGTAAAAAAGTATTTTTGGATGGCTATAGCATGAAGATAAATATTGAATTAGCGAGGAAACTCGGATATATTAAGATTGGAAAGGGAATGCTTGAAGATATAAAGAGAGTGGGTAAATATGATGATAAAAAAGTGGTAGTATTATGTACTGGGGCGCAAGGAGAGGATAATGCGGTCTTGTCCCGTATTGTGAGCGGCGAACATCGTCAGATCAAATTGCAAAAAAATGACACTGTCGTTTTTTCCTCTTCTATTATTCCAGGCAACGAGCGGACAATTCAGCGCTTGAAAGACAATTTGTATCGCCAGTGTGATAATGTAATCCATGGCCAGATTATGGATGTCCATGTTTCCGGCCACGCAACCAAAGATGATATTGTGGAGGTAATTAAGATGATAGAGCCGACTTATTTTATCCCGGTGTACGCCAATCATTACATGCTCAAAGAAGGCGAAAAATTGGCGGTCAGCAAGGGCTTTCCCAAAGAGAATATATTTGTGCCAGACAACGGTTCAGTTATTGAAGTGACACAACAAGGAGCCAAGATGCTAGAAAAAAAAGTACCTAGCCATTATGTATTTGTGGATGGTCTGGGTGTGAGCGACACTCAAAATATTGTGTTGCGCGACCGTCAAGTGCTGGCGGAAGACGGCATGGTAGTAGTGATTGTGACTGTGTACAACAAAACTGGACAGCTGGCGCAAAATCCGGATATTATTTCCCGCGGCTTTGTTTTCCTAAAAGACAACAAGGAGTTAATTGAAGATTTGCGCCATAAAGTAAAGCACCTGGTGATTAAATCCGATCCCAAGACTTGGGTGGATAGTAATAAAATTAAGAATGATATTCGGGACAAGGTGGGGCAGTTTCTTTATACCAAAACCGAGAAGCGGCCGATGATATTGCCGGTGGTGATTGAGGTGTAATCGTGTAACTTGTAACCTGTAACGTGTAACATATAATTCCAAAATGAAAACAAAAAACCCGCCGAAGAGGCGTGGTTTTTTGCCTTGTGTTTGCGCGCAAGCTGTATTTGGTTGCAGCGCCATTGCCTTGTTGGTATTAATAAGATAAAATGATTTTATCCTGACAACTTAACACCGGGAGATCAAGATGGACGAAAAGTGGGGTATATCTCCAGAGTATCTGCGAGTGCTGGAGACAGCGGCAAGCCGGTACTTGGGGAGGGGTGCTCCAAGTCTGGCTTTACAACGAGGCGCCTCGAATTTGCTCGCGACCTACTCACCCGAGGCATTGCGTAGGCGCGTCGATATACGCCGTCGCTGGGGCTTTGCGCCCGAAGGCTACACGGTTTCGGTTGGTAATGACTGCAACCTTAACTGTGGTTATTGCTACTATGGCGCGGGGGGCCCGGCAGGGAAAGAGGTCGTTCAGATTGACCTCGAAAGGCTGGGTACCATCATAGGCGAGATGAAAAACGAGTTTGGCATCAGGTTTGTAACTCTTACTGGAGGCGAAACGACTCTTCGTCTTCGTGAGATAGCGGCTCGGTGGCCAGACGTCACCTTCTACGCCTATACCAATGGCAAGTTGCTTGGCGCTGAATTTTGCCGAGAGTTGGAGGAACTCGGCAACGTGGTGATTGCCCTCACAGTTATCGGGACAGAGCCTGTACACGAGAGCATTCGCCCGGGCAACTATGCCCAAGTGATGGCAGCGGCGGAGAATCTGCGGCAGTCATCACTAGTGTGGGGTTTCTCTCTCACCGAGAGTCGGGTGAACTATCGCGAGATCGTCGACGATGGTTTGCTTGACTGCCTTCTGCAGTTCGGGCCTTTCTTTTTCAGGATGATCCCTTTCATGCCTGTAGGAAGGGAACAGGTTGGTTGTGCCCTGACAACGGAAGAATATGCGCGGATTGCGGAAGTGATTCGGCGGAAGAGAGAAGATGGTCTCCTCATCCACGACTATATCAATGATCCGACCTCTGGATACAGTTGTATGGCCGGCGCAGAGAGGAGTTTCTTCATCACCGAGCGTTTTGAACTCTGCCCCTGCGTTTTCATGGACACTCGGACTCCGCCTTTGGAGTTTAGGGATGGAAGCTCCAACCTGATGCAGGTCCTGCGGGAACATCCGTACTTCAGGCGAGCGCGTGAACTCGCTACCCGCCATCCCCGCTGTATCATCCTTGAGAATCCTAGGTGGAGAGAGGCGGTCACCCAGCAGATCGTTGATTGACAGCCCCAGTGTTGTCAGGTATGCGAACCCCGCTCGCGTACCTGCTTTCTTTCTAAATAATTAGTGAGAAAGCAGGGAGATTTTGCGAGCGGGGTTCTTTTTATAAAAATTATCGTTGTATCTCGTTACGGCGTATGCGCCGGTGGTGGGGTGAATTCTCACGAGGCACGAGACACGCAGCACGACCCATGACACGATTCACGATGCACGCAGCACCGCACAATTCGCCTTGAGTCGTGTTGCGTGCCTCATGCCTCGTGAAACAACTTATCCCCACCCGCCCTTGACGGCGGGTTTTTGGTTTGATAAAGTGTACTAGTACACTATGACAAAAGGAGAACAGCATAAAAATGAATTAGCGGATGTTTTGAGTAGAATTAAGACACCACGCTTGATGAGGGCATTTTTAGAGGACTTATTTAGCCCGCGAGAATTTATTGATGTTGCCCAGAGATTGCAGATAGTCAAACAGCTTGATCGGGGTGTTTCCCAGCGCCAGATTGCCAAGGACTTGGGCGTGGGAATCGGGACGGTAACGCGGGGAGCGGCGGAATTGCGGGATGAAGAGGGAGGGTTTAGAGAGGTGTTGAATTTACTTAGGTAGATAGTGGAGGATTTTGGGTTTTAATTCACCTAATTTCTAATTCATCTAATTCACCTAATAAAAATTCTAATTTCCAATTACTAAAATTGACCGTTGCTTTTTATTTGGCCATTAGATTATTAGACATTTTATTAGGTGAATTAGACAATTAGGTGAATTAAATATGGAAAATTTTAGGTACGGGGAAAATAGCAATCTTAGCTGGCGTTGGACCTTATTTGATTAGGCAAGGTCACGCTTTGGTTTATTTGAAATAACCGCTCGCGACCTTGTCCGGCGGTTTTTTGTTTCTTTATGAACTTACCCAAAATAACCATTCCTCGCAAACCAACTTACATCAACTTTGCCAATGACATTGATTTTTTTGAGCTGTTCAGAAAGTTAGAAAAGAATTTTGATAATTGTTATTTATTTGAGTCATTAGGAGAGCAGAGCCAGAACGCGC
>JBAZZL010000031.1:0-13812 GCA_041658785.1 Patescibacteria group bacterium
AAAAATAATCTACCCCGCTTTAGCGGGGGTTCGGCGGGCTTTAGCCCGTACGTTTGCGCGTCCGTTGGAGCTAAAGCTCCACGACCCCCGCTAAAGCGGGGTAGATTAAAAAGCGGTAACCCGCACCTCATCCCTAACCCTTCTCCCTTCGGCGCGAGCTCAGGGCAGGCTCTTGAAGGAGAAGGGAACTGGCCAACTCCCCTTCTCCCTCAGGGAGAAGGGGCCGGGGGTTGAGGGGCGCGCCGCCAGCGACTGCGCCACCGCCGAAGAGCGAAGCCGCCCGCCGACCGTTGAAACAAAAAAACAGATCACAAAATCTGTAATCTGTCTCTATCTGTAATCAATCTGTGAAAATCTGTCAATAAACAACAGTGCCCCGAAACTTCCCCCCATTCAACACCTTCTCCACCTCTCCCAAATCCGTCCCTTTCAAAATAGAAACCCGCAATCCCAATTTCTCCGCCTCGCGGCTGGCCACCGGATCAAACGGCTTATTCGCTCCTGCTTTCCACTTACTTCCTACAATATTTTTTCTGAACTCTTTCCAACCAATCTCTTCAATCTTTTTCGCGTCTTTAAATTTCCGCGGATCTTTGTCATAAACATATTCTATATTTGATAAATTGATCACTTCTTTGGCGCCATAGGTCTTGGCCAGCAAAACCGCGTCCATATCAGTGGAATGCCCAGTCAAATATCCGGCGCCGACAATTATCGGCTTGTCGGTTTTAATTTTTTTCTCCGGATCGCCCTGCAGGTCATGATGAGCAAGGTTTCCGAATAATAAACGAATGAACTGCGCGTTGAAAATCGTGGCGTGAATCCCCAGCCAGTCCAAGTCCGTCTGGCTTAATTTAGTTATCTTACTCGCCGCTTCCTGATAATAACGGCAAGTCGCGCCGCCGCCGATAACTAAAACAAACCGCGCGCCTTTCTTCACCTGGCGCAAAATTAAACTTCTGAACTTTTTCAAAAACTGAATGTCAAATCCGGTTTTCGGAATTATAATTGATCCGCCGACCGAAAAAATTTTGGTTTGTTTAAATGGCATAATTTTTGTTTATCAAATAACGATTTTTTAACTTTAAATCTGCTTGGCGTCCGATACGCGGTCTTCCCTCTTTGCGCTTTATTGGAAGAATATTTTTTCATATTTTTTTAACAACCACACTATTTCTTCAACAAACCACCCACCACCCAGCTTACAACACTCAAAATCAACGCTCCCCAAAACGCCGGCCAAAATCCCAAAACAACAAAACCTTTCACAATAGTTGACACAAACCAAAACAATGCCGCATTAATAATAAGCGTAAACAGTCCCAGAGTCAAAATATTTATCGGCAAAGTTAAAATAATGAGTAGCGGACGAATGAGCGCGTTCACCAATCCCAAAACCAATGTGGCGATTAGGGCGGAATAAAAACTTTCCACGCCAATGCCCGGAAGATAGTAGGCAATGGCAACTATGGTTATGGCGTTAATTAGCCAACGAAAAAGTAGTTTCATAAATTTTGGTAATTACTATTTACAGAGCGATATAAATATTAAATATTATTTTTAAATAAACCATTCTAGGTGCCTACGTAATATCTTGAAGGAGTGGTCCCCGTTACTGTCACCGGCACGCCCACTTCCATAAACTCATATAATTCTTTAGCGTCCGCCGGCCGCATATTCACACAGCCGTGCGAACGGGTGCGTATGCCAAAATCATTGTGCCAGGTGGCGGCGTGCAAATAATAGCGCGGCTTGAACTGTAAATTCCACGGGGTGCGCGGATAAGAATAATCAGCGCCGATATAATCCACAAACGGGCGCATCCGTTCAATTTTGAACTCTCCCGCCGGAGTGGGAGTGCCTGGATTGCCGGTAGAAACAGGATAACGGATGATTTTAATGCCGTCAACCGCCACGTACAACTGTTGAACAGTCAGGTCAACGATAATTTCCCGGGAAAAAATTGTTGTTGTGGCCAGACTGGTTGGGCTCACTCCGCGCATCACTTCCGCGAAATCGCCGGCTCCATCATTGTCAGTGTCCAAAAATCCGATGTCAGTCTCAAACCAACGTTCAGCCCAATCATTCAAGCCGTCCTTGTCAAAATCAAACTCATGCAGACGCTTCCCGGCTCCGGCATGTGGAGAATAATCATTGGCTACTTCCAAACCATCGCTAAACCTATCTCCATCAGTATCCGCGTTATTGGGGTCGGTATAATAATACGCTTCTTGATCGTCAGCCAAACCATCATTATCAGTGTCAGTCGCGGCAAAAACAACTCCGGGAGTTAATAAAAGAATGAATGTTATAAATAATAAATACTTCACAAAATTGTCCAAAATTAAACCTTAACTCCCTGATATAGTATCAACATCAATCCCCTCTCTTTTTATTACCATCATTATATCACCCATCGTGTCAGTTCGCCAAGTTTTACTGCCGACCCGCTCCGCGCGGCGGATAATCCGCAAAGACGGGTGGCCATATGTATTTTCTTTACCCGCGGAAAAAATCGTGTGCGCCGGCGAGGTTTTTTCAATAAATTCTTGAATGGAAGAACCGGCGCTGCCATGGTGTCCGGCTTTCAATATCTCAACGTCAAGCTGGTCCCCGTAAGTTTGAAGTAGATATTTTTCCAACTCCGCTTCCGCGTCGCCAGTCAATAACACGTCCATCTCGCCGTACGATAATTTAAAGACGACAGAAGTATTGTTGGCGTCCGTTTCTTCGCTGCTACCCGGAATTTTGGCATCGGCAACGATTGAATGATCCGGATAAAGGAAATGCAACGTCGTGCTCGCGATATTCCAAACATCCTCTTTTTTTAATTCCACATACTCCCCTCCCTCGTCCGCGATCGCTTGCCAAAATTCTTTCCACATGCCATCATATTCTTTGCGCAGGCCGTTGTAAACAATCTTTTTCACCGCAAATCGTTTTAGCACGTCAACACAACCGCCGTAGTGATCCAAATCCGGATGCGTTACGACCAGATAATCAATATCTTTATCATAAAATTCCATCGTCCGCCCCAAGGCCTCAATAATCCGCGCGTCAATCGCGCAGTCAACCAGCATCTGCTCCCCGTTCGGAAATTCAATAAACGTCGCGTCGCCTTGGCCGATGTCTAAAAAAGTAACCTTAACATAATCATTCTGAACAATTTTATCACTTGCGGCATCTTTAACATTCTGAATATCTTTAACATCTTTAACGCTATCCTTTCTAACAAAAATAAGCAGGATAATCACGATTGCTAACAGTATTGCAATTATTATTTGCGCTTTTTTCATAACCAAAATAATAGAACACGGATTTAACGCCTGCCCGCCTCACTGGCGGGGATTAAACGGATTGGAACGAATTCGTTTTGATTCGTTTAATTCGTTAAATCCGTGTTCTATTAACCTTTCTAAAAGCAAAAACCATAACAACATACCCGCTAATCATAAGCCACCAGGGGATAGTAAAATCAACCGAAGCAAACGACAGCCCGGCAAACCATTTGACGACCAGAATAACATAACTTAAACCAACCCACGCGATCCAAGCGATCACCTGCGCCAAAGGGTTAAAAACAAAACTGGATAGCACCGCGAAAAAACCGAGCGTCATGAGTAGCGGAATAGTCCAAAGAATCAAAACATTCACCGCGGGCGCGACAATGGACAGCCGGCCGAACTGGTACAAGATCAGGGGCAAGGTCGCCGTAATCGCGGACAAAGTTGAAATTAAGGATTCTTTTAAACCCAAAAACTCCGGAACTTTTTGAAACCAAACGCCAATAAACGGACTGACATACACCAATCCGAGCGTGGAAATAAACGAGAGTTGAAATCCAGCGTCCCAAATTAAAATAAACGGATTTTGCAGAGCCATCAAAACACATGTCAAGGCCATCACATTGCCCACGCGCGAGGTTCTGCCAATCTGTTTGGCTAATAATACAATCACTCCCATAATTCCGGCGCGCACCACCGAAGCGCTCGCTCCGGCGAACAAAACAAATAAAGCAATCCCCAAAATTATAATCCAAAACGCTTTTTTGCGCGGGATCAAAAGATTAACGCAAATGGCGATCAAAATCGCCGCGATGATGCTGATGTTGTACCCGGAAATCGCCACAATGTGCGTTACGCCAGTCCGCGCGAATAAATCATTCAAACTTCCCAAGCCACCGCGATAGCCGTACAACAGCCCAGCCATAAAACTGGCATACGGCTCGTGCCATAGTTTATTGATTTTTTCCGCCGCGATATTTTTTAACGACAAAATTCCTCTCATCAAACCACTGCCCTCGCCTTCTCCAACCTTCCCTACCTTCGGATTCTGACAAATACTAAACACCCCATATCTCGCCAAATACATGTCATAACGGAAGTCTTCTATGGGTTCCGGCCTTTCCAACTCGCATTCTAGTTCTAACTTATCGCCATAATCATATCGCGGGTATAATCCCGATTTAACATAAACTCTTCCGTTCAACTTTTTTTCCTCCACCCGTCCCCCACCACCCTTCACTCCTTCACTTTCAACAATATAACGCACGCCATCGGTCCTAACATCCGGCTCGGCTGAAACATAACCGATAATTTTTTGCTTGCCGGCGAATGATGAAATGTTGTTTGGTGAATCCGTCGGAAAAGCAAAAACATAGCGAGCAAAACCCAACGCCGCGATAATCACGCCAATCGCGATAAAGCGCGTCTTTTTGTTTTGCCAAGTGATTATCAGGAGCGCGGCGGAAATGAATAGGAATAAATATAGATAAACGAAATTTATTTTGATGTTTAATAATGACGCTATCGCGACCCCGGCGAGAAAACAAAAACAAAACGCGAGGAACGTTTTGGATTTGGAATTTATTACTTTTTCAAACATACGTAATAGAACACGGATTTAACGAATTAAACGAATTCAAACGAATTTTTTATATTTATTTTCAAAAATTTTTCTTTTAAATTGCGGCTTTTGCCCAAAATTAAATAAAAAACCAACTTCAATTGAAGTGGCTCTCAAATAATTAATCAATTGCGCTTCATGTTCTTCGCATAATGCTTCTCCTGCCTTTAATTCTACAATAATTGATTTCTCAACTATAATATCCGCAAAATACTCTCCTACTAAATTTTCTAAATCATAAACTTTAATCGGCACTTGTCTTCTTCCATTAATATCTAATCTGCGAAGCTCTAAAACCAAAGCATTTTCATAAACCTTTTCTAAAAAACCAAAACCCAACCTATTATAGACATTGTAAAATGCTCGAATTAATTTATTACTTAATTCCTCCTTCAACATAATTCGTTCTAATCCGTTTAATTCGTTAAATCCGTGTTCTATTCAATCACACAACTATTGAAACCAACCTCCCCTTCACATAAATCACTTTCTTCACCCCTCTCCCCTCCAACCACTTCCCTACTTTCTCAGATTCTAACGCCATTTTTTTAACCTCCTCCTCCGAAATATCCACCGGCACGCGCAATTCATCCCGCACTTTACCATTGATCTGAACAACGACAGTAATTTCGTCTTCAACAATTTTCTCCGGATCGTATTTGGGCCAGGTCATTTCTCCTTCCCCATACTTCTCCCACAGCTCGGCGCACAGATGCGGGGCGAATGGAGACAGAATGGAAATTAGTAATTGGTAATTAATAATTGGTAATTGTTCATGCCTACCCATCTCATTTGACAACTCCATCATCTTCGCGATCGCCGTATTAAACCTCATCGCCTCAATATCTTCCGTCACTTTCTTAATCGTCTTATGCAATATGTTCTCCAATTTCCAGTTTCCAATTTCCAATTTCTGATCCTTAACGCCCTCAACCTTTGTCTGTAATGACCAAACCCTGTCAAAAAATCTACGCACGCCAATCAACCCATTCGTATCCCACTCCACCGCCTGATCAAACGGCCCCATAAACATAATATAAGTACGCAAAGCATCCACGCCGAATTTTTCTACCATCTCATCCGGATTCACCACATTGCCGCGCGACTTGCTCATCTTCTCCCCGCCCTTGGCCAAAATCATGCCATGGCTCGTGCGTTTTTTGTACGGCTCTTTGAATGGCACTGCGCCAATATCAAACAAAAACTGATTCCAAAATCGGGAATACAGCAAATGCAAAACCGTATGTTCCATACCGCCATTGTACCAATCAATCGGCCCCCAGTATTTTAATTTATCTTGCGCGGCAAGTTCTTTGCTGTTTTTTGGATCCATGTAGCGCAAAAAATACCAGCTTGAACCCGCCCAGTTCGGCATCGTGTCTGTTTCGCGCTGGGCCGAGCCGCCGCATTTCGGACAAGTTGTGTTGACCCAATCATCAATCACGGCCAAGGGCGATTCACCGGTGTCGGTCGGCTGGTATTTTACTACTTTAGGTAATTCCAGCGGCAGTTGATCTTCAGGCAGAGGAATCCAACCGGTGTTCTCCAAAATCCGTTCAATTTCCGGCTCTTCCGCCCCGACAAAATGCGGGTATTCCGGCTTGGCAAACTGCAATGAGGCGTCCAATAGCTCCCGCGTTTCTCTTGATTGTTCTTCCGGAATTATTGGAAATTGGTTATCAGCCAAAATCACAAACTCATCAACATTGTTTTTTATCTTTTTCCAATCAAATTTAAAATCACCGCTTTTTTCCACCGCAGGCCTTTTTCTATCGTTAAATTCCGGACGGATAAAGCCATCAACAATCACTGCTTTGGTAATCTTTGTTTTAATCTTCTCTAATAATTTCCAAGTAACAATTGATCCCAGACTGCTGGCGACAATAATGGTGTCTTCAGTAATTTTGGTATTATCCAAAACAAACTTTGCCTGTTCGGCAATATCTGGATTATCAGTATTAGGCAAATCCGGCGCGAACACTTCATGGCCTTCGCTTTCCAGTTTTGCTTTCAGCCGAGGAATAAAAATCTCTTGACTGCTCGCGCCAAAGCCGTGCAGTAAAATATATTTATATTTTTTATTCTTGCAATGTTCGCAATAAACCAATGGAATCGGCTCGCCCCAATACCGCTGGCGGGAAAATACCCAGTCGCGGAGTTTGTAATTTACTTCTCGCTTGCCTAACCCCTTTTCTTCCAGCCAGCTAATCATTTTTTCTTTGGCGTCTTTGGTTTCTAAATTATTTAAAAATTCAGAATTTATCGAAACTCCCTCACCGCTAAAACATTCCGTCTCCTTACCAAAAGCTAAAGCAATTAATTCAATCTCTCCTATTTCCTGTGCATTTTTCGCAAAAGCTTTTTGTGCTTCTTCAAACGTCATCCAATGATAATCCCACTTGCCCTCTTCCAAATGATTACTTTTCTTCTTATCGTCTGACAGAGAAACATGATAAACATGCAATAATCTATGTTGATACTGAACACTGTCAGTAGCATAACTACAAGCTTCTAAAGTAGAAAATTGATCTCCAATTTGATAATTTTTAAATCCTGTTTCCTCTTCTATCTCTCTTTTAAGAGTCTCTAACTTATCACCGTCACCTTTATCCATGCCTCCGCCTGGTATGCGATAATATTTATTCTTCTTATCAAACATCACCAAAATTCTATCACCTCTAGTAATTATTGCGTACACACCGGGTCTAGAATAACCCTCTTTTTTCCTTTCTCCTATCTGTCTGGCAACCACATGTTTGATTGGTAAATCATATTTCTTCGCAAACTCCCAATCCCTCTCATCATGCGCCGGCACGGCCATAATCGCGCCGGTGCCATAGCCAGCCAAAACGTAATCCGCCACCCAAACCGGTATTTTTTCGCCATTCACCGGATTTACCGCTTTAATTCCTTTTAACTCCACGCCGGTTTTCTCTTTTTCCAAACTCGTCCGTTCCAAATCACTCTTGCGCTTTGCCTCTTCAATATATTTTTTAACTTCTTCCCAATTCTCAATCTTCAATCTTAAATCTTCAATTAATTTATTCTCCGGCGCCAAAACCATATAAGTGGCCCCAAACAACGTATCCGGCCTTGTTGTAAACACTTCAATCTGAAATCTGAAATCTGAAATCTGAAATCTGACAGACGCTCCCTCCGACCGCCCTATCCAATTCCTCTGCTGAACTTTTGCGCGTTCAATATAATCAACATCATTCAGCCCCGCGAGCAATGAATCCGCGTATTTCGTAATCGCCAGCATCCACTGTTCTTTGTTCCGTTTTTCAATTTCCCCGCCGCACCGCTCGCACTTGCCATCAACCACTTCCTCGTTAGCTAAACCAATCTTGCATGATAAACACCAGTTGATTGGCATCGCCTTTTTGTAGGCCAAACCGTGTTTGAATAATTGCAAAAAAATCCACTGGGTCCAGCGGTAATAAGCGGGGTCGGTGGTTTCCACTGCCCGCGACCAATCAAAACTATAGCCGAGCATTTTTAACTGGCGGGTAAAGTTGGAGATATTTTCTCTGGTTACTTCTGCCGGCGGGCGGCCGGTCTTGATGGCGTAGTTTTCCGTGGGCAGGCCAAACGCGTCAAAGCCGATCGGAAACAAAACATTATAGCCCTCCATTCTTTTTTTGCGCGCAATCACATCCATGGCCGTAAACGGCCGCGGATGCCCCACATGCAGACCTTCGCCGGACGGGTACGGAAACTCAATCAGACCGTAAAACTTTTGCTTGCTTGGGTCTTCGGTCACTTCAAAGGTCTTGTGTTCTTCCCAATGCTGCTGCCATTTTTTTTCAATTTGTTTTGGATTATAAGGTTCCATACTTTCTGATCAATTTGTTTACCCGGCGCAGCGAAGCGGAGACGGGCCATTTTGATTCAATTTTTTTAGGGTCGTATAGCTCCATATAAAATAATGAGAACACAGATTTCCATGATCGCCATGATCAACCATGATTTCTTATATCTTGGTAAATCATGGCAATCATGGAAATCTGTGTTCCATTTTACCTAACTTTGGCTGAAAAATCAAATCACCTCTGACACCCCGCGCAAAAATGCGTCCCCCGTCCGCCCTGTCTGATTTTCTTAATAATCCCGCCGCACCGCTTGCATCTTAACCCCCCTCGTCCATACACTTTCAAAAATTTAACAAAATTCCCCCGTCTCCCTTCCGAGTCAACATAATTATTAAAAGTCGCGTCTGATTGTTTCTACCTCTGGAAGTTCAGGCATAAAAAATTTCCTTTTTGACTAAACATTTCAATTGTGATAGTATATTTTTGTTATTCTATATTTTGAACAGTGAAAATATGGCTAGACCAGATCAACCTCCGCTACCACCGCCAGAATCAATAATTAAGGAAAATGAACCGCCAGAATTGGAAAAATTGATACAAAAAGTCGGCGACTTGACGCTTCCCCACTCTGAACGAGACAAAGCATTCCATTATATTTTTTTAATGCTAAAATCCTCTCTTGTTTCCATTTTGGATAAACAAGAACGGCTCACCAAGTGGAGGGGTTTGGTCGGTCCAACCGATTGGGAAGATATTTCCCAAATGGTGCTGGAAAAATTATGGAAAAGCGCGACCAAAAAAAAACTTTTTGTTACAAACATTAATGGCTGGCTTCAAAGAGTCACGGACCGATGTACTGTTGACTTTATGCGCGCCCGCGACCATCGAAAAACAGAAAAAAACGACGGTAAGACCAGAAATCTTTTTCGCCCGCCGCTCCAACTTACAGACCCGCACGACCTTCAGACATTATTGCCTGACAGCGGACCGCTCTCTCAAAATGATGCCTGCCAGTTTCCATCGCCAGAAATAATATTGGCGCGAGCAGAAATGCGGCTTCTTCTTGAGCGGGCTATCCAACAAATATTCGGCACAAAAGAAGGCGGTTTGTCAAAAATGGGCGAAGCGATACGGCTTTATTATTTGGAAAATATGCCACCCGAATTAATTGCAAAAGAACTCAAAACGACAGTAAACTCTATAAGGGTGGGCATCCAACACGCGAAAAATAAATTGAGAAAATATCTTGTAAAAATACTACCGGAACTCGCAGACGATCCTCTTCTTATGCCTTAATTCTAGCCGCCACCCGCTCCATCGCTTTCACAAACGCCGCGGTCCGCATGTCAACGCCATATTTTTCTTTGGTCTCCCAAACCTCATCAAACGCGTTCACCATAATTTTTTCCAGCTTTTGCAAAACTGCGATTTCGGCCCAGTGTTCGCCTTTTACGTTTTGATCCCATTCAAAATAGCTGACCGTCACTCCCCCGGCGTTAGCCAGGACATCAGGCACAACCGTGATGCCGCGTTTGAATAAAATTTCATCCGCTTCCGGCGTGGTCGGGCCGTTGGCTAATTCAACAATCGCTTTGGCTTTGATTCTCTCGGCGTTGTCTTTGGTAATCTGATTTTCCAAAGCGGCCGGCACGAGAATATCCACATCTAATTCTAGAATTTCCTCATTGCTGATACCTCGGCAAGTTCCGTCATTGGGAATTTGTTCCAACGAACAAACAGTCCCCACACAATAGCAACCCAGCATTCCGCCGGCTTTTTTAATTTCCTCAGCTTTGTCTGGGTCAATGCCGTCTTTGTTGTAAACACCGCCCTTTGAATCGGAAACCGCGACAATCTTGTAACCAAGCTGATGCAAAAGTTTGGCCATAAAACTGCCGGCATTGCCAAATCCCTGAATGGCCACCGTCGTTTTGGCTGGTTCAAAACCCATTTTTTTTGCCAGCTCGCGCACGCAATACACTCCGCCTTGCCCGGTAGAAAATCCGCGCCCTTCGGATCCGCCCTGATCCAGCGGCTTGCCAGTGATGACGCCCGGATCTTTGCGGCCAATAATTTTTTCAAATTCATCCCGCATCCACGCCATAATCTGCGGCGTGGTGTAAACATCCGGCGCCGGCACATCTTTGTCCGAGCCGATAAGCGGCCAAATCTTTTGAATATATCCGCGCGAGAGCCGTTCCAATTCGCCTTCGGACAATTCTTTGGGGTTAACAATCACGCCGCCTTTGCCGCCGCCCATCGGAATATTCACTGTCGCGCATTTTACCATCATCCAGAACGACAACGCTTTCACCTCATCAATAGAGACGTTCCAATGATAGCGAATTCCGCCTTTATACGGGCCAAGAGCATTATTGTATTGAGAACGATAGCCAGTAAATACTTTTAATTCCCCGTTATCCATCTTTACTGGAATAGAAACAGTCAGCAATCGATCCGGTTGTTTCAAAATCTCGTGGACATTCTTATCCAAATTCATTATTTTGGCCGCTTTATCCAGCTGGGCCATAGCGTTTTGGAAGGGGTTGTTCATATGGATGATATAAATGTTATTACTTGTGGTTTATAAGCAAGGTAAAATAAAATAAAGTAGATAAAGTAAAGCAATGAGACAGTAATGAAACTGGGAACTGGAAACTCGAAACTGGCGGAAAAAATGCTCGTTATCTTTGTTCCCCACTTATTGATACTCCAAAATCAGTCGTTCGCATTCTGAGTTTCTAGTTTCCAGTTTCGTAATTCGTAATTGTTTCCATCTTACCCCAACCGCAAAAAATTTTCAATAAGCGCGCTTTTTTATTGACAACTGGGTAAAACCCCTTGACATAGAATAAGGAGTCTGGTAAACTGCCTCGTTCTGCTGTAAAATAACCCCCAGAGGAAACCCGAGCCCGGCAGACCGCCATTGTTCCGAGCGCCTCGGACAATGGAAAAAAGCCGGACTCATTGCACCCAACTGCCAGCATTGCTGGCCAAAGAACAGGAGATGTTCGGTGAAAAAATCCTTATGCGAGTTGTTTCGCGAAAGCGCCGGGGACGGCTATCCAGAAATGGAACAAGTCCTCGAGAGCTTGGATAGCGGCGGCCACAACCATCCTCTTCCCGCCATTGATCCGCTTATAGTGATCGCCGTCATACGGCGCCTGTTGGAAATCTTTTCCTCTCGCGCCAAGCAGGAACCGACAGCGGCGGCTGCCCAGCGGACGCCCGAACCTGCCGCCGCCCCAGGCGACAGGCCAGGAGCCGAGATGCGCGCTCGATTCGCCCCCAATCCAGACGAGGACGAATGGGGGGCAGGAATGCCTCCGGGGGCAGAGATGATTGTCTGGATGGGCATGATGTAGCCCATCGTTTCAAGGGAGGTAGGTCATGAAGCGACGCATCGTAGGGTTGTTTGTCAGAATCAACGGCTTGGTCCGTGTCCACTTTGTGGATATTGACTTCTTCAACGCCCAAGCGAAAGCCACGGCCAAGAAGAAACCGTAATCCTGACCCGGACAACGCGGCGCTGACCTGTTCCGCCTCTTTCAGGTGTTTCACCCTACACGGGTGTTCCACCATTGCCGGGGCGGCGCCGCACTGACGCGACGTCGCCCTGGCCCCCAACTTTCTCTATACTCAAAATCCGCCATCACGGCGGACTTTTTAATACTTCTGGTAATTGGTAAATTGTCCCGCAGCGAGCGGGATCCCGCTGCGGCGGGATAACTGGTAATTATTGGTAACTAACGGATTATTTTTTAAACCAATTACCAAGTTTGACTCCAGAATCTAACGCAACACTTGTACAATAGGTGGAGTGTCAAATTGATCCGCCAATCGGCGGAGAAATTTGACCCTTTTGCTGATTTGCCAGCCGAATTTCACTGCGACGTTCAATTCGGCGCTCCTTATGACAATTACAGATAGTATTGTTGCGTTAAAAAGTTGAATCCAAGCAATTACTAATTACCAGTTTCGTGTTTCGTGTTTCGTGTTTCCAGTTTCCTCCATCACCGTCAGTCACTTTAGACTGTCAAATGCTTCCCAATCATCTCCTTCAATCGCTCTTTGGTGACACCTCCCACAATCTTATCCGCCACTTCTCCGTTTTTAAACATCAAAAATGTGGGGATGCTCATCACCTCGTATTTGCCGGCCAAGGCCGGGCTCTCGTCCACGTTTATTTTGCCAATCTTGATTTTGTCCTCGCCATACTCGCCTGCCAGCTCCTCCACGATCGGCCCCATCATCTGGCAGGGCCCGCACCACGGCGCCCAAAAATCAATAAATACCGGAACACTAGACTTCAACACTTCTTGATCAAATGTTGTTTCTATAAAATTTAACTCTGGCATACAATTAATATTGTTATTATTATTTAGATTCTTCCTTATTTTCCGGCATATTATTATCCAAAAATAATTTTTCTGATTTTAGACTCTTCTGAATAAAATTCCAGCACATCCCCTTCTTCTATCTTCGTTTTGCTTTCAATTTTCAAGCCGCACTCTGTCCCGCTCGACACTTCCTTTACGCTTTGCTTGCCTTGCTGCAATTCTGCCACCTCGCCCGGTCCGATGATTTCTCCATTGCGCTTTATCCTCACTAATGCTTTTTTCTTGGCCTTCCCATTTTCCACGCGGCCGCCGACAGTGATAGCATTCTTTTCAGTGTGAAAAATACCCAAAACTTTCAAATTCCCCAGCTCGGTAACAATTTTTTCCGCGTCAAGCAATTTTTCCAATTCATCCTTTACCCAATTAATTAAATCATAAATTACATCATACCGTAAAAAGGATATCTTTTCATCACGCATCAATTCTTCCGCGGTTGACGTCGCGTTTACATGAAACCCGAGAACCGAAGCACCGCCGGCCTGCGCTTTTGAAACATCATTTTCGGTAATGTTTCCCAATCCCTTGCCAATGATTTTAACTCCCACTTCATCGTGCTTAATTTTTTCTAACGAACCGATAATTGCCTCCAGACTGCCCAGCACATCTGCTTTGACAACAATGTTCAAAGTTTTTTTGCCTTTTTTTTCTTGGCCGTCCTCTGGCGATGTTTGGGCGCTGGAAACTGTATATCTTTC
>JBAZZL010000032.1:0-13419 GCA_041658785.1 Patescibacteria group bacterium
ACGAGATTTTTAATTTTTTCAGTAATTCTTTTGGCAGTTGGTTGGCTGGTATTTTCGTCTTTTTCAGTGTTAAATCCGTCTACGCCTGTGGGCTGCGCCGGACAAGAAGGTGGTTTAATTTCCCGCCCCGACTTTGTGTCGGGACGGAACAAGAGTCCAGTCCCGCATTGCGGGATGGGGTTCATACCTTTGATTTTTTCGGCTGTTGCTTCTTGGCTGAATTGAGAGGTCGCGCTGTTATCTTGTTGCGGAGCATTTTTTTGTTGATTATCGGTTTGTTTTTCAGCAGGCAATTTTTGGCAAGTGTCGTCCAAACACCATTCAATTACCGCCAGCTCCATTGGCAGTTGGGGCAGCGGGGCGGATTCAATCTCTTGCCGGCGTTTCATTATAAGATCAATCAGATGAACAATATTTTGATATTCAATCAAATCGCCCAGTTTTTGCAATTCTTTTTTTACCGTGTCGCCCAAATCAATTCCGGATACGTTTTTTTGCGAAGTTGCTTTCATAATCATCATTATCCGCAACATTTCAATAATATCATCAGCGAAGATTACAAAACGCGCGCCTTCGCCTGCTTCTCTGCTGATTAGATCCAAGCATTCTTTGGCCTGCCGGCTGATTAAGGCGCAGACAAATTTTAGCGCTTCATCCAGATTTGAAGCCGGCAGAACCACCGAAGCGATTTCAGCAGTGATATTTTTTTCTCCCACTGCCATGATTTGGTCAAGCAGGCTGACGGCATCGCGGACGCAACCCTCGCTTTTGTTTACAATGCGGCCAATAACTTCTTTGTCTACTTTAACTTTTTCTTCTTTGGCAATGCCAAGCAGGTGTTTTTTCAATTCATCATGAGAAACTTTTTTGAAATTGAATCTTTGACAGCGGGAAATAATCGTTTCGGGCAGTTTGCGCAGTTGGGTCGTGGCCAAGACAAAAACCACGTGCGCTGGAGGCTCTTCCAGTGTTTTTAAGAGCGCGTTGAAGGCGCTCGTAGAGAGCATGTGCGCTTCGTCAATAATGAAGATTTTATACGGCGATTTTGTCGGACGAAATTGGGCGTTTTCAATAATATTTTCTCGGACATTGTCTACGCCGGTGTGGGAGGCGGCATCTATCTCTATCACATCAATCGCTCTTGAACCGCTGATTTCATTGCACGACGCGCAATTATTGCACGGCTCGCTTGATTTTTCTTTTCTATTTTCGCAATTCAAAGCTTTGGCCAGCAGCCGGGCGACAGTGGTCTTGCCTATTCCCCTAGGACCAGAAAATAAATAAGCGTGGGCTGTTTTGCCCATGATAATTTGGTTGATTATTGTTTTAGTTATATGCTCTTGGCCGATTACAGAGCCAAAAGTTTGGGGACGGTGCTTGTGGTATAGAGCCATATTGATTGAAATTCAAAATCCAATCCGCCAGCTGGCGGACAAAATCCAAAGTGCGAAAGCAAGATTTTGAGTTTTGGATTTTGAGTTTTAGGCGGGGGTATTATAACTGAATTTTGTTATTGCGTAAACAGTCAATTTTGCCGTTGCTATTGTATTTAATACACTCTAGCGCTATACTGTGGATAAGTTTTTGCGCTTAACCGATTATATTGCTATTATATGTAACGTACTATAATTCATCACGCAAAATATTTTGTTTGCGTTTAACACATTTTCTTATGCCAAGAAAAGCCAATCCAGCGCTCTTGAAGCCGCTGAAGCTATCCGACGAGCTTGAAGCCGTCGTGGGAAAAGGTCCATTGCCAAGAGGGCAGGTGGTAAAAAAACTTTGGGAATACATCAAGAAGCACAATCTTCAGAATCCGAATAACAAGCGAAATATCATTGCGGACGACAAGCTGAAACCTTTGTTTGGCGGAAAGGGTGAAGTGAATATGTTTGAGATGACAAAACTGGTTTCCGGCCACATGAGTTAATTACGGCGTACGATATAAGAATTATGACATACGAAAACATCCTGTTAATATACGGGATGTTTTTTTATCAATTTAACTAGGTGAACAATATCGTAAGTCGTATATCGTATGCCGTTTACTTACTGATAATATTCTCCACCGCCGCCCACTGGCTTTCACCGGTTTGCGGGACCAAAATTACGACTTCGTCGCCTGATTTGCCTTTGAAAAATGTTACTGAAGCTGTCAAAATCTTGTAAGCTCTGCCGTCTGCCAACACGTTCCACTGCCCGGTACTGGCATCTGAAACAAGTTCTCCGACGATCCTTTTTCGTTCAATCGGCCCGATCTGCTTGTAAATAAAGGATCCTTTATTGGTAATTGTCAGTTTCATTATATCGCCTTCTACCAATTTGGATTTGCTTGCGTAGTTTGCCGGGATAGAGTATTCTCGCCCGTCTGAACCAATCATTTTTTCTCCGTCAAATACACCCTCAATAATTTTTTCTCCAGTTGCCATTATTTGCACATCAGCTGCGTCATCATCTTTTTGCAATTTTTGAATTTGTTTATTGCCGAGCAATCTCAAGAGTCCATCCAGCTGGTCTTTTATTGAGTAGATTACAGCGCTTAGTTCCGCCATATCAATATTATCCGCATTATCCGCGGTATCTTCAGTTTTTTCTTCCAAATGTTTTTTATCCTCGTCAAGTTTATCAAACGGTGAGCTGAATGGATGATTGCCAATTAGATCTGAAAGTGAATTCATATTTATTTTTGTTTTAGATATTATTGAAGCATTATAACAGGTTTAAAAAAACACGTCAGGCGGCGGCGTGGATAGAAAGTGGACAAGCTGGGAATAGATTTTTATATTTGGCTGTTCTACGCTAATGGTTTCGTAATTCACAGTATTTATAGCGAAGCTTCAATCATATCGGTTTTACTGTTTTTGGAAGCAGAGTCTAGCCTGGTGCGTTCCAGAATCTCTGTTTCAACAATACGGCGGTCGCGTCCGTATTTTAGGCGGGAAAGCTCGGTGATAGCGGCGGCAAGCTCTGGGTTGCCTTTTTGCGCAGGATAGGTATTCATCAAAAACGGCTTTGATGCTTGGCTGTCAATCAATAATTTGGTGTACCACGAAAACATCGGCGTGTTTAATAAGTCGTATGACCCAAAGGTAGGGGCAAATTCCTTGGCAAGCACCTCGGCGTCGTCCGGACCGATTCTGGCGCTGCAGATCGTGCCGGCATTGCCCAATACCGCGTCCCGAACATCCTTCCGTCCTCTTTCATCCAGCAACTGACCCATATATTGGTGGGCGATGATCAGATTAAGCCGATATTTTCTGGCTTCCGATAAAATCGTGGAAATTGAATCAGTAATAAAATTTTGGAATTCATCAATGTACAGATAAAAGTCATTGCGTTTTTCTTCGCTCATATCGGCCCGGCCAAGAGCCGCCATTTGCAATTTTGCCACAATTATCAAACCGACCAATTTGGCGTTAATTTCGCCGGTTTTTCCTTTTGCCAGATTTACCAATAGGATCTTCTTGTTATCCATTACTTCGCGAAAACTAAAGCCGGAAATCTGCTGGCCCATGATGTTTCGCATCATTTCATTTTCAGCGAATCTCCCGACTTTGGAAATTAAATAGCCAAGCATTTCTGATTTGTGAAAATCAGTCACTTTGGACATTTCTTTTTCCCAGAACGCCCGCACCACCGGATCTTTTAATTTTTTTAGATATAATTTAACGTAATCATCATCCGTAAACATACGGGGGATATCGATCACCGTGCCGGGATTATTGATGTCCGCCATCAGAGTCAGCATTACATTGCGCATATTGTGCTCAAACATCGGCCCCATCGTCTGCGGATCAAATAATTTATAAAAAATTGATATCATCTCCTGCACCGCAAAATCTTTTTCATCATCTGTTTTTGCTTCCAGCATGTTTAATCCGATCGGGCGCTCCATATCAGAAGGGTTGAAAACAATGACATCATCGGCGCGTTCTTTTGGAATGTGCTCCAGAACATATTGCACCAGATCTCCATGCGGATCTACCACGCAAACACCCTTGCCATTTTCTATATCCTGCACTGCCAGCCGGCCGATAAAAACTGATTTTCCGCCTCCAGATTTGCCGATGATGTATAAATGCCGGCGGCGGTCGTCATCTTTCATCCGCACTTCAATTTTTTGGCCACGATAATCCACATATCCCAAAAGCAACCCTTCTGTCGGCAGATTGGACGGAGGTGGAGCTTTTCTGCCGGTTAGCCATCTGATATTGGGCGCTTCGGTAGAGTGAAGCGGCAGGTGCCAGAGCGAAGACATTTCCTCGGTATTCATAACAATCCGCTTGCTTTCGTTGAAAGCGCGATAAATGAATTCCTGGATTATTTTTTTTTGATTTCTAGGTATGACAGCTTCAAAAGAATTGCCATAACGATAGAGGTTGTATTGGCTAAAAGAATTGATCAGATTATCAAGATTTTGTTTCGCTTGTTCTTTGTCATCGGAAACGCTCAAAAGACGGATAACCACATCCATCCCGCCTTTCATTAATTTTTCTTCTATGCCTTTGAGCATTTCTTCTTCCATTGCCGAAAGCTGATATGGCTTTTCCGGTTCCGCGCCCGGCTTTTTCATTTGTTCTCTTAGAACATCACCAGCCTTTCTAAGTGTTTTTCCCACTACTGATTCTAGCGCGATATGCTCAAATTTTTTGCCTTTTTTGACTTCGCGGACAATTGAAATGCCTTTGCGTCTCCATTTTCGTTTTGCGGAACGGACAATAAATTGGATAGCGGCGGAACTGTTTTCCTCATAAATTTTAGCCAGCGAATTTAGAATTGTTATCAACGGGTCAGAATCTATTTTTTTATAAGTCAAAAATGGAAATACGTGTTTGCGAGTAGACTTTAAATATGCTCCGACGATATTGCTATGCTTGGAAAAGATGTTATAATCAATCATTTCTTCAATTTGCGCGTAGGGGTGCTGAGAATGAATTTGCTGTTCAACAAAGCTCTGCCATCGTTTTGGCAAGTCAATGTAAAAATAAATTAGATGATTGTGCGCTATTATTTCAAATGCCAGGTGATCGCATCTGCCGCGCAGCCATGCTTTTACGCCTCTTTCGGCCTTGAGCCCGGCAATGCCGGCAAAAAAAGTTTCAGTCATGCCGATTTCTTCTTTTATTTGTTCCAAGCGGTCATCCTTGCCTGCTTCTCCGCCCTGCCCTTCTGATTTTCTTTCTTTTGGCACAGTGATTTGCAATACAATACGGTTAAAAGCTTTGCGTTCCTTGGTATGGATGCGTAAAATTATACTAAGTATATAAGTAAAAAAAGCTAGAATTGGCAGAATAACTCCGATCATTGACAGCCAAAATAAAACCGGATTATTTAGAAAGCCAGTAGATGTAAAAACAGAGGAGGGAGCGGCGGTGAATTGAAACAAGGTTGTCATAGAGCCAGTAGATCTCTATTTGTCCCGCATCTTCCAGCGGGGTATTAAACCCTGCGGGAAGATGCGGGATTGATTTACAGCTTAGGATTATTGTCCAGATGTTTCAACGTTACAATTTTATCGGTTTTGATCTTTGCTTCCTGTTCCAAATAAAATCTATTGATGCCGGGAAGCATTTTCAGCCACTCAAGCAACAGTCTGAATATTTTTTTTACTTTTAGGTGGGCAGCCCTTAGCAGAATTCTGATTTTCAGCGCAGTGTCTTCTCCTTTCATTTTAAATTCCTGTTGCTGGATCACTGGCAGTTCCTGAAATGCTTCCTTGAGCCCTTCTTCCATAATTTTTTCTACTTTTACAGTCAGTTCATCCCGAATCTGGGGGAGATGAATCGATTTTTTCTTTGGAGGGCGCTTTAGTTTTCGCTTCATGCTTTGAATCGTTTCATCCAAAAAGCCTTCGCCTTCAGTCTTTATTATTTCTCTTTCTGGAGAATACCCAATAGACACTTCCGGCGCGGCCGGCGGTTGAGAGATATTGGGTTCAAGAGATTCTTTTTTTTGAGCAGGTGAAATTACTTCCGGCGCGGCCGGCGGTTGGTAGATATTGGGTTCAAGAGATTCTTTTTTTTGAGGTTCAGATTGCGGTGATATTTTTTTGTCCAGCTGATTATTTTGCACCATATTGATATTTAGGATATGCGCAAAGTTCCAAGAATTTATTTTGGTTTTTTTGATTGTTGCTGATAGTATAGCAAAAAAAAAAGAAAAGCGCTACTATGATCAACCGGGATTGATTTTCGCGGCGGAATAGGGTAAGGTATATCACATATTCACGTACCACGTACCACGTACCACGAGGCATGATGCACGTAGCACGACTCAAGACGAATTTGGTGATTTGTATCATGCTACGTGAATCGTGAATCGTGATTTGTATCATGCTACGTGATACGTGAAAAATATGTCCGATACCCAACAAATTAAAGACAAAATAGACATCGTTGACTTTATCTCCGAATACGCGCAATTGAAGCCGGCCGGAGTGAATCACAAGGGGCTTTGTCCGTTTCATCAGGAAAAGACGCCTTCTTTTATGGTAAATCGAGATCGGCAGAGTTTTCATTGTTTTGGTTGCGGAAAAAGCGGCGATATATTTACTTTTCTGCAAGAAATGGAAGGAATGGAGTTCATAGAAGCATTAAAACATTTGGCTAGCCGAGCTGGAGTTGATCTGACGCGCGAGTCGAGCGAATTGAATACTAGCCAGAAAAATCGCATTATAGAGATTAATACCGAAGCCGCGCGTTTTTTTCATAATTTTTTATTGGCAATGAATCAGGCGAAAGGAGCGCGGGATTATCTGCAAGAGAGAGGGCTTAAAGAAGAAACAATTGAAGAATGGCAAATCGGTTTCGTGCCAAACCAATGGGATTTGCTGACCCAATATCTTCTAAAAAAAGGCCGCAGCATTGACGACCTAATCGCGGCTGGGTTTACAATTAAGCGCGATGGCGCTGATTTTGCCAGCGGAAAAGGATTTTATGATCGCTTTCGCGGCCGGATAATGTTTCCGATTTGGGATATACATGGTCGAATTGTCGGTTTTACTGGCAGAATTTTGGTTGAAACAGACAAGTCTGGCGGTAAATATGTCAATACCCCGCAAACCCTTGTATATGATAAATCACGTATCGTATTTGGGCTCAATAAAGCCAAGCAAGAAATCAGGCAAAAAGATCTGATCATAATGGTGGAAGGACAGATGGATGTAATTGCCTGTCATCAGGCAGGCATGAAAAACGTAATAGCGATTAGCGGGACCGCGTTGACCGAGCAGCAGGTTGGCATTCTGAAAAGATATTCAAATAAAGCGGCTTTAGCTTTTGATGCTGATGCCGCCGGCCTTAATTCGGCTGACAGAGGTATCGGGATTGCTCTTAAAGAAGGTTTTGATATTAAGTTGGTGATTGTTCCTCCTGATGCTGGCAAAGATCCAGATGAAATTTTGAGAAAGAATCCAGCGGCGTGGTTCAAAGCGGTTGATGAGGCCAAAGATATCATGGAATGGTTTTTATACAAAGTTTGCTTGAATAAAAAATTGGATGATTACCGCCACAAAGACGAGATCGCGAATGAATTTTTGTCAGCGATCGCCATGGTACAATCACCAATTGTGAGAGATCACTGGGTCAAAGAGCTCTCTCACAAGATAAATGTTGATTCTTTGGTTTTAAGAGATAAGCTAAAACAATTGATTGAATTAAAAAAAACAAGCGCCAATGCCAAGAAATTTAGCAATTCCAAGGACAATCCAATAAAAATTAAAGATGCGGCCAAGGACAGGATGGATTTATTGGTTGAACGTTTTTTTGTATTACTGCTCCGTTTTCCTAAACTGATAACTAACTATTTATCATCACTCGCTGATTTGGATTTATCCACAGGCCCGTATTTTTATCTTTACAGAGCGATAAATGAGGAGTATAATAAAACAAAATCAGCAGACATTGGTGAATTGAAAAAACAGACAAATTTGAACAGCCAAGGAGAAAATATAGTGGAAATCCTGCTCATGAAAGGGGAGTTGGATTTTTGTAACGTATCAGAAGACGAAGCGAAAAAGGAGGCAGAGCAAACAGCATTGGAAATAAAAAAAGAATTTGAAAGGCGCTATCGACAAAAATTGCAAGTTGAAATTGAAAAAGCTGAACAGGAAGGCAACCAAGAAAAATTGAAACAGCTGATCAATGAGTTTCAAAAGATAGAAGTTTTTTACTAGGATTATCCATAATATTAACTTTATACATGCCGCACAAAATGGCAACAAAGAAAAAGACTGCTCAACTAAAACGGAAAAAAGCAGTCGCAAAGAAAAAAACAGCCAGAAAGGCTGTTATCAAGAAAAAACGAGATCCTAAGTCCGCGCTCAGAATGCAGACGCGTAAAATGGATTCTCGAAAAAGCAAATCAGCAACCCCGAAAAGACGAAAGCCGCCGGGGCAAGCGAGAAAAAATGCAGTCTGCAAGCCATCAACACAGACAAAAGCGACTCGCGCGCAAAAAGCAGGGGAGGCAAGAAAAATTCAAATAACAAGCGAGCCGTCAAATAAGGCTCATTTAGGAATACCCGAAAGCGCGAATCCGCCTTCGGATGCCGAAATTTGGCAATTAATTGACAGAGGCAGATCAAGGGGTTTTATGACAGAGGTTGAACTTTTAAATATTTTCCCCAGAATGGAACAATATCTGCCATTGTATGAGAACTTTCTTGATGTTTTGGACAAAAATGCTATTTCCATAGTGTCCTTGAAAGATGGATTGTTGGGCCAGCAAGAAGAAAAAAAAGAGTTATTAAATAGATTTCAAGGAGAACAACCTGACACCGAACATGGAACATTTGACATGGGAAGCATTTCTGAAGATTCAATACAGATGTATTTGCGCGAGATTGGCAAGATACCACTACTGACCGCTGATCAGGAGGTCACGCTCGCCAAAGCAAAAGAGCGGGGAGATAAAGAGGCGGAGCGGAAACTAATTGAAGCAAATTTGCGTTTGGTGGTTTCCATTGCCAAGAAATTTGTCGGCAAAAAACTTTCGCTTTTGGATTTGATACAGGAAGGAAATATTGGGCTCTTTAGGGCGGTGAAAAAGTTTGATTATCGCAAAGGCTACAAGTTCTCGACCTACGCCACATGGTGGATAAGGCAAGCGATTACGCGCGCGCTGGCGGATCAATCCAGGACGATTCGCATTCCGGTACACATGGTTGAAACGATAAATAAATTTATGCAGATTTCGCGCCGGTTGCTGCAGGATCTGGGCAGAGACCCTACGCCGGAAGAGCTCGCGGCAGAGATGGGGCAGGAATTGGATAAGATCCACCATATTATCAAGATATCCCAGGATACTATCTCGCTTGAGACATCGGTCGGCGATGACGATGATGATTCATCACTTTCAGATTTTATTGAAGATGTAAAAAATGTCAGTCCGTCTCAAACGGCCGGAGTGCGCCTGCTACGGGATTATATTCGGGAAGCGATCAAAGACCTGTCGCCGAGAGAGCAAAAAATTCTGGAAATGCGTTTTGGACTCACGGACGGAGTAACCCATACTTTGGAAGAGGTGGGGCGCGAGTTTGACGTGACGCGCGAGCGTATTCGCCAGATTGAAGCAAAATCGCTGGAGAAAATACAGACGTTTGATATAGTGAGTAAGTTGAGGGATTATTGAGCGTGTATCACGTACCACGAGACACGTGCCAAGTAACAAATACCAATTCGTTCTTATTTCCAGTTTCTTGTTTCTTATTTCTAATTTCTTATTTCATTCACGCGTCGACATAGTCGGCGCGTTTGTTTTGATATATGAGTTTGAGATAGTAAGCGTGTTTCCAAACATCAATTGTATCTTAAAAAGTTGTATTTTTTACTCTGTTAGCGTAAAATATAAGTTAACATGAATACTTCAATCGCCAAAAATACCGCTTTCATGACAATGGCTTCAATTGGGCAAAAAATAGTTGCTTTTGTTTATTTTACGCTAATCGCGCGGCAGATAGGGGCCGAAGGGACAGGCAAATACTTTTTTGCCCTCGCTTTCACCACAGTCTTTGTTGTTTTTGTGGACCTGGGGTTTACTAATGTTTTAGTTAGAGAAGCGGCAAAAGCAAAGGAAAAAATGCAGCAATTTTTTTCTACTGTTATTGCGATTAAGATTGTTTTTGGCATTTTGACTTATGTCGCGGCCGTAGCGGCTATCAATCTTCTTGGTTACCCGTTGGAAACAAAGCAGCTGGTCTATCTTTCAGCAGTCACAATGCTGTTTGATTCATTGCATCTGACGGTTTATGGAGTTTTACGCGCAGTGGGAGATTTGAAGTGGGAGGCAGGAGGGATGCTTGGGAGCCAGGCTCTGACGCTTGTTATGGGCGCTTTCTTTTTGTATACTGGCCGGCCGCTCATTTTTTTGATTCTTGCTTTTACCATCCCCAGTTTCATCAATGTCTGCTATGCCAGCGCCGTTTTGTGGAAAAAATATCAGATTCCGCTTATGCCGAGGTTTGACGCCGCAGTATTTAAATACTTGGGAAAGATCGCGGTTCCGTTCGCGCTGGCTGCTATTTTTGCCAGAGTTTATTCATATATTGATTCAATTTTACTTTCAAAATTGGCTGGCGACGCAGCCGTTGGCTGGTACAGTATCCCGTATAAAATTACTTATGCTTTCCAATTTATTCCGCTTGCTCTGGTGGCCGCTCTTTATCCGCGCTTTAGCGAGTATTTTGCCGCGGACAAAAAGCGCTTGGCATATATTTTTGAGCGCGGCTTCAAGTATTTGCTGATTATCGCTTTTCCCATTACTGTCGGCATTTTTGTTATCGCCCGCGATTTGGTCTTGTTCTTGTTCTCTGATGGATACATAAATTCTGTTTTGCCGCTTCAGATTCTGATCGTCAGTTTGTTTTTTTCCTTTGTTAGTTTTCCCATCGGCGCGTTTCTTAATGCCGGCAACAAGCAGGTAACGCAAACTGTTATTGTCGGGAGTGTAATGGCGGTAAATATTATTTTAAATTTGGTTTTGATTCCCCGCTATGGAGTGGCGGGGGCGGCTAGCGCGGCTTTGATTGGGAACATTTTGCTGGCCAAATTGGGTTATTTAGTGGTTCCCAAAATCGCTAAAATTTCCCACAGGTTTATTGCCAAGACGGTTTTGCAGTTGGGCCTGTCGGCGGCGGCAATGGGGGCGGCGGTGTGGTACGTGAATACCCAGACGCACTTTATTTTCGCGATAATCGCGGGGGCGATTGTTTATCCGGCGATGTTGTTCGCAGTGAAGGCGGTGACGAGAGAACAGCTAACGGAGGTCGTGAGATTGGTTAGGAATTAAATAAAATTATACAAAATTAATTTTGTCCAATTTTGTTAAATTTATTTTCGTTTTCGTTTATGAAAAAAATACTAATCATCACTTTTGAATACCCGCCAACAGTCGGCGGCATCGCGACATATATCCATGATCTTGCCAACGCGCTTGATACCAGCAAGATAATTGTTTTGGCTCCCAAACATGAGAATTCCAAAGTTTGGGACGAACAGCAAAAATACAAGGTCATCCGCAAGAACATGCTCTTTCCAAAGATAATCTGGCCCAGGTGGATTAGATTGTGCTGGCAAACGTGGCGGTTAGTCCGCAAAGAAAAAATTGAATTGATTATGATTCATCATGCTCTGCCTGTCGGCTATATCGGTGTATTGCAAAAGAAATTTTACAAAATACCTTTTCTTTTATTTTCTCATGGCACAGATTTGGTTGCCGGCGCCGCCAGCGCTTGGAAGAGAAAAATGCTGGCGAAAGTGTCGGAGCGCGCGGCGCAAATTATTTTTAATAGCGAATCATTAAAAAGCAGATTTTTGCGCGTATTTCCGCAATTTGAAGACAAGAGTTTGGTCGTATATCCTTGTCCAGAAATTGATTTTTTGGAACAGCCTCCGGATGAAAGCATACATAAATTGCGCAGCCAGTACGCGCTTGAGGGGAAAATCACTCTTTTGTCTGTGGGAAGATTGTCCGATGGAAAAGGATTTCCTCATTTGGCGCGGCTATTGCCAGAAATTTTGAAACAAGTGCCGCACTTGGTTTGGCTGATAGTGGGGGATGGGCCGAAAAAAAGCTATCTTATTGAACAAATTCAAAAAAGAGATTTGCAAAATGTGGTTAGATTCATTGGCGAGGTGCCGCATGACAAACTAAAGATATATTATTATTTGGCTGATGTTTTTGCCGTTCTAACGCATCCTGATGAGGGGAGGGAAGAAGGTTTGGGCTTAGTTTTTTTGGAAGCGGCGGCGGCCGGATTGCCGATTGTCGCCGGCAGAAGCGGCGGAGTGGAGGAGTCTGTTTTGCACACGCAGACCGGGATTGTAGTTGATATATACAAAGGCGACAAAGCAGTAGTTGAAGCGCTGGTGGAAATGCTTACAAACAAAGAGTATGCCAAGCGGCTGGGCAAACAGGCCAAAGAGAGGATTCAGTCCGATTTTCAATGGCCGCATCAGGTAAAAAAGCTTCAGCCGTGGATTGATTAGCATATGTTGCCATTAGTTAGTGTCATTATTCCAGTTTTTAATCATGAAAAAGAGCTGAAACAGGCTCTTGTTTCGCTTCACGAGCAAACCTATCAGAATGTTGAGATAATTGTCGTAGACGATGGGAGCGATAGAAGATTGAAGATTGAAGATTTAAGATTTAAGATTGAATCCGTCTCCGCCTGCGGGCTGCGCCGGACAAGTTCCGTCTCCGCCTGCTGGCTGCGCCGGACAAGAAGGTGGTTTAATTCCCCGCAGCTTGCTGCGGAACAAGAGTCCAGAGCTTGCTCTGGGGTTCATACCTTTGATTTGGTGAGGCAGGAGAATAAAGGCGCGCCGGCGGCGAGAAATAGGGGACTAGAAGAAACAAAAGGCGAATATGTTATTTTTTGGGATGCGGATGTGGTGGGGGAGCCGGAGATGCTATTAAAAATGTACGAGGCGTTGCAAAAAAATACGAACGCGAGTTTTGCGTATAGTAATTTTTATTTTGGCTGGAAGAAGTTTTTACTTCAACACTTCAACACCTCAACACTTCAACAAAAAAATTATATACATTCAACAAGCCTAATTAGAAAAAGAGATGCTATTCAGTGGGACGAGAGTTTAAGGCGTTTCCAAGACTGGGATTATTGGCTGTCAATGTCTGAACATGGGAAAAGCGGCGTGTGGATTGACGAGTATTTATTCAAAGTTATTCCGGGCGGATCAATGAGCGCGTGGCTGCCAAAATTCGCTTACAAAAAACCTTGGCGTTTTTTGCCGTGGATTAAGAAAATGGTCAAGAATTACGAAGAGGCAAGAGAAGTTGTTGCCAAGAAACATTTATTATAGATGATTATCAAAAAAAGAAACTCTCCATTCTTGTTTCTTGGCGGGGATATAGTTAGTTCATATAATACCAGCATACCATAATGGTATGCTGGTATCAACG
>JBAZZL010000033.1:0-13015 GCA_041658785.1 Patescibacteria group bacterium
TACTGATAATCCTGATTTACGGATACTTACCGATTACTGATAATCCTGATTTACGGATACTTACCGATTACTGATAATCCTGATTTACGGATACTTACCGATTACTGATAATCCTGATTTACGGATATTATGACACTGTCATCCGTAAATCAGGATTATCCGTTATCCGTAAGTAATAATTAAATAATCTAATCAACAAATCTATGTCAGACGAACAAAAATCCGCCTCCGCTCCGGCTGCGGCGGACAAGCAGGAGGAAAAAAAGGAAGTAGTCGTTCCGGAGAAGTTTAAAACCCTCGTGGAACAGGTGGAAAAGATGTCGGTATTAGATCTTTCCGAATTGGTGAAGATTCTGGAAGACAAATTCGGCGTTTCGGCCGCCCCGCAAGGCGGGGCCATGATGATGGCCTCTACGGCCGTCGGCAGCGCTGTTGGCGCTCCGGCCGCAGAGGAAAAGACGGAATTTACCGTCGAACTTGCCTCTGCCGGCGGCAACAAGATCGCGGTAATCAAAGCAGTAAAAGCGGCCACCGGTTTGGGACTCGCCGATGCCAAAGCATTGGTTGATGGCGCCCCAAAGGTGATCAAAGAGAACGTAAAGAAGGAAGAAGCGGAAGCGATGAAAAAGGCGATTGAGGAAGCGGGCGGGAAGGTGGAGTTAAAATAATTTTTTTGGTAAAAAACAAGCCGTTCCGCAATGCGGGACGGTTTTGTTGTTTTTGAAATTGAACAAAATTATACAGAATTAAACAAAATTCAAATAATTTTGTATAATTTATTTTTAATTCTGTATAATTATTTTTAATCTAAATTGAGAATTTGTATACTTTATTTTCATCCAACACGTAAACAATACCGCCAATCTCGTCAACCACCATGCCGGTGGGATTTTGCCATTCCGCCGCGGTGTATTGCTGGAGTAATTTTCCTTCTTTATTCAATACCACCACCCGTTTATTTTTTGGTTCAAGTATGTAGATATTAAGAACATCATTATAGGTCCAAATGGCTGCAGGATTTTCTAGGGCCGGATCAAGTCCAGACACAACAAAATTTTGTTTATCTCCAGAAACAAATTTTAATATTTCTCCGTTTTGTTTTAGGACAAAGATGTCGCCGTCTACGGCAAGTGAAACAGCTCCTTCCAGATTGGCGCCCGCTGTCTTTATCCATGCGGAACCCCTATCATATCCGGTCTGTGTCGGGTTATGCTTGTATACTTGATTAGTTTTTGGGTCTAAAGTGTAAATTCGTCTGTTGTAAATAAAAATGCCATTTGCCGTTGTTCCGGATTGGGGGAACGAGATATCCTTTGTTGAGAGCGTAAAAGAATTTTTATCAAGTTGCGCAATAGTGTTATTAGCTGCCAAAAATACTATCATATCGTGTTCTTTTGGGGTGGATGCCGCCAGCAAATTCGGGATCGCTGTATGTTGTCTGGCGTCAACCGTTCCGGTATCTTGATCAATTACGTAAAGGTAATTGTCATTGTCGCCGTAGATGATTAGTTTTTCGTCAATGGCGGCCAGGTTGGAGGTATTTGCTTCCGGACGGAATTTCGCCACATCAGAAACAATTTCCGGCGGTACAATTTTAATCTTTCTTAATTTCATTAGAGATTTTTCGACTTCAACCGCCAGCTCATCAGCCTTGGTTTTTTCTTCTTTGGATTCCCTGGATAATTGTGAGATATTTTTTTCCGCTTCTTTCAACAGCTCAAATGCCTTGGTGTCATCTCCATAGACCATGCTCGCTTCCGCGGCGTCTTTTTTATCCGTTACCGCGGCAACGAGATTGAGATAAACAAGCTGTCTTGCTTCACGGGCTTCTTTTGCTTTAATAAATAAAATACTGCTGATAAAAATGATAGCGAAAGCGACCGTTGCTAAAAGCAGGATTTTGCTTAGCAAAGGAAGGGACATTACCGAATCCTTGCGCTGGCGCAGGGAATATTTTATTTGATTTATAACCGCCTGTCTTTGTCCCGCTTTGTCTGTTATGATGATGAAAAGAACGATAAAAATATCCTTGAGTATAATAATTATTCTTTTGATTATTAGAAATAAAAACTGTCCTATCATGAACAATGTCTTGCCAAGCCCAATGAGAATCACGCTGGCAAGCCTCTCTTTTTCCGCGCGCTTTTGTTCAGTCCTCGGCCGGTAGTTTGTTTCATTTTTTAGATCTTGCTGATTGGGCAGGCTGATAACTTTATTAATTTTTCTTTTATTTTTTTGCTCTTCTTCCTTTGGTTCTTCCTCTTCTTCTGATTTGCCGGAAAAATAAGATTTTATTACTTTTGATGTGTTGCTAAACAGCGGGGGGTGCAGGGTTTCATCGGTATCATGTTGCGCGTTGATTAATTTGTTTAGCGAGTCGGCTGATCCGCGTTTTAGGTGCGACGGCATTCGGCCGGTTTTAGGCAATTGATTTTTTTGGATAAGACGGAAGAGTATGCCGCCGAAAGATTTGCCGCTTCTCAAATTTGCCAAAACTTTTTGGATATGATTTACGCTTTGCCGCGTACTGCGTGAAGTAATGATTTTTTGCAGGCGATCATCAGAAAGATATTCATAAACATACGGAGTGGATACAAAAAAATAATCTTCGGCCTGAATATTGCCCTGCATAAATTCAGAAAATAATTGTTTTTTGGGAGACTTGTCTTGTTCTTCATTTTTTTCTTCAATAAGGTTTATTTTTGTATACCCTTGTTTGCTTTTATATAAAACAAATGCTTTTATATCGCCATGATAGGCGAAGGATATTTCATTTTCCCGAATTGCGCCGACCAAGCAATGAATATGGGATTTTTTGTATTCCAAAAGATGATGGCTGCGCCGATTTATATATTCAAGCGTGATCTCCAGCGCTTCTGTTCCTCCCTCATCGCTTGTTTCATAGTAGCCAGACTCCAAATCGTCTATCATCTGCTGTACTCGTTCAATTATTTCTATTGAGCCGTTTTCTATTTCGGCTACAGCAAAAAAATAGCCCTTTTTTTGCTCTTCAGGAGTGGATGGTTCGGTTATATGCAGCAAGACATGCGAATTTTTTTGATCTTTGCCTTCAACAAAGAATTCATGTAACTCCAATATATCCATATATGCCAATAATTTTGACTTTCTTAAGCAAGCTTAGTATACTATATTTGTTTATAGCAAGCAACACTCATGTTTTGGGATAATTTTCAAATTCGCGTTTTACGTTATTCCGCGCCCACGGCGCCAACGGCTTGGGCTGAGCAGCGATGATGTATTTATGATTGAACACCTTTTTGGTTCAAAAACAAGAGCGAATTTATTGCGCGTTTTTTTCCGCCAGCCGGAAAGAGCGTTTTTTGTCCGTGAACTGACTCGTTTGCTGGACGTGCAGATCAATGCCGTAAGGAGGGAGCTTGAGCTTCTTTTGAGACTGGGCTTGATTATCAAGATTGATTTTGAGCCCGAGGAAAAGATGAAAAAAGCGGGATCAGGGTTGCGAAAATATTACCGGCTGGATCAGTCAGCTGTTTTGTATTTGGAGTTGCAGGCTCTTCTTTTAAAATCACAATTACTTGATGAACAAGAGCTGGTTCGGGAGATGATTGACAAAGCGGGGTGGATTCAATTATTTCTTTTTACTGGCAGGTTTACCGCCGACAAGCGCGCCCCAATCGATATTTTGTTGGTGGGCGAACTAAAAGAACGATCAGTAGATAAGGTGATCAAAAAATATGAAAAGAAATTTGGTTTTTCAATCAGGTATACGACGATGAGCAAAAAAGAATTTTTTGAGCGCCGGCAGATGATGGATAAATTTTTGTATTCAATATTTGAATCGGATAATATGAAAGTGGTGGATGAGCTTGGAGTTTGATGATTTCAGATTGTAGATTTCAGATTTTGGATTTATGTATTTGCTTGTTAATCTTTCAGAAAAAGAAAAAATTCGGCTTGCTATATTTGATGAGCAAAGACGAAAAGATTGCCAATCTTTCGGCCAGAACCGAGCACTTCTTTTTTGTATAGATGGATTTTTGCGGGAACATGGGCAAGATAAAAAAGAGGTCCAAGGCATTATGGCGGTGGTGGGGGAGGGAAGTTTTACCAGCACGCGCTTGGCAGTGACTGTCGCGAATGCTTTTGCCTATGCATTGCAAATTCCACTTTTGGCGGTTAATAAAAATCAGGTGGATAAGGCGCAGGATTTAATTCCAAAATTATTAAAACAGCCCAAAGGACGCTATATTTCGGCAACTTATTCGGGAGAGCCGAATATCCGTATAAAGTAGTTAAGTTGTCCCGCAGCGAGCGGGATCCCGTCACCGCAACGAAGCGGGACCCCGTTCGCTACGGGGCTGTGGCGGGATAAGTAGTAAGTAGTAGAGTAGTAAGTTGTAAGTTGGATCAGTGAAATATGAAAGTAAATAATCGAGATTACCGCACTGTTTGGATGGAAGGAATGTCCGTGTTTTTCATTGAACAAAATTTATTACCATTTGAATTCAAGATATTTGAAGCGAAGACATATCTTGATACTTGTAATGCGATCAAAACCATGATTGTGCGCGGGGCGGGAGCAATCGGGGCCGGAGCCGGGTTTGGCATGGCCCAGGCTTTTTTGACTGCGCCAGAGAACGGATTTTGGGATTACGCGGAAAAAGCAAAAAAAGACATTGAAGCAACCAGGCCGACGGCGCAGAATTTATTTTACGCTGCTAATCGCGTTTTTAATGCAGCCAAAGATTCGGAGAGTCCAAAAGAAACGGCTGTTCTTGAAGCGCAAAAAATTGCTGACAGGGACGCGGCCGACAGCAGAAAGATCGGCGAGTATGGCAACGAGTTAATCAAAGATGCTTTTAACATAGAAACTCATTGCAATGCGGGCTGGCTGGCTTTTGTTGATTACGGCACAGCTTTATCTCCTATCTACACCGCGCATCGAGCAGGCAAGAAAGTGTTTGTTTATGTAGATGAAACCCGTCCGCGCTCTCAAGGAGCGAGGCTGACTGCATGGGAATTGAAAAACGAGGGCGTGCCCCATGTGATTATTCCGGATAATGCAGGCGCGCATCTCATGTCTCATGGCAAAATTGATATGGTAATAGTAGGCGCCGACAGAATTGCGAGAAACGGCGATGTCGCCAACAAAATCGGCACGCTGGAAAAGGCAATTTGCGCAAAAGAATATGGGATACCTTTTTATGTTGCCGCGCCGATATCTACCATTGATTTGAATTGTCCGTCCGGCAAAGATATTCCGATTGAAGAAAGAAGCCAGGACGAAGTTTTATACCAAACAGGCATTGATGAGAGGGGAAATTTAAGAAAAATTTTGGTTTGTTCACCAGAATCAGAAGCGTTGAATCCGACGTTTGACGTAACGCCGGCGGAATATATTGCTGGGATTATAACGGAGAAGGGGATTGTGGAGGCAAGTGAAGAAACGATTGTAGATTTGTTGGGCAGTGAAAAATAAAAAATCCTGAATTCTTTGTTCAGGATACTTTATCGCGGAGGGCAGTGGAATCGAACCACATTCCTCTGCGAAGAGGAACCTGCAAGGTTTCAATTTGTGCCCCGACCATCAGGGAATACCCTCCTGCTCCTCCGCAGGTGAGAGTATAACATAAGTTTTATAAAAAATAAACAATCTTCGTTGCCGAAGACTGTTTACAAATTCCTCTTAAAAGGAATGTGGTTCACAAATTGAAACCAAAATTAGTATAGCACAACTGCAATTTTTTTGTCAAGTTAAGTGGGGATAAAATTATGCCATACCACGGCGTAAAATTTACGACAAAAATGATTGATGAAGAAATTTCAAAAGACCCAAGAATAGAGGAGTTAAAATTTTGGTGTAAAAAATTTCATGAGAAGAATTTCGCGCCGCAATATAATGGAGGTTCAAGCGGAAATTTAAGCTTTAGATTAAAAGATGAGGAAGATTCATTTGTCATTACCGCGTCAGGGCTGGCAATGAAAGATGGACTGTCGGATGATTGTTTTGTTAGAGTTTCTTCGGTTGATTTGGAAAAAGGAATTGTTTGCGCGCATGGCAAAATGGAGCCTTCTTCAGAAAACATGTTGCATTTTGCAATTTACCGGAAACGCAAAGATGTTAACGCCATATTTCATGGGCATAGTGAGGAGATCTTGTCTAATGCTGAGAAATTGAATACAGTTGAAACGCGGGAAGAAGAATCCTATGGGAGTATTGAGTTGGTACAGAGTGTTTTGGAGGTTTTAGGCGGTAATTATTTTTTGGTAATGAAAAATCATGGGTTTATTTCTTTGGGAGAAACGATGGAGGATGCGGGTAAGCGAGCGCTAGACATGATCAGTCTGCTGGTTTAAAGGAATCACACACCAATCAAGCGCGATATATTAAAAACCCATAAACTACTAAACCCATAAACTACTAAATTTTATGAATCAAGAAATTATCTCCATTAAAAAAAAGAAGTGGTATCGCCGAAAATTGTTTTATATTATCATTCTTCTTGCTTTAGTGATCGGCGGAATTGCTTATGGACAAGTGAAAATGTCGCGGCAAAAACCGGAATATGAAATAGCAAAAGTAGAACGCGGCGCGCTGAAGCAAACAGTTGACGCGACGGGGAATGTAAAGTCTGCCAACGAGCTTGATTTGCGTTTTGAGGCAAGCGGAAGAATAGGCCAGATTTATAAAAAAACCGGTGATGACGTAAAAGCGGGTGATTTGATAGTTGATTTACAGCTGGAAGAACTAAATGCGGCGACAGCCAATGCCAGCGCCATTGTCCAAAAAGCCCAAGCTGACTTGAATAAAGCATTGGCCGGCAATACTCTTGATTATATCAGCAGTCTTCAAGCAAAGTATGACAAGGCGGCGGCTGATCTGGAACAAATAAAAGCGAATTCAGCAGATTTGATCAGCAACGGAGAAGCGGCGCGGGAAACAGCTAAAAATAATTTAAAATTATCTGAAGGCGGAGAAAATAACCAGATTGTTCAGGATGCATACGATGATATGGCGGCTCTGCTCAATGCTATCCAGGATACATTATCCGACAGCTTGATTAAAGCGGATAATATTCTGGGCATTGACAACAAGTTTGCCAACAATGAATTTGAAACCGTACTTTCGGTGCGGGATCTTTCAAAGATTACGATTGCCGAAAATAAATATCTGGCGGCCAAATCAGCAAAAATAGATGTGGACGAATCCGTCAATTCGCTGTCCGCCGCTTCAAGCCATGATAAAATCGATTGGGCGGCAGATACGGCATACGAGGGATTATTGGCAATGAAAGAATTACTTTTTTCCGTTTCAGAAGTTTTGGATAAGACATTTTCAATTGGAGATTTGAGTCAGAGCGAATTGGATATTCTAAAGAACGGCATCCAAACAGCGCGCGGCAATATTTCTGCCAAGTACGCCTCGCTTGTGGATCAAGATCAGGCTATAAAAACGGCGAAAAATAGTTATACTGCAAATAAAATAGCTTATGATAAGTCTATAGCAAATCTTGAGAATACGAAAAATAAAGCCCAAGCAGATATTGACGCGTACCATGCATTGGTGGGCCAGGCGAAGGCGAATTTGGATGATGCGATGAACCCGCCCCGCGAGGTTGACGTGGCTAGTTACCGAGCGGCCGTGTCCGCGGCAGAAGCTTCGCTGTCCCAAGCAGCGGCAAATCGGAATAAAGCTCGCATCAAAGCTCCGCTGGAAGGAGTCATTGGGAAAATTGACGCGAAAACAGGAGAATATGTCAGTTCCCAAGATTCGATTGTGAAGTTGGTAAGTCCGCATTATGAAATAATTGTTGATATCCCGGAAACAGACATTATCAAAATATCTTTGAACAACAGCGCCACAGTTAGACTTGATGCATTTGGCGATGATGTGGAGTTTGTTGGAAAAGTCATAGAAATTGAACAAGGAGAAACGATCATTCAAGATGTCGTTTATTACACCGTCACTCTTTCCATGGAGGAAGACAAGGAACATGAAATTCTAAACGGCATGACCGCGAACGTGATGTTTTATACCGAAGAAAAAGCGGATGTTTTGTATATTCCCCAGCGGGCGGTGCGTTCGGATGAACGAGGCAAGTATGTGCGCGTGTTAGAAAATAAAGAAGTGAAAGAAGTTTTGATTAAGACCGGTTTAAGGGGAGATGGCGGGTTGGTGGAGGTTGTGGAGGGGGTGAGAGAGGGGGAGGAGGTGGTGGTTTCGGCGAATGGAAGTGGTAAATAAAAAATAAATTTGAATTCACCTAATTCACCTAATTTCTAATTCACCTAATAAAATTTCCAATGTCCAATTTGGATATTTGTCATTGGGTATTTTATTAGGTGAATTAGAGCCTGCCCTGAGCGAAGCCGAATGGGTGAATTAGACAATTAGGTGAATTTTAAATGATGATAGATTAATAAAGTTTATTTTTGAATTATGACGCCGCTAGTACTGGTTGAAAATCTCAAAAAACAATTTCAGACCGATGAAATCATCACCCACGTTCTCCACGGCGTTAACCTGGAAATTAAGCCCGGCGAGTTTGTGGCGATTATGGGGCCAAGCGGATCCGGCAAGTCAACCTTGATGCATATTTTGGGTTTTTTGGACAAATTATCTTCTGGAAAATATTATTTTGACGGCCAGGATGTAAGCGAGCTTGATGATGACGCGCTGGCCGAGATGAGAAAACAAAAGATTGGATTTATTTTTCAATCTTTTAATTTACTGCCGCGCACTTCGGTTTTGGACAATGTGCTCATGCCCTTGATGTATATGGATATGGGGAAGCAGGAGCGACTGACCGAGGCCAAACGGGCGATTGAGGCGGTCGGTTTGAGCCACCGGATAAATAATTTATCCAATCAATTGTCCGGCGGCGAACAACAGCGTGTCGCCATTGCCCGCGCTTTGGTCGGCAATCCAACGGTGATTTTCGCGGACGAGCCGACCGGCAACCTGGATTCCAAATCGGGCTTGCAAGTGATGAAAATTATTCAGAATCTTAATCTCAAAGAAGGCCGCACCATTATTCTGGTCACGCACGAAAAATACACGGCCGAGCACGCCGAGAGGGTAGTCAAAATGAAAGATGGGCTGATCGTCGCCGACGAACCAGTCGCCAACCGCCAGCGGGCGGGGGAGAATGGGGAGTTGGTGAAGTGACAAAAATACTATCCTAACTTTTTTCTGTCTTTATCGGGCAAGAAGTTGTCGTTTGATATTACCGGCTTGCCGATTTTTCGTTCAATTTGTTTTCGGGCCGTGCCGGCAATTTGTCCGCCGGCTCTCGCGTCATCTTTCAGTCGCGGCAGGCCCTTGGTGTCTTTGGTGCGATGTATTTCCGTCGTGGTTCTTTCGCCGAGCATGGTCAAGATCAATTCAAAATCGCCCATGTGGTCGCGTAGATTATGATGTTTGAGACCTTTTATTTTTTTGTATTCGTTTGGCGTGATGCCAAAGGTAGCTTGGGAAATTTCGGCGGTTAAAATTTCATAGTCGCGCTCGTTTTCCGCTCCGCGTTTTTGCCACTCGTCAGTCAATTCCTCGCGGATAGCAATGCCGCGCATGCGTTTTTCAATCCAATCTTCTGGATAGCCCTTCAATTTGTATAGCAGCCGTGTTCTTTTTGTTGCCAGTTCCGGATTTTCAATTTCCCGCACTCTCTCATACCCAACTTTGGCCAGCCAGCGTTTTAATGGTTCGGCTTTTGGCGAAGGGATTGACTGAATTATGCGGAACATTCCTTCGGTATTAGCGCAGTCGGTTTCGTATTTTTTACCGTCCGCGCTCTCTAATTTCAGTTGTACCCAAATTGGGGATAACTGCTGGTCATTAAACTCTCGTTGCTTCACTTTCCCCCAGTATTGATTTGGAGTTGGGCTCTCCGTCAACGCTTCCACCACATCAACAACAGAAAAATACCACTCTTTATTAAAAATAGTTTTTCTGATTTTTTTGCCTTTGAATAAGGCAATTTGGTGATTTTGGTTTTGGGTGTTGACCATAGATATAGTTAATTTGGTTTTATTTTACCATGAATGATTTTGAGAGTGAATGGCCGCAGCCCAAACTCCTAAATTTCACTTAAGTTTGACGATGAATATACGCAAAGTATATCGGTTTGGATGACTTGTTTCAAGTTTAATATGGTTTGGTTAAATATTTGGGGTATGCCATATTAAGGAATTGGGTCAAGTTTAGCCACTTTGCCGAAAAATTAAAAAGAGACGAGCGTCTTTTTTTTGTTCATGATTTTTTTTGACGGGGATATAATTAGTTAGACAACGTACATTTTTACTATTCCCGTATTATAGCTATTTTTTGGTCTCACGGAAAGGGCGAATTTGATTCAGTTTAGTGGGGCGCAAGAGGGATTAAGGGGTGAATTGCGTCCCCACTGGCGATTATGGTATACTCTGTCCGTAAGGATGTCCTGTACTTCATTACATTGACAAAATTAAAGAAGTCAGGTATATTGAACACTCATACTTATTAGCGAAATTCTATGCAGTTCAATCAAATCTTTCGTCACTTCTTTCCCGAGCGTGATCCAATGCAGGTAAAAAAGAAGTACGGAATACCGGAAAAAATCAACTTTCACGTAACGCGCAAACCAAGTGGCTGGTTTGTTATCACTTCTCCGGATTTGCCGGGGCTTGTTTCGCAGTGCAAAAATTTAGATGAGCTCATGGAAATGTATAATGACGCGGTACTTACCTATTTTGATGTTCCAAAAAGAGAATCGGACTATGTCTTTAACGAGCTCGATTTGCAGGGCGTTGGCACACTAAAGCTCAAAAACGACAAAATGCCGCAGTACGCATAGGGCCTATGACAAAGCTCGACAGTTTCAAAAGAAATCGATGTATTTCCGCTCTTATTAAACTAGGATTCACAGAGAAAAGTTCACGCCGAGGGAATCATGATAAATTTGTGCCACCGGCGCACTATCTTGCAAATAGACAGCACAACCAACCGCCCTTCATCATGGTTCCACGAAGTAGGGTGCTGCACTGCCAAGATGAAATCGTGAAGGAGCTGCGGAGTTTGGGAGGCGATGAGCTGATTCGGAAGTTTGAGGAAGGTTTGTAGAGATTGTAAGATTATTTTTTTAACTTGTAACTTGCAAATACATATTGAGTGCTGCATTGAGCAAATCAATAGTGTCCGCAACAGCTCAGAGTCCAGTGAGATTGAAACTCGAACACCTGCGTTTGAGCGACGGTTCAGATGCCCCCACCTGCTATTCCCATTTCACGACGGTTGCCTCGGCACAATAAAAAAACTGAAGAAATTTTAAAACCCCTGCGGAGAGACGCGGGGGTTTTGTTTTTATATTGACTTCGCCGGCTCCATAGTCCACACAGGGCTATGGAGCCAACCTGCTTCGCCGGCTCCACCGCCCCGGTGTCGGGGACGATGGAGCCGGCGAAGTTCATGCGGCTAAAATACGCCCTCTCCGGCTTCGTCTCCTTCATCTTCAATCTCTATTTCTGGCTGGGATTCAATCGCGCTAAGATATTTGCTCATCTGTTCTCGAACATAAGCTAATTTTGGTTCCAAAAGATAACTTATTTGCCGGTAAACAGCTGAATTATATTGGTTGTCCATTTCGAAAGGATCTTTTTTTAGATCATAAAACTCTCTATCTCCGGTAGAGTATTCCACTAATTTGTAGTCTTTTGTTCTTACTCCCCAAAAACTTCTTCTTGGTTTCTGGTCATTTTTTTTATGTTTATCCGCAGTTAAGATTTCAATAAAAAAATCATCTCTTAAAGAAATTTCTGGATTTTTTAAAATATTAATGATGCTTTTTCCGTCAAACTCCCAATTCGGCGGTTTAGAAATATTAGCCAGTTCTAGAATGGTCGGCGCAAGGTCAATGTTTAAAACCAGATTATCCTTATCCGTTCTGGGGTTTATTCCGGGAACAGCTATCAGAAAGGGAACCTTAATAGATTCTTCATATGGCAAACCTTTAGCGATTAATCGATGTTCACCCCACTGATAACCGTTATCACCGATATATATTACCACTGTTTTTTTCAGCAGATTTAGCTTTTTCAGTTCATCAAAAAGCATCTTCATGTTCCGATCCAACGATTGCAAACTTCTTAATTGATCTCTGGCGAATTCATCCAGCTTTTCTTGGGCGACATCTTCAAGCAAAGGAACACCACGATAAAAGGCTGGCTTATCGTTTAAATTTTCCTCATTATAAGAAACCGGGCGATTCAAGAAATCGGCAAACTTTTTCTTATCTTCATTTTTAGGCGTCGCCGGGCCATGAGCAGAATAGGGGGCCAGATACAGAAAAAATGGTTTTTTCTCATTCTCTTTTATGAAATTAATTCCTTTCTCAAAGAGCAGGTCGGTGGAGTAAACCCCGTCATTTTTTTGGAATTTTTTTATTTTGCCGTCTAGATTCAAGGTAAATTTATCATAACCGATCTTAGTAAAAGCAATCCATTTGCTCCAACCAGGGGGGATAGATGGCGAGGATTGCTCATACCCGTTAAGATATTTACCTACCAAAGCCGTGGTATAACCTGCTTGCTGCAGCCACAGGCCCAAAGATTGGGTGTCGTCAAATTCCGAAAATCCGCCATGCGGAGGGTTGTTGCGCAGCACGCCGGTATTATGGCCATAAAGCCCGGTTAAAATATTAGCTCTAGAAGGACAACAGAGGGGAGTGGTGACAAAACCATTATCAAACTTCACGCCCTTTGCTAAAAATTCTCTCTGCAAATTTTCCATCGCCCATAAGGTATCGGCTCTTTGGTCGTCACTTACCACCACGATAAAATTTAAAGATTCATCATACTTTGAGACGGGCTGCCGGGGGAGAAGCAATAAGACACTTACCAGGATACAAAATACTAAAATTATCAAGCCGTATTTTTTATTTTTGTTTGTCATAACTTGGATTCAACTTTTTAACGCAACAATACTATCTGTAATTGTCATAAGGAGCGCCGAATTGAACGTCGCAGTGAAATTCGGCTGGCAAATCAGCAAAAGGGTCAA
>JBAZZL010000034.1:0-12838 GCA_041658785.1 Patescibacteria group bacterium
TCATCACGCATCAATTCTTCCGCGGTTGACGTCGCGTTTACATGAAACCCGAGAACCGAAGCGCCGCCGGCCCGCGCTTTTGAAACATCATTTTCAGTAATGTTTCCCAATCCCTTGCCAATGATTTTAACTCCCACTTCATCGTGCTTAATTTTTTCTAGCGAACCGATAATTGCCTCCAGACTGCCCAGCACATCTGCTTTGACAACAATGTTCAAAGTTTTTTTGCCTTTTTTTTCTTGGCCGTCCTCTGGCGATGTTTGGGCGCTGGAAACTGTATATCTTTCAGCGCCTGTCTGTTGGCTATTTTTTTTGCGGACATCAATCTTGCTGGCATTCTTAGCATTGCCGACGTCAAGCACATCACCCACTTCCGGAGCTACTTTGAAACCAACAATCTGCACTGGAGTAGATGGGCCGGACTCTTGCATCTCTTCGCCTCGGTGGTTTCTCATCGCTCGGACTTTTCCATATATTTCAAAATTGACTGCGAGCGGGTCGCCTTTTTTTAATGTTCCTGATTGGACCAATACCGTGGCAATGGGCCCGGTATGCTTGTCTTTGTGCGAATCAATAATTGTGCCGACGGCTGGCAATGTCGGATCCGCTTGAATCTGTTTTTCATTCATGTCTGCCACCAGCAAAAGCAAATCAAGCAATTGGTCAATGTTTATTTTCTGCTTGGCGGAAATCTCTACCATCGGTATATCCCCTCCCCATTCTTCCGCTTGGATGCCCTTCTGCGCCAGTTCTGTTTTGACTTTTTGGGGGTCGGCTGTTTCTTTGTCAATTTTATTGATAGCAACGACAAAAGGCAGCTTGGCCGCTCTGATTATCTGGATAACTTCTTCTGTCTGCGGCTTCACCCCATCATCTGCCGCCACAACCAGAATAGCAATATCTGCGACCTTGGCGCCGCGGCTGCGCATCACTGTAAAAGCTTCATGTCCGGGCGTATCAATAAAAGTAATCGGCCTTTCCAAGCCTGTTTTTGGATCTTTCCAAATGGTCTGATACGCGCCAATATGCTGGGTAATACCGCCCGACTCTGTATCAATAATATTTGCATGTCTAATTGTATCAAGTAATTTGGTTTTGCCATGGTCAACATGCCCCATTACAACCACAACTGGCGGGCGTCTTTGCATATTTTCACTCTTGCCCAATGCTTGTTCCAAAGCTTGAGTGAGCTTTTCTTCTTTTTCTTGGTCATGGGACGCGCCCTCTTGCTTCACCGCGTTAAAGCCAAACTGCTCTGCCATAATAGCCGCTGTGTCATAATCAATGTCTTGGTTTTGGTTGGCCAAAATGCCATTCTTCATTAGTTCGGTTATTACTTCTATCACGGACATCTCAAGCTTTTCCGAAAATTCACGCACCGAGATGCGATCTGGCAACACAACCGTCTTGCCAGACTCTTTGCGCAATTCTTTCTCTTTTTTCTTTTCTTCTTCCAAATCCTTCAATCTTTGTTCTTCCAAACTTCGCTTGATGTACTTCCATTTGTACATTATCTGCGCCGCCACCTTATCATCTACTTTTATCGCCCTTTTTCCAATATCAAAACCATACCTAGGCAGAATATCAAGCAGCGTCTTTGTGTTTGTCCTAAGTTGTCTAGCTAGTTCAGTAACGTTCATCTTAAGATGCGGATAATATTAAATTAAACAGGTTTTTTTTGGCTAAAAAATGCTTATACAAAATGCCGCAAGCTTACAAGCGCGTTGCCGATTTTTTTGCTTCGTAATTATATAAGAATATGTCAAATAAGTCAATCGCTGGCGCGCAAACATTGATTCGTCAAAACAAATCATGATTTCTTTCCCAGAATAATGTACCCCTGCGCTTCAATCCATTTTCCAATCAAACACGCTTCAACCAAACCGTAGAGCTCGCTCGCTGCCGTAGAAACAGGGTGTGCTTTCTTTTTAACAAAAGTCAAGAGCTTGTTAATCATCCTTAACACAAAAAATCCGCGCTGGCCTGAGGCATTCAATTCGTGATAAAATTCATCTGGATGCGCAAAAAAACTCGCCCAAAAAACGCTCCTCATGCTCTCAATTTCAAAACCGGCGCCTTCAACTAGACGCTTCAGCCCATTTTTACTATACAAAGAAATATGATACTTCTTGTGCGGATCAACATTCAACCCCCTTTTAAACAAATAATTTCGAACCAAGGCATGCCTGCCCAGCTTTGACTCCGCAAACATAGCAAGCGCGCCGCCGGATTTTAACACTCGGTTTATCTCTGACAGCCAAAGCTCAACGCCGGCTACATGCCCCAAAACATCGGAAGTGTAAACCGCGTCAAAAGTCTTGTCTGAAAAAGGAAACTGCTTTCCATCATACCAGTCCAACTCTGCGTTTATCGCGCGCTCTTTTATTTTTTTTCTTCCAATATCAATCTGCAGTCTCACCACATCAATACCCGTCACGTCAACTCGCCTGCCAAACGCTCGCTTAAAATCAATTACAGTAGAACCGGTCCCGCACCCGACGTCCAAAATTGTAAAAGGATCGCTCAAATCGCGGTGTTTTATTTCTTCTTGAAGCGCTTTTTTGATATATTGATACAAAAAAAATTTTTTTGGATAAAAAACAAGCTTAAGCCAATCGCGCCTTCGCGCCGGCATTTGCAAAAAAATTGGATTCGCGTCCCAGATTTCGGCTCCCGCTTCGGTGGTTTTGCCCCAGCCCAAATTTTCTTTTTTGCTATTCATAGGTTTATATTATATCATTATAATCAGATCTGTTCTAACCAATACACAAACCAATACACAAACTTGACAAACTCAAATCAGCCTGTTATAATTATTTTACAATTTATTCAATATAAATTACCATTTGAGATTCGTACAAGTGAAAGAAATATGAGTGAAAAAAGAGCCGTATTAAGCGAAAAAATTGTTTACCAAACTAATTTCGTCAATACTTCAAATAACTCTTCTGAAAATCAATCTGAAACTGCAGATTGTTTTGATATCTCATAAAAAGGCCTGATAAACGGCGTTTTCTTTGACTTATTGATATCTCTCATGGCATCATGGGATTTTTTTGTACATCAACTTTTTAATTTAATAACCATAAATTTATGACAGAACTATTGATGCTTGCGGTCGGAGCGGTGGGGATCAGCGCTGGTATTGCTATTGGATATTACCTGCGCAAACAAATGGCCCAAGCAAAAGCCAACTCAATTGAGGCGATATCAGAAAAACGCCTCATGGAAATAAAAAGCAAAGAACAAAATTTGGTCATCCAAGCCAAAGAAAAAGCGATGGAAATTGTGGATGCCGCAAAAAAAGATGAAGAAGAGCGCCGAGCAGATATTAGAAAAATGCAACAACGCGTTGAACAGCGGGAAAATATGTTCGACAAAAAATTATTGGAGTTTGAAGACAGAAAAACCAAACTGCAGGAAAAAATCGAAGAAATAAAAGCAATCAAGGAAAAAGTGGATCAAGCCAGAGAGCAGGCCGTACAAAAATTGCAAACCATTGCCGGATATTCCAAAGAGCAAGCAATGGGCGAATTATTCAAAAAAATGGAACTGGAATCCGGAGAAGAATTATTGGCTCGAAAAATTAAGCTTGACAAAAGTAATCAAGAAACTTTGGAGGCAAAAGCGCGTGAAATTATAATCAATGCCATGGAACGCACGGCAAGCAATCACGCGTCTGAAACCACCTCAACTGCCGTGAGCCTGCCGAGCGACGAAATGAAAGGCCGCGTTATTGGAAAAGACGGCAGGAATATAAAAACTATTGAAAAACTTACCGGCTGCGAACTGATCATTGATGAAACGCCAGACATGCTTCTTATCTCTAGTTTTTCTCCGATCAGGCGGCGCGTTGCCAAAATCGCTCTGGATAAACTGATCAAAGACGGACGCATCCAGCCGGCAAGAATTGAAGAAACTATTGAAGAGGCCAAAAAAGAACTGGCAATTGATATAAAAAATGCCGGAGAAGAAGCGCTTCACAAAATTGGCATAATTGGCATTGACCCAAAACTAGTATCCATTGTCGGGCGGCTAAAATACCGCACTAGCTACGGCCAAAACATTTTAAACCACTCAATAGAAGTAGCTCACCTGTCCGGCATCATCGCGCATGAACTTGGCATGGATCCCGCCAAAGCAAAAAAAGCCGGTTTTTTTCATGACATTGGAAAATCTGTTGATCATGAAAGCCAAGGAACGCATACCCAAATCGGATATACGATTCTGAAAAAATTCGGAGTTGACGAAGAGATAGCGCAAGTGGCTCTAACGCACCATGATCAAACTCAAGAATTATTGCTGACAAAAATTATCATAGCGGCCGACGCTATTTCCGCGTCTCGAGTCGGAGCAAGGCGAGATACTTATGAAGAATACGTCGCTCGTTTGGAAGAATTGGAAAAAACAGCCAAAGATTTTCCTGGCGTGGAAAAAGTCTATGCAATCCAGGCTGGCCGTGAAATTAGAATTTTTGTCCAGCCAAATGAGATTGATGATTATCAGTCTTATAATCTGGCAAAAGATATTGCGCGAAAAATTGAAAGCGAACTGCAATATCCCGGGGAAATTAAAGTAAATGTCATCAGAGAAACAAGAGCGATTGAATACGCGAGATAAGGCAATGATTCTGGAAATCAAAAACACAAACATTATCCATTATCCACAGAACATATTTCGCTCTATTGACATAAATTATAGTTTAGTGTACAATAAATTTAGAATTTAATCCTTAAACACAAAAATATATGCATCTAAACAAAGTGGCATTAGCCGAAGAGATCGCAAAAAAGGCCGGAGTTTCCAAAAAAGAAGCAGGGGATATGGTTGCTGCATTTACTGATGTTGTTACTGGCACGCTCAAAGCTGGCGGTAGTGTCAGCATCGCGGGATTTGGCCAATTTAGCGCCAAAACACGCGCCGGCCGCGTGGGTGTAAATCCACAAAACCCAAGCCAAAAAATAAATATCCCTCCGGTTACTGTGCCAAAATTCAAATCAGGACTTGCGCTTAAAAAAGCTCTTAAAAGCAGTGGTGTTGCTCCGGCAACCGAGGCAGTCGCCTAAAATACGAAAAAATCAACTAAACTGTTAATATAATTGGTTGGTGATATAATAAAAACATTGCTATACCTAGCAATGTTTTTAAGTTTTCTACAAGAATAATTTCTATCTTTCTTATTTCTCCTTTACTTACCGATTACTGATAATCCTGATTTACGGATATTATGACACTGTCATCCGTAAATCAGTGTTATCCGTTATCCGTAAGTTCCCACCCCTCCGCCTTTTCCACAAACTCATTCTTAATCTCCAAAAAAAACTTCCTGGCCGATTCTTCCTCATTCGGAATAATCCCATCCAAAATCGCCTCTTCAATCGCCTTTTTTATTTTCCCGATCGTCGGGCCGGCTTTGAGACCGCACGCTTTCATAATCTCCTCGCCCCGGATCGGCGACTGGAACTCGCGCAGTTTATCTTTTTCAATCACGCGCAAAATTTTTTCTTCCAGAATATCGTAATTGCGCAACCGCCGCTCCCGCTTGCGCGGATTGCCGGTAGTGATGTCGCTCCGGCAGAGCTTCAATAAATCATCGATGTCCAAACCCAAATTAAAAACCAGGCGCCGAACCGCGCTGTCCGTGATGCCTTCGTCCATCAGGTTAATCGGCTGTTGGTGCCAGCGCACTAATTTGGCGACATACTCGGTATCAGCCACGCTCATCCGCAGGCGCCGGCCGATCTGGCGGACTAATTTTCTACCCAAATGCTCGTGCATGTCAAAAGTCCAGCCCCGGCCGCGCGCAAACTGCTTTGTCCCGGGCTTACCAATATCATGCGTCAAGCCGGCAAAACGGAGGAGCGGTTTGTTTGTTCTTGTCGCCAGATTATCAACCACCTTAAACGAATGCCAGAGATTATTTTTGTGCTGTTCGCCGTAAACTTCTTCCACGCCGTCCAGCCGCGCCACTTCCGGCAAAAATTCTTTCAACAGCTCTGTCTCAAACAAAATCGCGAGTCCGATGGACGGTTGGGGCGTGGCTAATAATTTAAACAATTCTTCCTGGACTCTCTCCGCGGAAACAATTCTCAATCTTCCATGATTAACGCGCAGGGCCTCGTACGTCCGCGCTTCAATTCCAAAACCAAGCTGGGAAGCGAATCGCGCGGCCCGCAGCATGCGCAGCGGGTCTTCGGAAAAGGTCTCGTTGGGATCAAGCGGGGTTCTCAACAATTTTTTTTCCAAATCCATCTGACCGCCGTACGGATCAACGATTTCGCCTAATTTGGTACTCAATACTTTTCGAGCTAAAGCATTCACTGTAAAATCCCGCCGCGATAAATCTTCCGCGAGGGTGGCCGGAGCCACTGACGGCTTGCGCGATTTTTCTTGATATTTTTCTTTTCTCGCGCCGGCAAATTCTATCTCAAAATCCGACAGAATATAACGAGCCGTGTCAAACTCTGAAAATTCAACCAAACTACCCGCCTTGTCCGCCGTAGCCCCCGCATGATGCGGGGCGGAGGCGGACTGATTTAACACTTCATCAAACTTTTTCGCGAACTCTAGTCCCCCCCCCAAAACTACGAAATCAATATCTTTTTTCTCTTTATATTCTTCAACAATTAAATCTACTCCCCCTTCAATCAAATCCTTTTGCCAAGCCGCTTGCACGCGGCTGATTTCTTTTTTCACTTCTTTTTGCTCATCCAAACCAAGCAGTTCATCGCGAACATAACCACCAACAACATAGACCTCTGCGTTCAAGGCCTTTGATACTTCGTAAATTTTTTTGAATAATTGTCGTTCTGTCATACATATCCGTTAAAATTCGTTAAATCCGTTCAATCCGTGTATCTATTTAGCGAAGGTTAAATAGATACACGAATCTAACGAATTAAACGGATCTGAACGAATTATGCTAAAAAAATTAAAATCAAAACCCCCACCAAAATCCGGTACACCACAAACGGCATAAAACTCCATCGCTGAATGATCTTCATCAGCCCCCAGATAGCGATGAGACCGCTGACCGCGGCAGCGGCAAATCCAACTGCCAAAACCAGCAAACTCAAATCTCCAAAACCCATTTTAATCAATTTCACCAGCTCCACCGCTCCAGCCAACGCAATAATCGGCACGCTCATAAGAAAGGAAAACTCGGCCGCGGTTTTTTTGTCTAATTTACTGAATAACCCCGCTGTCATGGTAATTCCTGATCGGCTCGTGCCCGGAATCAAAGCAATCGCCTGCGCGCAACCGATGAACAAGGCCTTTCGCCAATTGAGGTGTTGAAGAGCGGAATGGTTTAAGTGTTTAAGTGTTGAAGGGTTAAGGTGTTGTCGTGAAAAATAATCTGCAATGCCTAACAAAATTCCCCAAAATATCATACTAACTCCAATTATCCACGCCGCCCTCAAATTTATCTCAATCCAATCGCCAAACAATAATCCAACAACGCCAGCGGGAATCATCGTAATTATAATCATCCACCCTAATTTTCCTGAACCACCAAATCGCAATCTGAAATCTGAAATCTGAAATCTGAAATCTTTGACAATACTCCACAACTTCTTTCTAAAATAAATGACCACCGCCACCAACGTCCCCAAATGTACCACTGCATCAAAAGAGAGCCCCTGATCCCCCCACCCAAAAATCTTCGGAATAAAAATAAGATGGCCGGACGAGGAGATTGGCAGAAATTCGGTGAGGCCTTGAATGGCGCCGAGGATTAGGGATTGGATAAGAGTCATGGGCTTAGTTTAGCTGATTTTGAAGAAAAAAACAACCCGCTGTGCTACACCACCGCCTGCAATGTCTGTATCTTCTTCACCGCCTCCCGCTCCCCGCCCACTGCAAATAGTCCGCGGTAGGACGCGAGGGTCGGCGATAATTCCTCCCTCTCAATCTCTCCGTCAAGATAAAAATAAACGCATTGCCAACACCAGCGCGAATTTCTCCGCCAACTGGCGGATCATTTCGCTACTCCGGTTATTTTTATATAAACGGGGTAGCGAATTGAGTCCCGATTCGCATCGGGACGAAATTCGCGCCGACACCGCCAACGCGAAATTCGCCTGCGGGCTCATTTCGCTACTCCGATTTTTTATCATTCAATCACTCCTCCTCCGGCGTCCAATCCTTTACCGGATAACGGACAAAACTCTCCCACAACCCGTCTTTCCCAAATCTTGCCAGCCAGATTGGATTGCTGGAAAATTTATAATGATACGCCTCGTAGAGCGACTGGACCAACCCGTGCTTTAGCGGGTTTTGGATAATGTAATTGAAATGAAACCAGAAGTCCGGCTGGTTTCTGATACAATAGTCCCAGTACTGGTACCAAACCTGACGGCCGGGAACGCGGTCTAACTTATTCAATTCTCTGGCCGTGTCTTTGTGGATTTTTCTGATAAATTCAACCAAGGTGAATCGCGACAAAGGAGCGTTGAATCTCGCGCCGGCGGAATCCAACCTTTTCGTGCTTTCCAGAGGAGTGTTGGATTGAGTCCCGATTCGCATCGGGACGAAATCCAACCGTTCCGCTCCCTCCTCTTTGCCGACATTCCTCTGGTCTTGCCCAATCACGTCTTCCGGCAAAGCGAACAAGAGATGATAGTGATTGGACAAAATTACCCACCCGAACATCCTAATTTTAAATCGTTTGATTGATTTGTTTAAAACGCGCTTGAATATTTCCTTTTTAAAATCCGTCTCAAAATAGTTTATCTTATCTTGGCACCGCCCGCTGACGGCATAGGTGTGGCCGGAGTATAGGTGAAAGGGATAGTGTTTTTTGTATTTAGACATAGTGGAGTGCTGAATTGAGCCCAAAGGCGAAATTCAGCCCGGTGTGTTGGTTGAATTTCGTCCCGATGCGAATCGGGACTCAATTCAACACTCCGGATATTTAAACGTGTAAACGTTAAATTTATCAAAACAGGACCGTTTGACCGTCCTGTTTCGTTAATCCGTCGAAACGAAAATTTATCAAGTGTTCAAGTGTTAAAGAGTCAAGTGTTCAAAACTAGCCCGCTGCTGCGGACGAGAGCAGAGCCGACGTTGTCGAGAGCGTCGCGACCAGCGAGCACGCTCAGGCCGTACGCGGTGCCGAAGCCGACGAAGACCGGATTGCCGTGAGACGAGGAAAGGACATCCGTCCTGTCATACTCATACGGATTGGTATAAAAACGCTCATTATTGAGGAGAAGATGAACCAAAAAACGCAAAACTATTTCCACCGGCAAGGACTTCCGGCAGCGGTTTTGATTTGGATCAAGGTCGCGTTGTCTGGCAAATTCTTGGAGCAGAACCATTTGGTCTTCGTAACGGCATCCGAGGGTGGCCGGCACGACGCGGCGGGTAACGATATGGATGCCGCTCTCCGGCGTCTGCTCGGTGTAAAATGATTCGTAATGATTGCCTTGGCCATTGTACCATCCCTGCCCTTCGTCACGATAAAGCAATTTTTCTAACTCCGTGGGAAACGGAAAATACCGTTGGAGGTTTTGCATGGTGAGCGGCAGGGAAACGACGGCGGACTGGTCCGCGGCCCGGGTTTCGCCACGGAGCGCTCTGTCCATTTCTCCGCCAACCTCGTCCGGATTTGCCCTGCGCTCGCGGGCGAAGACCCCGGAGTGCGGCACATACATAGATTGGGGCCAGCATTCCACGAGCCAATCGGCTGGATTGATGTCGCGGCCGTTTTCGTTGCCGCTGTCTCCGCCGCGGTTTACCCGCGCGAGGAAGCGCGAAACATCCGGGGCGCGCCTGTGAATTGCTCCACGGCCCGAGCTAAATTCCGCCTTTCTTCATCCGAATACCGGAAAAACTGCCAAATTCGACCTTCGCTGTCGCGCCGCGAGCCGGCGGCGATAATCGCTTCCAGGCCAAAGAATTGGCCGCGGAACAGTTCTTTGAATTCACCATAGGCGGCCAATTCCAGTTCGGGCGGAGTGGTGATTTCGTTGGGACTGACCGCTGTCCATACCGGCGCCGCCTCCGGCTGTCTCGCGACAGGCGCCGGCGCCGGAATGTCTACCGAGGCGATTGACGGCGTTGGCGACGCGGCGGATGGAGTTTGGCGGACGGCGGCTTCGGCAAATGCCCGCCTTTTGCCAATCCGCGCTTGAACTTCAGCGTCTATAACACGCCGACGGTTGGCTTCATTTTCTCTCCTTCTTTTCCTCAGGTATCTTGAGGGTATTTCAAGCATTTTAATGCGTGGGTTGAGTTCAGCTTCTTCAGGCGCAGGCGGTTTTACATCAGATACGGGCGATATTCCTACCGGCATGTCTTCCAATTCTAGCATTTCAAAACGATCAATCTTTCCAGTACCCGTCATTTCTTTTTCAACTTCTTCGCGAAGCAGACGCTCTTCTTCCGAAGCGGCCGGTTGCCAAGGCGGTTGTTCGCCTGATGGGTTGGGAGGCATATTTTTCTTATAGTTAATACAAATTATCCCCTCCGTCTGCGTCTTATTATCGCAGATATCGGCGGGAATGTCAAAAATTATTTTATCCTCTTCCTCACCGTTCCCGCCAAAAAATTCTGGCCGCTCACGACTTTTCGACCGGAAGCGGTTAGTTTCAACCTGTGACAAAATATCACGACCTCACGATGTGGATAAATGTGATTGACAACTCCCCGCTTATCTGATATAGTGTTATCATAAATGGCCACAAAGGCTCACGAGATCCCGTTTCTTTACAGAATCGGGATCGATTTTTTTAATTAAAAAATTTGTTTAACTCTCACGATAACCTCTCTGAATTGCCATCCGGTCATCTTTCTCATTTTACGCAATAATCGTCTACTGCTGATGAGGCGAACTTGAGAGAGAATGACCGCTGAATCATTGTGCCCCAGATCATACTTGAACACCGTCTGATGCTTTGATCTGGTCAGCGGGAGAATCAGCAAAACATCTTTATTAAATTTCTTTAACACCAAGATTGGCCGCTCAAACAAATCATTTTTCCCGTCCTGTTCATATCCGACATTCACTCCAAGCGCGCACCACCAGATCTCGCGTTCATGAAAGATTGGTATATTTTGTCGCGCGTGAATTCTTTTCTTTAAGGTGTTCCACTTGTCAAACGGTTTGTCCATACGCGTTATATTTTACCCTCTTTTATCCCGAAAAGCAAACGAAAAACAAATGCAGCGACCGGTCGCGACCGGTCGCTGCATGTTTATAATCTCCACTCGCGCCTCAACCCACTGCCCGTCTCAACTCCTCCACCTTATCCGTCTTCTCCCACGGAAATTCCGGCCGGCCGAAGTGGCCATACGCCGCGGTGGCTTTGTATAGCGGACGGAGTAATCCCAGATGTTCAATAATTTTCCCTGGGCGGAAATCAAATACTTGTTTTACCGCTTCTTCTAATTTTTCATCATTTACTTTGCCTGTGCCAAATGTGGTGAGATGAATGCTGGTTGGTTCGGCCTTGCCGATAACATAAGCGACTTGTAACTCGCAACAATCAGCCAATCCGGCGGCCACGATATTTTTGGCCGCGTAACGCGCCAGATAAGCGCCGGAACGATCAACTTTGGACGGATCCTTGCCGGAAAAACAACCGCCGCCATGCCGCCCCGTGCCGCCGTAAGTATCCACAATAATCTTGCGGCCGGTCAAACCGGTGTCGCCGTGCGGACCGCCAATAACAAAGCGGCCGGTCATGTTGATAAAAAACTCGGTTTTTTCATCCAGATATTTGCCGCAAATCGGTTTAATAACCTTATCAATAATATCCTGGCGCAATTGTTCCGAGCTAACTTCCGGATTATGCTGGGCCGCGATAATTACATTATGCAGACGGGTCGGTTTGCCGTCCACATATTCCACCGCCACTTGCGTCTTGCCATCCGGCCGCAAATAAGGGAGGACACCAGTCTTTCTCACTTCGGCCAATTTCCGCGCCAATTTGTGCGCCAAATTAATTGGCAAAGGCATGAGTTCCGGCGTTTCGTTGCAAGCGTAGCCAAACATCAGTCCCTGGTCCCCTGCTCCTTGCGTTTCCACGCCACTGCGAGAAACGCCTTGATTAATATCTGGCGATTGTTCGTGAATAGAGACTAGAATACCGGCGTGTTCTGCGTCAATGCCATAATCAGGATCAGTATAACCGATATTTTCCAATACTTCGCGAGTTAGTTTTTGCACATCCACATAGCCCTTGGTAGTCACTTCGCCGCCCACAATCACGAGTCCGGTGGTGGTAAAACATTCCACTGCCACATGCGAATTTGGATCCTGGGCAATAAGATGATCCAAAACAGCATCGCTGATCTGGTCGCAGATCTTATCCGGATGCCCCTCGGTAACAGACTCCGAGGTAAAGATATATTTTTCACTCATATAAATTGGCTTACGGATAACGGATAATCCTGATTTACGGATGACAATTTTCATCGTCAAATATCCGTAAATCAGGATTATCCGTTATCCGTAAGTATTAAAAAACAACGTTAAGAATAAATACGTTGTTCAAGAAGATAGAACGGCTTGCCCGGCACAGCGGAGCAAAGCCTGGGATGTTGTTGGACAGTAATCAGGTCATCGACCAAAGACATGATACCACCGGCCAACAACGAACACCATTTTCTTGAACTGGGGTATTATAACTAAACTAGCGACGGCAGTCAAATACTTATACTTACGGATAACTGATAATCCTGATTTACGGATGACAGATGTTACAATATCCGTAAATCAGGATTATCAGTTATCGGTAAGTATCCGTAAATCAGGATTATCAGTTATCGGTAAGTATCCGTAAATCAGGATTATCAGTTATCGGTAAGTATCCGTAAATCAGGATTATCAGTT
>JBAZZL010000035.1:0-11972 GCA_041658785.1 Patescibacteria group bacterium
ACTTCTTCTTCGGATGCACTGCCGCGCCATAAACAAAACCGCTATCCAGCGGCGCGGCCGCTTTCTGCCACGATCGGCCTTCGTTGTATGAAAACAATAAACCGTTATTTCTTGATGCCCAGTAGATTGCGTTTGGATCTTGCGGATCATCAATCAATCTATACACACTGACATCGCTCAAGCTCTTTAACCCGTCAACATCCGGCCAAACAGAGATTGGTTGCCAGCTGTCTCCTTTGTTTCCCGAAACAAACATGCCAGCCGGGCCGGTGGTAACCACTTCTTTTTCATCTGTAAACGAAAAACAGCCTGCTCCAGCCAAAACAAGGCCGGCAAAAATGGCAAAAAGAAACAAAAAAATCTTTTTCATACAATTAGTTTTTTAAATGGCTGACTTTGGAATAATTTATGGCATCTCTAACAAAATCTGTTCCACCAAGAGTCTGGGATGCACATTTTGTCGCAGCTGCCTTTGAGCATTTTCAATTAAACTGTTTAAATTTAAAAATAAATCTTTGTTTAGACCTTTCACCTTTTTGGATTCTTGAATACTATACTCCCCAGCCCCGATGGATGCAAAAAAAATATCGCGTAAAAATAATTGCCAAATCCCAAGTGCCTCTCCTAATTTTCCTCTGGCAACAATATGATCTTTTTTATCACCAAACAAATCCTCCACTTTCTTTATTTTATCATAAAATGGCGCGCCTGATAATGACTCAAACCTTATTGCCTCTTTTTTATAAGATTCATAGCCCTCTCTGTTCTCTGCCCAGGCAATCGCCTGGCCAGGCAATCCGCGGGATAAACTCGCGATTTCTCCCGCCCTTTCCGCGCCGATGCCCTCCAGCGCTTGAATAACTTCATCATTTGCCACCGGAGAAAAATAAACCATCTGACAGCGGGAATAAATAGTCTGCGGCAGTTTTTTTTCGTCAACCGTCAATAAAAAAATCAAGGTTTTTTGCCGCGGCTCTTCCAAAGTTTTTAAAAGAGCATTCGCCGCGGCCAAACTCATTTTATCCGCTGGATCAATAATAACAATTTTATAACCGCCCAAAAAAGAATATTCCGAAAAAAAACTCTGGCAATCGCGCAGTTGTTCAATGCTGATGTCTTTTTTTGTCTTGCCGGTCTTTTCATCAATTCCCTGTTTTATTTCGACAAAATCGGCTTGAGTGTTCAACCTGTCAGGCTCAACACGCAACAATCTGGCGCTCAACATTTTTGCCACGGTACATTTTCCTACTTGCGCCGGCCCGACAAAACAATAAGCATGGCTCAAATTGCCGGCCGCGATTACTTTATCAAAATAATTAAGAATTTTCTGATGGCCGATGATGCCGTCTAACATATACTTTAGGATAGCATAATTTTAATTGGCGGGCAACCAAATAGCGGCAGCAACAACCGCGCTCGTCCACCAACAAAATTCTAATCTCTAAATTCAATAACCACTCCCGAGATCGAACCGGCGCCGCTCGCCACTCTGCCGGAAAGTTTACCGCCAATTTCATAATATCCGTCACCGCTCGCTGACTGGGCCACATGCACCTCGCGAACGGCGGAACGCACCGTAAGCCCGCGAAATTCCTTCTTCAGCCGCTTACCTAAATATTCTTCGTCAACATTACAGCTGGAAAGCGCGGCCTGCGTTACAAATACATCAAGCGCCGTGCCGGGAGAGATTCGGCTCATCTTCCGCGCTTTTTGGAGAACGGCGCAAACATTGGCGACCAAAATATCGCGCGCCCGATCGCCGTAAACATTGTCCATGACAAAAGAATACGATTCTTTCGCGCCGCCGGAAGCGTCCCCGCCGTTTCCCGATTCTACCGTGCGCTGAACGGTTACTAATTCATCCGACCGGCTTTGCGTTTCCGGATCGCCCGCGCGCCGGCCAAGAATCAGAAAACGATTGCGGTCGCCAAACGTGAGATTGGTATCATTATTACATTCGTTTGTTTGACAGCCAAGGCACTGTCGGATGTGCTGAATCACGTCGGCGATATTTCCGGTCATCGCGCTTTGGTAGGCGATGGCGCGCTCGGTCGCTTTTTCAAACACCGCCCGAAAATTGGCAAGGCGCGAAGTTAGCCGTTCGCTAATCTCTCCGGTCTGGGCGCTGGCCCGGACCAACGTATCAAACGCGGCCTTTAACTCGTCGCGGACGCGATAGAGCTCGGTAATCCGTTCTTTAATTGACTGCAAATAATTCTGCGCTTGCGTAAATTCTTCCGGCGACAATTCCGCCTGCTTTTTGCGCAAAAGGGATTCAAAGTGTTCCACATCTTCGGTTAACGGCTGAACGCCGGAGTCGGACGACATCTCTTCCCCGATTTTTTCAAATATCTTAATTATCTGTTTGTCCGGCGCCAAACGCGAGTCAATATCGGCGACGCGGTTATGGAAATCCGCTTTTTTTGCTTGCTCAACAAACGAGGCCATCTGGCCGAAACACTTGGCCAATTTTTGCCAAACCGGCAGACGCTTTTTATCATCGCCGTCAACGTTTTCCAACAAACGTCTAAAGGCCTCGGACTCAAGCGCCGGGCCCTGGGCGGCCGAACCTTGCTTAAAACGCGAAGCCAGCGCTTTGCCAACCTCTCTCGCGCCAAATTCTTGCACCAAATTCCACACTTCGCGCTCTTCTCCCTCTTGAAAGTTGTCCGGATCCACCAAATCCCCGGTCATGGCGTCTATGCTGTGTATGCTATCCAAAACGCCCCGGGCCTCGCCGGTCAATATGGCTTCGGATGGAGCAACCAGCTCGCGAAACCACCGCGCGAAAATTTCTTTTGGCACCGAGAGCGGCGAATCGGACGCGCGCTCTTGGGAAAATATATCCAATTTGGCTCGCTGTTCCAAATAAGGCCCGACCCTGGCGCGCAGGTCGTCGGTGAGATAAACGTCTATTTCCGCTGTTTCTCCTTGTTTAAATTTATCCCATTGCCCGGCCAAATGCAGAGCGGCAAAAAGCCCAATAATATCTTTCTTCGCCTTGTCTGGTTCGTGAATATGCGCTAAATAGGTTAGGTGAGGGAAAATAAATTTAAACTCCTCGACGCCAATTTTTGACGCTTTGATTCCCAGACGATTTTCCACTAACGTGTTGATTGTCTTTTTTATCTCTTGCGACAACTCGTGAATAACTCCTTTTTGCGCGGAAATATCAGCGTTCGCGGTTATTTTTTCCTGACATGACTTCACCAAATCTAATGCTTGTTGAATTTCAACGCGGCTTGACGAAGAAAGAGCGGCCAATACCGCGAGCGGCTGAAGGATTTCGGCTTGATAACACGCGTACAGTTGTTTATCTTCCGCCAACGCGTCAAACATTCGCGCCACGTCGTTGTCACCACCCGTCTGAAAAAATGCCGCCTGACTAATAGCCAGATACTGTTCATAATATGCCGCCATTTCCGTGTCCGAATAGTGTATTTTTCTGTTTTTCATTTTATTGTTTAATGACCGCTGACTGCGCATCACCCAATCATTTACATCGCCAAATACTCGCGCCAAATCTTGTAAATGGTGGTCAAACCGCGCCACCTGTTCTATCACTCGCAGATGAGGAAAATCGCCTCCGCGCAGACCATACAAAAGTCCCTCTTCCTGTTTTGATAATTTTTGTCCGCTGTCTGCGGCGCTCGCCAACAGGCGATCGCGCCATTCTTTGAGCGATTGCAGCATCAACCCTTTGGCCTGTTCAGTTTGCGTCATTTTTGACAGCCATTCAATAGATGGCCTAAGATTTTCCGGAGCGTCCTCAATGTCTGGAACCCAGACATAAAGACAAAGCGCGAAAATAGCGTTTTCTTCGGTAACGCCGTTGGCCAGGCAGTATTTTTTCGCCTCAATCCATTCGCCGGAGAAACACTGGGGCAAAAGCTGGGACCAGTTCTCGTTATTAAGACGCGAAAAAACGCTTTTTTGATCTGAAGAACCGGAAACAAAATGATCCATTAAATCTCTTCTCACTTCTCCGGGCATTATTAGTCCGTCGGAAAATAATTCATCCGAACCGCGTGACTTGGCTATTGCTATTTTTTCCGCCGAGGTAAATGTTTCTCCCAACCCGAATGTTTGCTTAAGGGGCTTGGACTTGGCGGCGATAATCAAACGTTCATGCGGCAAAAAGGGAGCGACCGACGCCAAGGAACCGATAAATTTATTCGTAAGTTCAAAATCCGGACGAACGGCTATTATACCGCTGATTTCCTCTTGGCTGAAGCTACCTGCCCACTGCACCAATTCGTCTATGGGGCGATCCCCGGCTATCTGAACCGTCTCCGCGTGCGTAAATAAATCCCCGGCTTCCAATGTATCCGTCAACTGCCTATCTTTGGCCGCCAATAGCAGACGCGAGTGTTCCAAGTAACTGGCAAGCCATGCCAAAGGCACGTTGGAACTGCTGCTGCTACGCATACGAATGTCTACAATTTCTTTAATTTCATCTGCGGTAAATAAACTTTCTGCGTCTTGTATTTCTTTCAATCCTCTGCGCCCAACGACCATTGCCTTGGCCACTCTTAAAAACTCGTCCCTTGTCAGGAAAGCGACAAACCAAGATAAGGGCGCTTCCCTACTCTCGGCCAAAGCATCGTCCCCTTTCTTTATAATGAAGAGCCGCAATTGCTGCGGAGTAAAACTGTTCGCTTCAGCAAATAATTCACCAACTGAACTACTCTCTGCGATAGCTATTTTTTCGGCGGGAGTAAATAAATCGCCGGCCGCGCACACCTGTCTCAAGCTCCGGCGTTTAGCCACGCCAACCAAACGGTCGTGCGGACAATACTTGGCCAACAGGGACAGGGAAACACCCGATAACCTCAAACTGTCTTCGCTTTTACTTGCCACAATTTCCTTGATTTCATCTTCGGTAAACATCGCCGCGTACTCCGGCAATTCGTTGAGCGGCCGATGTTTGGCGATGGCTATCAGTTCTTCGTGGGAAAAATGATCCTGCAGCGGCATTATTCCGCTCCAGCCTAACTTTGTAAATTGCGCGATCGCGAACAAACGCTCGTGGCTTATATATGGCGACAATTCAACAAATGAAGTGGCCTCGAAATCCGAATCAGGCAAGGCGGCCAAACATTCTTTGATGCCAGCTTCAGACAAATTGGTCTCAAAGTACCGCAAAACGTCTTCCCTTGTCATCGCTGCTGTGTCTTTAAAATCCTGATAAAACTTTTTTATCCAGGGAACGCGCTTCGGCCAATAATCACGTCCACGAAATGATTCCAAAAACCGCTCCAACGGTTCTCCTTTCAAGGGAACAGAGCGTAAAAAACTCTCGGCCTCGGCAATGCTCATGTTTTGGCACCCGCCAAAGGTATCTACTTTGCACAGCCCATTCAATTCCGCTTCGGTAAAATATGCCGCGCAGACCGGCAAATCTTGGTATGAAAAAACATATTCTCTGTTTTGAGCGAGCGCAAAAAAAACCGGCTTTAGGTCCGCAAAAGAAAACCCAAACGCCTCTTCAACCGCCGCTTGACAGCGGAAATAGACCGGGAGGTTGGTAAACAAAATCCGGGCCAAATAACCGGCGTAAATTTTTTTCTTTTCGGGAGATTTTTTTTCAAGTTTATCCAAACCCAATCGCAACTGCTCCAGATATTTATTTAGATCAACGGACGAGCAAGCCAGCAAAGCGCGGAAGACCTCTTGCTGATTAGCGCTATACTCGTAACTATGAATATCTTCCGCGTATCTACCCAGCGCCCCCGGATAAAGAGAATTGCGGACAAAACGTTTTAAGAGTATTTCTTTCGCGGGCGAGCCGCCAATCGTCAACCCCTCAATAAAAGGAACAAACAAATCAAAATGCTCATACAAAAATTGATATCTATGTTCCAATGCCTTGGCGCAGACCGCCCGCTTCAGCCTGTCGGGGATCTGCCGCACCGCCGGTTCCGACCATGGTACTTTCGCCAGCCAACCGCCCGCTTCATCGCGTTCCACCAGATGTTGAACAAGCGCCGCGTAATCATCCCGGCCGCGCGGACGCAGGGGAGAAACCGAAACCTCTTGTTTATTATGATAAATAGAATCTGCCGCTTCCTCAAAGATAAAAGCAAGCTCGGGGCGTTTCGCCAACATGGCTTGATAATCGGGTTTCAAAACCACCGCTGATCTGCCTACTATTGGAGTGTCCACAATAGAAAAAACCTGTTGCAAAACACTCTCACTGTAAAACACGCCGGATTCGCCCGGACTCTTTTTTAGATCCAGCGACTCGTACGTCAGCTGGCTCAAAGAAACCGCAACCGCCTCATCGCGCCTCTCTTCTTTTGCCAATTTATTAGCGACCGCGCGCAAAACCGCGTTTATCGCCCGGGCGATTTCATTCCAGCCATATTCAAAATTAACCGCCTGCATCTCGGTGGAAAAAGAGGCGGCAGAAAAAAACTTTTGTCGTTCTTGCAAATAACTTTCGCGCAAAGCTTCAACCTCTCGTTGGTGCGGCAATATATCCAGAGATTCACCGAGAGAAGACAACAAAAAAGAATAGCCGATTCTTCCCAAATCTCTCTGTGTTTCTTTTTTATCCCCAACGTATGCTTTTTGGCAAATTCTTGCCAGCTGTTCTTCAATCATCTTCCGCGCGCGTTCTGCTTGGCGCTCAACGGCTTTCTCTCGCCTCCGCTGTCCGCCCAGTTTGTCCCAAAGCCGCTGAATCGCCGCCAGAATAGCGCCCTGACTTAACTTCGCTTCCCGCGCAATGCCCTCCGCTTCGGACGCAAGCGCTTTTTGTTCCGCCGACGGCAAACCAGCGCCGGATACTTCTCCTTTCAGCCCAGCCGCCTCGTCGGCAATACCATTAAGTTGTTCGGAAACACCTGTCTTGAATTCCTCCAACACGCGTAACATTTTTTCTCTGCCAAAATCATCGCCAACTTCAAGTCCTTTTGGCAAAAACAAATGCTGTTCTCTTTGCGCTGTTGTTAATCTATCCATATTATTTCTTCGCCAAAAAAATCCGCCGGCGCGTTTTGGCTACGGCGTTTTTTGTTTTGGCGATCTCAATTTTTTTACGCAATGCCAAAAGGCGTTTTCTCAAATCGCCTATTGTCTTTGTTGTTTGTCTTTGCAACGCCTCAAGTTCTTTGACGTCCGCGTTTTTTTTCATAGTACCAAATTTATATATTACTGTGAATTTTACGGAATGCCACTATTTATCATTCCCGTCCCCTCATTCTCTGTGCCGCTTCCGGTATAATTATATCATACCATGGTAATCTATAAACCCCGCGTCAAGACATCCCAAGTCTTCTCGGCGCAACCGCTCCAGGAAAAACGTTTTACCTGTTCCAACCCTTTCTTTATTATCTCTTCCCTTAACTTTTCATTCTCGCACAAACGCTTAATCTCCGCGGCAATCGCCGCCGCGTCTGCCGCGTCAACATAAACCGCGGCCTCGCCCCCCACCTCCTCCAAACTCATTCCGCGCGCTGCCACCACCGGCGTCCCGCACGCCATCGCCTCCAACACCGGCAGGCCGAACCCTTCGTACAAACTGGGAAATACAAACACCTCGGCCGCGTTCATCAAGTACGGCAAATCGTCTTCATCCACCCAGCCGGGGGTGACGATGTCTTGTTTATAAGGACTTTGCTCAATGGCCGCTTGCACTTGCTCGTAACCGTGGCCTGGTTTGCCGATTAAAAGAAACTGGAAATTGGAAACTGGAAATTGGTGGCTCTGATTTTGTTTTTTAAATAAATTAAAAGCTTTTACCATATTAATAGTATTTTTTTTCGTCTCCAGCCTGCCTATTGTCAACAAAAACGGCCTTCTAACTTTATACCTGTCTAATACTTTTTCAATTTTGTCTTCATCCTTAATTACACGGTAATTTTTATTATAACCGTGCGCTATGACAAACAACTTGTCCAACAATTTCCAGTCCCAAAGGGATCCCTTGCCGGGATTTCCAATTTCCAATTTCAATAATTCTTTTTTTGTAAACTCACTCGGTGTAATCACTTTCCAAAGCTTCTTCACCGCGAACCGCGCGGACCAGACCGAATACCATCTTTCAAACCAACTATAGCTTTCGGGAAACTTAAGCGCCGCCACATCATGAATTGTCATTATTGTCTTTTTGGGATGGACAATGGGAAATACGTGCGCCGGAATAAATAAAATATCGGGCGGACGAACTAGCATTTCCCAAGAAAGCCTGACTTGCGTCCAGAGCCGCTTCGGCGGCCAGCCGAGCACGCGTGATTCCCAATTCTCCGGCAACTCCGCCAATTCGCCCGCTAGCGGTTTATCCGAATATAACACAATTTTTACCACCTCTTCTCCCCCCAGTTTCCAATTTCTCCCGCCACCCCGCATTGTGCGGGGCGGGACAACTTCTCCCCGACCAAGTCGGGGATCCCGCTCGCTGCGGGACAATTTCTTCAACTCTTGTATCAAAAAAAACGCGTACCATTCCACGCCGGTCTTTTGTTCATTGTTGGCGCGTGACGCGTCTATTCCAATTATCATATTTTTACTCCCCAATTTGTCAGTTGTCTTTCCATGGCCTCAATATCGTTTGCCGTTTCATCGTGATAATACGTCTTGATGCCAAGATCCGCCGCGGCAATAAAATTTTCTTTGTAATTATCAATAAAAATGCACTCGCTCGCTTTTACGTCCAGCGAATCTATGGCAAATTGAAAGATGCTTTTATCTTCCTTCCCCGCGCCCACGTCGGCGGAGAGAATCAAAGCGTCAAAATATTTATCCAACTCAAACACTTGTTTTAAAACCTCAAACCGCTCTTTGGTATTGTCGGTAATAACGCCTGTTTGGTAATTCTCTCTTAATTTTCGCGCAAGATCAAACATTTTTTGATTCTTTGGCGTCTTTCGAAATGCTTCAAAAAGTACTTCTATATCGCATTGTTTGCCAATGCACTCGCATATATCGCCCCAAATGTCTTCATACCGCTTGGTAGCGTCAATTGAAAAATCTTTTTTATACTTGCGATAACATTCAATAAATTTCTCTTTCTTCACTCCGGTCTTTTCCTCAATATAAGACGCGGTCGTAACAGAACCGTGCGAATCAGTCGTAAGGACTCCGTCAAAATCAAAAAAAATGGCTTTAATCATGCAAAATATCTAATAATAATTTGCTATTGCTGTCGTCTTGACATCGGTAAATATTGATTCGACGACTATATCCCCTAATTTCAAGACTTCTCCCAACTTTTCAACTCCCTTTCCTCCCACCACACTCAATGAATCAACCCCGCCAATAATCTTTGGCGCGATATAAAATATCACTTTATCTATAATCTTTGGATCTTTGAGAGCCGCGTCATAAAAAGCGCCGTTCACTCCTGCCCCGCCCTCAACAAAAACACTGGTAATTTTTTGTTTTGCCAAATATTCCAGCAACTTTCTGATTGATACTCTATTTTTTCCAAATGACGCGAACTCAATCATTGCTTTTTTCAGCTTTCTACGAAGCCTAACCGGAGCTTTATCCGTACAAGCGATAAAAACATTTTTGTCCCTGAATATTTTTCTTTTCAGATTAGAAGCGGACGACAAATCAACGTCAATTATCACCCGCAGCAATGGCTCGCGGCAATATTTACCGTACGGCGCGAGTTCTGAATTATCTGCCAGCACCGTTCCCGCGCCCACCAGTACTGCGTCGCAACGGCTGCGTTCCAAACGAGAATCTTTGCGCGCCTCAACCCCGGTAATCCATTTTGATTCGCCAATCCGCGCGGCAATCTTTCCGTCCATGCTTACGGCCGCTTTTAAAATAACATACGGCAATCCAATAGTCGCCCATTTGATAAACGGCTGGTTCATCATTTTAATTTTTTTATAAAAAATATTCTTTTTGTCCAATAATTCAACCTTAATGCCCGCTTTTCTTAATGCCCGCGCGCCGCCGCCATTAACTTTGCTGTGAGGATCCTTCATGCCGATAACAACCTTCCGAACACCTGAAGCAATAATTTTATTCACACATGGCGGCGTTTTGCCGAAATGGCAGCACGGTTCAAGCGTTACGTACAAGGTCGCGCCGGACATTTTTTTCCCCGCGCGCCGCGCCTCCTCAAGGGCGATAACCTCCGCGTGCTCCGCGCCAGCTCGTCTATGCCATCCCTCGCCAATTATTTTCCCCTTATTGACAAGCGCCGCGCCGACTGCCGGATTCGGTGAGGTAAAACCAATTCCTTTTCGAGCAAGTTCCATCGCCCTACCCATAAATTTTTTCAATTGGGAATTGGACATTTTATTAAAAATTAGATAAATTATAAATTAGACATTGCGAAGCGTGTGCCCCAATTTTTCTTTTTTGGTCTGAAGATATTTTCTATTCACCCCATTCGGCTCGACCTCAAGCGGCATCTGCTCAACTATTTCTAATCCATAACCTTCTATCCCGCCCATTTTTTTGGGATTGTTTGTCATTAGTCTAACCTTTTGTAATCCTAAATCAACCAGAATCTGAGCGCCGATTCCATACTCCCGTAAATCTTCCGGAAAACCAAGCGCCTGATTCGCTTCAACTGTATCCAACCCTTTTTTGTGCTGTAATTCATAAGCCTTTACTTTGTTGATGAGCCCAATTCCCCGGCCCTCTTGCTCCATATATAATAAAACCCCGCTTCCCTCCTCTTCAATTTGTTTCATCGCTTTTTGCAGCTGGCCGCCGCAATCGCAGTGCATAGAATCAAACAAGTCCCCGGTCAGGCATTGAGAATGTACGCGCGCCAATGTTGGTTTGCCCGGATCAATCAGGCCTTTTACCAGGGCCACATGTTCCAAATCATGAAGTAAATCACGGTAAACCCGCATTTGCCAGACACCTGTTTTTGTTTGCAAATCTGTTTCTGCCACCAATTCAATAAACTTTTCATGGCGGCGGCGATAAGCAATTATGTCCGCGACAGAAACAATTATTAAATTATGTTCTTTGGCAAACTTCACCAGAGCGGGGAAACGCATCATCTTTCCATCATCATGCATGAGCTCGCTAATAATTGCGGCTGGTTTCAGTTTTGCCATCCGGCATAAATCAACAGAAGCTTCAGTATGCCCGCCGCGCCACAACACGCCGCCATTTTGCGCGCGCAATGGAAAAACATGGCCAGGGCGAGATAAATCAGCTGGTTTGGCATTGCCATCAATAGCGGTTAAAATAGTTTTTACTCTATCCGCCGCTGAAATGCCTGTATCAACTCCTTCCGCCGCCTCAATGCTTACGGTAAAAGGAGTTTCTCTTTTGGATGTATTACGCGCAACCATTGGCGGCAAATCCAATCTGTCGGCAATTATATTGTCAAGAGATAAACAAACAACGCCGCCGGTGCGGCGAATGATAAAGGCCATTTTTTCAACGGTCGCATGCTCCGCGGCCATAACCAAGTCTCCTTCATTCTCGCGATTTTCATCGTCAACCACGATAATCATTTCCCCTTTCCGAATTGCCTCAATCGCCGCTTCAATTGTGTTAAAACTGTCCATAATACGCGAACTTACCGAACATGTTATCTGGTCGACATCACGCTCCTCTTATAACTCTCCAGATTTTCCAAAGCAATGCCGGTCCCTTTTGCCACGCAAAGCAATGGCTCGTCTGCGACATAACAAGCAACTCCTGTTGCTTGAGAAATAAGTTCATCCAAATTGCGCAATAAACTTGACCCTCCGCTCATGATAATGCCTTTTTCCATAACATCGGCAGACAGTTCCGGCGGGGTAACTTGCAACACTTCCTTTACCGCGTCAATCAACCCCTCCAAATCATGCTGCAGAGCTTCGGTCGTATCATCGGAGGTTACTGCAATATTGCGGGGCAAGCCAGAAATAACATCCCTTCCTTTGACTTCCATATGCAAAGGCTTGTCCATAAACATTGCTGATCCAATCCGAATTTTTACTTCTTCGGCAGTGCGTTCGCCGATCGCCAAACCATACTTGCGGCGAATGTGTTCGGCAATT
>JBAZZL010000036.1:0-11394 GCA_041658785.1 Patescibacteria group bacterium
ATTGAACGTCGCAGTGAAATTCGGCTGGCAAATCAGCAAAAGGGTCAAATTTCTCCGCCGATTGGCGGATCAATTTGACACTCCACCTATTGTACAAGTGTGGCGTTAGATTCTGGAGTCAAACTAACTATAATCCTATGAAAACATCATTTTCGGAGGAAGAAGCGGTCCAGGTGGCGGTCAAACTTGAAATTAATTGGGATAACTCGCCGTTTGACTTGGATCAGTTCAGGCGCGGGATGGATGTGGAGCTGGAACACGGCACGGTTGACGCCGGCACCAACGTTACCAATGACGACCCGGTCATGACCGGCAAGATCGCCTTGGCGCACTTGCACGAGATTGCGGATTATTATGATCGGCTGGAAGAGATGGAGAGAGCGGCGGGATCATAATGCCGTTAAGAGCATTTGGAAGGTGAAGCGATATTATTTACAAAACATGGACGAGCTTGTTTGATTCTTTTATTTTGCTATACTAACCACATTATTCTTAATTTATTTATATGCCAAAAAATAGATCATTGATTTATTGGATAGTTCTCATTATTGTTTCTGTTGGTGTCGGGGGATTTTTTTATTTTACAGCGCAGGAGCCCGGGGTGGTGATGCCGTTGGTCAATGACGCAATGACGGATGATCAATCCCCGATTGTGGTTGAGGAGTTGCCGAACGGGGAGAAGGTGGTGAGGAATGTAGGAAACAATGGTTATAGTTTTAAAATTCCACAGAAGTGGAATGCTTATAAAAACGAGCAATCCAACGTAGTTGTTATGGAAGAGGATGAACCGCAAAATGAGATGTATTTTGGCCCAGCAGTGGTTATTGGCGATACGAACATCGACACCTTGGAAGATTATTTGAATACGCAAGATAATTTAATAAACAGTGGAGTCACCATAACAAAAAATAATATTTTTTATGTCAAACAAGTTGCAGTAAGTTGGGTTAAAGCAGATTATTCTACATCGTATCAGCCGTCAAACGGAGAGATTGTTTACATTTATCATTTTTCACTTAACAAAAATGAGAATAAATATTTTGTAATTTTTTATTCGGCTTTAGAAGAGCAAACTCTCATTGATAATAAAGATAATTTAATTTCTATAATTAGTGACCTTATTTAGGAGAAAACATGAAAGCGCGATATCCACTTTTTATTTTTTGGTGTTTTTTTGTAATGATTTCTGCCACAGTATTTGCGGCGATAATTTTAAAGTTGCCATTTAAAAAAGACGAAGAGCAGGTAATAACCAGAGCTTACAATGATAGTACACATGTTGGAAAAGACAGATTTGCACTTGATTTTACGATTGGGGGTTGTGACGGTTGGGATAGCGAGGTATTATCCATAGCAGATGGTAAGGTTATTACAGCAGAAACGGGACACGAACACGGAGAAAAAGGGAGTTATGGAAATCAAGTTGTTGTGGAGCATGAAGACGGAATCGAAAGTAGATATGCGCATTTGAATCAAGTTTTGGTGGAAGTTGGCGATAAAGTAGGGCAAGGGCAGCAGATTGGTACAGCAGGTAATACGGGTAATGTTGTAGGTACAGCTTGTAAAGAATATCCTGGCACTCACCTTCACTTTGTTATGTATCAAAAGGACGAGGACGGTAAACTTCAGGCATACAAACCAGAACCGATATCTGGTTGCCCTGAGGTTGTTGCCGGCAAATCCTGCACCTCCGACAACACCCTCTACGATCCAAATAAAACAGAGATAGAATCCACTGTCAATGTACCGCCTGAAATAAAACCCCAACCCCAACCATCCTCTCTCCTAAACCGCATAAAATTATTCTTTTTACGGTTATTTTCAAATGAAAAGAAAGAAGAAACAAAAGCGGAACAGATCGCGCAAGTGGCAGGGGGTGATCAAGCGAACGAGAGTGAAGAGAAAGCGCCGACAGCGCCGACACTGGACGCTTTGACGGATGATCTTAAAATTCTTAATACTCCTCAAAACATTACCGTTATCCAAGGAGAAACAGAAATGCCAGTTGTGGTCCAAGCAAGAAATACAGGCAGTAAAGATTGGACGCAGTCGGAGATTTCGGTAAATGTAGTCGGGGGGCTGGAGTTGAATAAAATTTACCGCCATCCAACATGGCTAACCGGCTTTCGGCCGGCAAAACTTGATCAGGCGCGGGCGGCTTTCGGGGAAATAGGCACTTTTACCACGCTCATCAATCTGCCGCAGGAAGCAGGGATATACCAGTTTCGTTTACAGGTAGTAAGACAAGAAAGCAAGCAATTTTTACAAGTTGGTAATTTATTTTACACGCTCAATATCGCAGTTGCGGCAGGCGGCAACGCCCAAGGTTCTGCGGGTTCTACCGGCAGAGCCGCGCCATCAATCGGCGAACGAGCGAAGGAGGCTGTTGAGAAAGTCATTGATACCACACGGGGGGTGGTTGAAGAAGTTATCAAAGAAGTAAGAAAGGCGATAGAAAATTTGCCTATTCTCTGGAACAGCCCATCATCAAATAGTTCTCTGCCAAGCGTGGATAATGTCCAAAATGAAGAAAAAAAGATAGAAAAGGAAGCCGCAACCAGCACGCCCGATATTATAGCGCTGCCGGAGATCGCGATTACATTTCCCACTTCAACACCATATATCAGCGCCGCGAGCTCGACAATGATTACCGGCGTATTTTCATCTTCAACTTTTGCTATTTATGTTAATGGTTCATCCGGTGATATTGCAATGAACACGTCAACATACACTTGGAATTTGCCGTTAACGCTCGCGGAAACAACTACCACGCTTTCGTTTGTCGGTTGGAATCATCCGTTTACCACATCCACGCCGACAACTACGATTAAAATTATTTACTCTCCGCCATCGCCAGAGCCCAAACCGGTTGAGCTGGCAGGGCTCATAATTACTTCCCCCGTTGCCAGTTCCACTTACTACGCCAGCTCTACGCCGATTGTTGTTTCCGGAACAAAAGAAGAAAATATTACTGCCGTAGTATTGGTTGCAAATTCAACAACTGTTACCAGCACGAATATGACGAGCAGCACATGGTCGTTTGGCGCTGTTGATCTGGAAGAGGGTGAACAAGAGTTTGGCATAGTGGGATATGATGCTCTTGGCAACCATTCCCCAACTTCTACCATTACTATTATTCTGGACAGCACGCCGCCGACAGTTGAGATAACTGGATCTGAAACGGACGAAGAAAATCGGACTATTTTAATGTCATACAGCGGTACAGACGCGTCTGGGATTGAATCGTACACTGTGAAGTTGAGTTCGCCGATTTTCTCTTTGGAAGATGCGGTTGGTTGTATAGAAATAGAAGGAGATATTACTTTCATTGACGAATTGATTGAAATTGGATCGGATGAACTGCCGCTTGAATCAATGCTGATTCCCGAGTGCGTCTGGTATGTCGCGGAAACAAGCGAAACGAGCGTGTCAACATCATTTGCCGACAGGGATTCAGCTTTGCCTATATCAGGTTTCGTGCGGGCTGTTGATCGTGCCGGGAATATCAGCGAGTGGGTTTATGGAGAGGAATTGTTGTACAAAGGGTTTCCCCCGTTGGAATATTTATGAGGCAGGATTTATCCGCCACACCAGTGGGATTCATTCGCCGGAGGACAAGTTGCCGCGCGGATTCATTTGACGTTGGATGATTTTATTGATAAGGTAGAGGTGACTTGGATTCTAGTTTCTATTGCAACACTTGATAAAAAAATTACAAGTTCCAAATTACAAATTCCAAATAAATTCCAATAATCAAAATCCAAAATTTTCAAAACGTTAATACCTGTGTTTGAAATTTTACTTTTGGGATTTGAGATTTATTTGTGATTTGTCCGCCAGCTGGCGGATTGAAATTTGGTTATTTTTAAACATTATTGATAATTTGTTGCGTTAGATTCTGGAATCAGACTAATATGTTCGCGCCAGACTTCTTATTAATTTTTTGGATAATACTCCTTATCGGGTGTATTATATTAATAATCCAGCTCATGCGCGGCGCGCCGTTTTTGCCGACTCATATGGAATCAGTCTTAAATATGGTCGCGCTCGCCAAGGTAAAAACAGGCGACAAGATGGTTGATTTGGGTTCGGGAGACGGGAGGATTGTAATCGCTTTTGCCAGAGAAGGCCTGGAAGCGCATGGCTATGATAACAATCCGATTCTTGTTTGGCTGTCGCGAAGAAAAATAAAGCGCGCCGGATTGCAAGATCGCGCTTTTATTCATTTCCAAAGTTTTTGGAGGGCTGACTTGTCTCGATTTTCAATTGTCACCCTCTTTGGCATGTCTCATATTATGAGTGGATTGGAAAAGAAGTTGAAAAAAGAATTGCCGTTAGGGGCGCGGGTGCTTTCCAACGCGTTTCGTTTTCCCAATTGGGAGCTGGCGGACAAGAAAGGGGCGGTGCTTTTGTTTGAGAATATTATTAGATATTAATGAATATTGACGGATATTGTGACGGATATTGTGATAGATATTGTGATAGATATTGACGGATATTGTGATAGATATTGTGATGAATATTGACGGATATTGTGACGGATATTGTGATAGATATTGTGATAGATATTGTGATAGATATTGACGAATATATAGGTATTGGGCGCGGCGCGGATCGTTATTAATAGAGATAATTGAAACAACACAATATGAAAATAGGGATTGACTGCCGCATGTTGGGCCCTGAACAGGGAGGCTTGGGACGGTATGCGGAACAGCTAGTCAACCATCTGATGGAAATTGATCAAGATAATCAATATGTTTTGTTATTATGTAAAGAAAACTGGGATTTGGTCATATTTGATGAGCAAAAGTTAATGGCCAGAGATCATTGGAAGAAAGTTTTGGCAGATTTTCCGTGGTATTCAGCGAGTGAACAAATCAAATTGGGAAAGATTATAAAAAAAGAAAATATTGATTTAATGCATTTTCCGCATTGGAACGTGCCTTTTTTTTATAATTGCCCTTTTGTGGTGACTATTCATGATTTGATTATGTTTCATTATCCCAGGCGCGAGGCAAGCGCGCTTGGGCCTGCGGCATATTGGCTCAAGGATAAAGCATCGCGTATTGTGCTGCATCATGCAACCAAAGCGTCAAAACACATTATTGTTACCAGCGAGTTTGTAAAGCGGGATGTCCATAATACGCTTGGGATTCCGCTCGAAAAGATGACGGTAACGCATCAAGCTCCTTTTTCCATCCATCATAAGAGGTACCATGGGAGCAATAAAGAACAAATTTTCAAAAAATATGGCATTAACAAGCCGTATGTTTTATATGTGGGCGTTGCTTTTCCGCACAAGAATTTAGCTGGCCTGTTGAGAGCATGGAAAATTTTTGAAGAGAAATATTCCAAAGATTATCAGCTTGTATTCGCGGGAAAAGAAAATTATTTTTATCAAAAATTAAAATCAGACCAGATTATCGAGCAATTAGCAAACAAGCCGATTTTTACAAATTTTGTGGATGATGACGAACTGCGGGTTTTGTACGAAAATTCTTATTTATATATATTTCCGAGCTTATCAGAAGGGTTTGGGCTGCCTCCGCTGGAAGCGATGAGCTATGGAGTGCCGGTCATTTCATCCAACCGCACCTGCCTGCCCGAGATTCTTGGGGATGCCGCGTTGTATTTTGATCCGGAAAATTACGAGCAAATGGCGGAATGCATGTATAGAGCGCTGACAGACAAAGATGTCTTGATTGAGTTGCAGCAAAACGCGAGGGGGCAGGTGAAGCTGTTTTCCTGGCGCAAGCTGGCTAGACAGACGATAGAGATTTATTCCAGATATAAAGTTTAGCGTCTGCTATTTATCGCCTGCCGCCGCTTGTCTATAATTACGAATTACGCAAGTCTCTGGGAGACTTTTTTATTTTGTGCTATAATATCAACATTAATCAGGCTAACATGCCAAAGAAAAACAAAAGACAATGTTCTGTCTGCCGCAATTATGGGCACAACAAGCTGACCTGCGCGCTTTTGAGGGAAACAGCCAATCCAAAGCGAATCATCAGCCGACAGAATAAAAAAAAGGCCGCCGTAAAAAAATTTCCAGTGATTGTTCGGGTTCTCTATAATATGGAGTCATCTCCGCATGTGATCAATTTGAAAAATGATGAACGGGAGAAGGTATTGAATAATATTGAAGTATTTAGAGAAGAGCTGAAAAAAACTCCAGAGTTGGCAGCGGTTGATTTTGCGGCGTTGGTGAGACAAGAGAGGCAGAGGTCGGAGAGCAGTGATAGGAGGGCAGCGATTGATCGCCAACTGCTAAAAAATGAATCACAAAGAGCGGCCAAACAGCCTATTGCTCGAAACGCAAGAATTGCAATCGGCCGCCGGCTGTCTTGGCGGCCAAGATGGCCGTTGCCAAGATTGTCCATTTCTCATCGCGCGCCATCAATTATTTTTCGGATCAAAGATGCGGGCAAGGCGATTAAAAATTATCCATTTTTGGCGGCTCAAAGGCATTTTTTGCAATTCAAGGCAAAACGCATGGGATATGCGATTATGGCATTATTGATTATTGCTATTTTGCCCTTTCCCACAATTGGATATTACCAAAAGATAAGAGAAGATGGCCGTAGAGTGGTTGAGGATAGTACGAATGCTTTTTTGGCTCTGCAGTCTTCTACGGTCGCGGCCATGCAGTCAAATATACCGCAAGCGCAATATGATTTGAATGTTGCTTTGAATTTGTTCAGCGATGCCGGATCAATTGTTGATCGAGAATATGGCGCTTTGGTGTATGTGATGAGCATGTTGCCAGTGATTGGCAATCAGGTTGCAAGCCGCCAGCATCTTTTGAGCGCGGGCCACCATCTGGCGCTGGGAAATACTTATCTTGTGCAAGGCATTGGCGCGATACAAAAGGAAGACCAGCCGGTTACGGCGCGGCTTGCCATATTGCGCGCGCATCTCAAGAGCGCCTTGCCGCAGTATAGAGAAGCGCTTGAACAGCTAACCATTGTTGACGCCAGGACTATTCCGGCAGAGTACCAACAATCCTTTGTCGAGTTCAAATTTCTTTACGCGATGTTTATTGATGATATGGAAGATATGGTTGATCTGGCCCAGGGAATAGAGTTGCTCTTGGGCAGCCAGGACCTAAAACGTTATTTGCTGGTTTTTCAAAATCAAAATGAGCTCAGACCAACCGGAGGTTTTATGGGGAGTTTTGCCACGCTTGATGTGCAAAAAGGCAGAATAGTCGGTTTGGATGTTCCGGGCGGAGGGACGTATGATTTACAGGGCCAGCTGGATGTATTTGTAAAGCCGCCGCTGCCTCTTCAGGCGGTGAATGCCAGATGGGAGTTTCAAGACGCGAATTGGTTCCCGGATTTCGCGATGTCGGCGCAAAAGATGGAATGGTTTTATCAGCACGGCCGCGGCGCTACGATGGATGGCGTTATCGCGATCAACGCTTCGGCGCTGGAGAGGCTTTTGAGCGTTATCGGCCCTATCGTGGACGCGGAGCGTGATTTAGTTTTGGCGCAGGAGAGCGCGATCCAAGAACTCCAGCAAGAAGTTGAAGTTAATTATGATCCGGAAAAAAATAAGCCAAAAGAAGTAATTGGCGATGCGCTTGGGCAAATTTTGGAACGGCTGGGAAAGATTCAGACAGCGGATATCATTAGGCTTTTGACTGAACTGAATGATGCTTTAAAACAAAAGGAAGTGCAGATATTTGTAAATGAACCATCTTTGCAAAGCACATTTCGCGGCTTTGGCTGGACTGGCGAGATTATATCAAGCGCGCTTAATCAAGATTATCTCATGGTTGTAAATACCAATATTCATGGACAGAAAAGCGATGCCAAGGTAGAGCAAGAGATTGAACATCAGGCCGTTGTTCAGGCCGATGGTTCGGTTATTGATACTGTATTTATAAAAAAGCGCCACACTGGCACTGCGGGAGAATTATTTTATGGCGTGCCAAATGTCAGTTTTATACGCGTGTATGTTCCAGAAGGCGCGGAGTTGCTAGATGCGCAGGGGTTTGTATTTCCTCCTGAAGATGTGTTCAAAGTTCCAGAGCCGTGGTATGAAGACGATTATGATCTGGCTATTCTAGAGCAAGAAGAAGGCGTGCATTTTGGCAGCGGCACTCGTATAACCAAAGAGTTCGGCAAAACTGCTTTTGGGAATTGGATGATGGTTAGTCCGGGGGGCGAGGTTGAAGCGTATTTTAGCTACAAGCTTCCATTTAAGATTTTTGATCTGGGAAGTGAATCCGATAAACAGACAAACAGAGAGAAATTTACGGCAATGATTTCAGGAAAACAAAACTTGGCCTCGCGATATAGTTTGGTAGTTCAAAAACAATCTGGCACAGAAAATAATTTTATTTCTACGGTGATTTATCCTGATGGATGGCGTCCGGCATGGAGGTCTCGCGATGATATTGATTTGGCGGCCAATGGCGCTTCATTTAAAGAAAAACTTGAGACTGATGAGGTTATCGGAGTGGTAATGGAAAAGGTTAAAGAGTGACGAGCGATAAGCGAGGATCCGCGGCAGGCGGCGGCATCTGTTTTGGCGGCGGAGCGGTTAATATGATATAATATGGCAACCCACATTATATTTATGTCAAAATCAAAAAAGAAAAAACAAACAGATAATAGGCTTGTAGAGATATTGGCAAAGAAAAACACCGAAGATGAGGCTGGTGAACAAATAGAGGATGATGCCGAGAGAGTTATTGAAGATAAAGGTAATCAAGATTTGGCGGGCGATAGCCGTCAAGGATTTGTAAAAAAAGAATTGGAGGTTGCGGCCAAAAAATTTGTCAGTTCAGAAAAGGCCGCAAAAAAGAAAAAACATCACCGGCGGGCGTCCGCAGACTCAGAAAACGGAGTATTGGATGGAAGGAACACTAATGAGAAAAAAATTGAAAGAGAGCTTGAAGAGATTTACGGCAATGATGATGGAACAATGCCAGATATGAAAAATTTTGAAAGAAAAAAAAGAAATCGCGCCATTACGGCTTTAGTCGCGCTAGTTGTTTCATGCTCGGCGCTGGCTGTTGTGGCTTGGGCGGGTTTTTTTATTTTTCAACCGCAATCGCGCTTCTCGGAAGAAGACGTAATTCTTTCCATATCTGGCGATGAAGAAATAATGAGCGGCCAAGAAGTTCGTTATCGGATTAGGTATCGAAATTCTCAAAATGTTCCTCTGGCAAAAGTCGCGCTTCAGATTCGTTACCCGGAAGGGTTTGTGTTCAAAGAAAGCAACCCGGCGCCTGCCAACGATAATAACGATGAATGGACCATTGGTTCGCTTGAGGAGCAGGCGAGCGGATACATAGATATTTTTGGCAAATTGTATGGTGATTTGGAGAGAAAGCAATCATTTAGAGTTTTTTTAAATTATATTCCATCAAATTTTAGTTCAGAATTTCAAAAGATAGCCACAATTAGCGCGGCAGTTACCCAGTCGCCGCTGTCTTTAATTTTTGAAGGTCCGGCAGACGTTGTTGTCGGGGCAGAAGCCGAGTTTGTGATTACCGTAAATAAGGAAAAAGACGATGTCGGGGAGCACCTGGCAGTCGTCCTTGAACCGAGCGGCGGGTTTACAATAAAGAGCAGCGATCCCGCGGCTGATGAAAGCGACCATTTCAGATGGAGCATCAAAGATTTGAATGAAGAAAAAAAGATAACAATCCGTGGAGTGTTTGCCGAAGAGTCTGGTAAGGAGAGTGTGGAGATTACCGTAAAAGTTCTTGGCTGGAAAGACGAAAATCGGTCAGAAAATGGATATGTGCTTGCTGCCAAAACACAGACCGTGGCGATTACGCAAACAGGTGTTTCCGCAAATCTAGTTATCAATGGAACTTTGAGTGATTTTTCAGCGCAACCGGGTGATGTTTTGTATGGCAGTATCGCAATAAAAAATGCGGGACAAGGCGCGCTGGAAGATATTTCAGCGAGCATTATTTTTGACGCTCCTTCGTTTGATGGTAAAAGTATTTTGAAATGGGAAGAGCTGGAAGACAAAGCAGACGGGCGCATTGCCGGCGAACAACGCAACAATCAGACAAGAAGAGGCAGCATCACTTGGGGGAAAGGCCAGATTGGAGGCTTGCGAAAGATAGCCGCAGGCGGAGAAGCAACGATTGATTTTTCTATTCCGATCAAATCCGCCGCTGACATTGATCTAACGGATTTTTCAACGTATGAGATTCAGGCTGTTGTTGAACTGCAGTATGATACTCTTGGCGAACATGATAATCTTTCCAGCAATCAGATTAAAATGATCGTGAATTCTGACATTGAGCTTGGCGTACAGGATGAGATTGGACAAACTGATGCTGGAAAAGACAAACATAGAGTTACCTGGATTTTGAATAATAGTTTCCACGAATTGAAAAACATCAGTCTTGAGGCGGATATTTATGGAGATATAAAATGGTTGGAAGAAGCGCTCACTGTGCCGGCTGGAGAGGCGGTCTTTGACCAAGATAAACAGCGGCTGACTTGGACGGTTGAGAGCATGCCGACGAGTCTGGATGTGCTGGCTTTGCAGTTTGGCGTTGAGTTAAATAGCAAAAATCCTTCACAAACGAATTTGGCTTCTAAAGTTCGGTTTAAAGCGACAGATGCGATTACCGGCGAGGAGATTATTTTAGTCGGAGATGAAGTGTTGTTGAGTGAAACGGGAAATTAGAAATTGGAAATTGGAAATTGGAAACTAGAAATTGGAAATTGGAAATTGGTGATTGAATATTTTCCAATTTTTTAATCATTAATAATATTGACTTAAAAATATTTTAGTGCTATAACTATTCTAGATTTTTTACATTTCGGCCAAACGAGGCCCAACACAACACAGGAGCATGGTCAATGGTCATGAGATATTACATCACAGCCGTCGTTCTCTCACTCTGCGTCTCTAGTGCAGCAGGATCCCAAGAGCAAGTCCAGCTGACCTACGATGCCAGTCTGCTCGGAGTGGATGCCTGCGGGCGGGTGCTCTGCTGGCATGACTCTTTGGAGACTTGCCCGCCGCTTGACTGCGAGGTGGCGATGAGCTACGCCGGCGCGGATTGGCGCGACAACCGTTCGTACCATATCAATCTGGTCGTCCAGATCATTAGGGATATGGTGCGACTGGAGAACAGCGCCGGAGAGCGCCAGGAACGGATGCGCTGGGGGGTACACGATTCTTTGGTCTGCCTCGGCTATGAGGCGCTTGCCTACGAGATCCTAGACATGTTTCCGTTTGATGAGATACCGCGACATTTGTGGCAACTCATTGAGCAGCTGGAGGATCTGCAGGATCTGCAAAACCATCCGCAGGAGGATAGCACGGAAGGATGGCTCGAAGAGATGCAGATTGAAGATCTCTTGGCCATGCTGGAGGAAGAAATCCAGTTTGTAGTCTGGGCCGACA
>JBAZZL010000037.1:0-11308 GCA_041658785.1 Patescibacteria group bacterium
TCAATTATCGTACTAGCGGCTGTTTTAGTACTAAATATTTTATTTAGAAACCAATTTAACGGCGGAATATTTCTCTTTATTATCAGCATTTTGATTATATTTTTTGGAATAATTATTTGGATAATCGGGAAAGCAACTTTAGGGGAATATTTCACAACTTCAGTACATCCAAAAGGTCTGGTAACAAAAGGCATTTATTCAAAATTCAAGCACCCCATGTATTACAGTGGAATGATCATATATCTAGGGGTGGCATTGTTGCTTAAATCATGGGTAGGATTGGGGCTAACGATTGCAATAATTATTCCAATGCTATTTTATTTTGCAAAAAAGGAAGAAGGACTACTTTACGAAAGATATAGGGAGAAATATTCCGCCTATAAAGAAAAAACTATAATATAATGCCACTTGAAAACATCAGCTAACACAGAATATGCGGTTTCGCTCCCGTTGGTCGCTCCACCCATATTTGCCAGCGGTCGCCCTTCGGGCATATTATACCGCTGTCAAACATCGCATATTCTGGAACGTTGCACGAAATTTTTGATTCTTCACCTCGTTCTTTTGTGAAAAAAGAATCGGGTGACAAGCCACCCAGACTTCTCTTGTTTACTTCGGATAACGGTTACGACGAAACTGTGTCTTTTCCAAAGCACAGCATCGTCGAACGCGTGTTATCCGACATCCCAATTTCACCTTGGTTTCATTGGGACGGCGTAAACAAAGGTCTGTGTGGAGAATCAAAAGCTCTGCGCCAGCCCGTCTCACTCGTCTGCGGACTCGTGTAGCGGGACGCTGCGCTCTGTCTTGGTCTCAATCCCACTCGACCCTTTTGCGAAAAAGTGTCTCGTGTGGTTTCGACTCGCGCAACAGACGATATCCGGTTCGCTCGGTTGCCACCTCGCTCTCCCAAATTTATCAAAATACATATTGTTTTTTAATGGAATTTTGATAAACTTCGGATATCTCCACGTTATCCGACATAAATTCTATCCTAAGATGAAAAAAACAAGCTTTTCTTTTAAGAAAGATAAATATAAGGCTTCTCGTGGCGGCCATTCAAGGTTGTTAAATGTATGCTGTCGTAAGTGCGAGAGTCTAGTTGTCGTCTATCAAAAAGATGGGCATGGTAATTTGCGTCGATTATATTTAGATAGAATATTCGAGCCGGTAGAAATGGTCGGCCTCCAAGCTCTGAACATAAAAAAAATTCCTGCGTTAAAATGCAAAAGATGTTCCGAGATTCTTGGAACGCCTTATATTTATATAAAGGAAAAACGAAAAGCTTTTAGGTTATACCAGGATTCAGTCATCAAGCGCTTAAGAAAGTTGGGTGAATAGCCACGGCGGATAGAATTTACATCCGCTAACTAACTATATCCCCGTCAAACAATTCTCTAAACAAAAATAACTCGTCTACAGAGCCATTTTTTGTAAAACTGTTTCCAAATCCCCCATCGTCTCCACCTTCACCAGCTCACGCCGCAACTCCTTCACTCCCGGCACGCCTTTGAAATACCAAATCAAATGTTTTCTAAACGTTACCAAACCGTGTTCAGAACCGTAATGCTGTAAATACAACTCCGCATGCCTCAAAACAACACCATACAGTTCTCTCATCCGTAACTCCGGATTACTTGTCCGCCGCAGCCCGCCCAACTCGGCGGGCGGAGGAGGATCCGGATATCCGTAATTAAATATCCACGGATTCCCCAGCGCCCCGCGGCCGATCATAATTCCATCCGCTCCAGTCAACTCTAAACACTTCTCAATATCTTCAGCGGTTTTTATATCGCCATTCGCAATCACTGGAATAGAAACTAATTTCTTCACCTCACCAATCCTCTGCCAGTTGGCGCGCCCGGAATATCCCTGTTTTTTTGTCCGGCCGTGAATAGTGATTAAATCCGCTCCGGCCTGTTCCAGCTTCGGCGCCAATTCTAAAATTTCTTTATCACTACTCCAACCCAGCCGAGTTTTAACGCTTATTGGAAGCTCTAAATTGGCCTTTTTAAGCTCTTTAACGATTGCCGCGGCCTTGTCATGGTCTTTCATCAGGGCAGCCCCAGAGCCAGCCTTTCCGGTTACTTTTGGCACCGGACAACCCATGTTGATATCAATCCCGTCAAATTTAAACTTACCTATAATAATCTTTGCCGCGCTGGCCATCACTCTGGGGTCTGCTCCAAAAATTTGCTGCACAATCGGCCGCTCTACTTTATTAAACTCGCACATCCTTAGCGTCTTTTCATTGCCACGAACAATTGCTTCTGCGCTTACCATCTCCCGAAAAATAACAAAATCCTTTCCGCTTGCTTCCCGGCAGATACGGCAAAATGGGCTATCGGTAAAGTCGGCCATTGGCGCGAGAGCAAAAATAAGCTTATTCCTGAAAAAAATTTCTTTGAACCACATATAAAATAAACAAAAAATGAAGACCGGAGACCGAAGACTAAAGATTGAAGATTAAAGACTAAAGATTAAAGACTGTTTGTCATCAATCTTTAATCTTCAATCTTCGGTCTTCGGTCTTTAATCTTCAATCTTTAATCTTCAATCTTCGGTCTTCGGTCTTTAATCTTCAATCTTTAATCTTCAATCTTCGGTCTTCGGTCTTCGGTCTTTAATCTTCAATCTTTAATCTTCAATCTTCGGTCTTCGGTCTTTAATCTTCAATCTTCGGTCTTCGGTCTTTAATCTTCAATCTTTAGTCTTCAATCTTCGGTCTTCGGTCTTTAATCTTCAATCTTCGGTCTTCGGTCTTTAATCTTCAATCTTTAGTCTTCAATCTTCGGTCTTCGGTCTTTAATCTTCAATCTTTAATCTTCAATCTTTAGTCTTCAATCTTTAGTCTTTAGTCTTCGGTCTTCGGTCTTCGGTCTGATAACTACCCAAACTTCTGCCCTGGCCCATAATCCGGCCCGGCATCTGTATGGTATTGTTTCAGGTTATCCGGCTTTTTTTCTTTGTCATCTTCAGGAATAAAGACAGACGCGCCAGCTTCAACTGGCAATCCAACCGGAGGTTCTGCTTGCTTGGCAGCTGCTTTTTGGACAAGCGGGGTCTTGACATGAGACATCGGAAAATGCCATATTGTCGCCAATTCCTCAATATTAAGCACATATGGCCTTCTGCCGCCCATAATGATATCTCTCTTTTTATACGCCTTCATCAAAATTCTTCTCCGATAATTTTTTCTCTGTTCTTTGAAAAAATAATCGGTCGCGGTCAGGTATTTTGGTAAAATTGCATTTGAGCTGGGTATGCTAAATTGATTCATCGCTCCAGTAAAAGAATTAACTGCTTTTGCTGGATTGTACTTATTTTTTTCCGCTGCATATATCAAACGGATCTTTGTCTTAAAGCCCAATTTGCGTATTTTGTTTTCCATTGATTCAATAATGGTCTTTGTGCCTGGCGACAAGTATAAATTAAGATTATATGGTTCATCCTTCTTTGGCTTTGCGCCTTCTGACGCGACTTCTCCCAAAACTTGCCGCCTAATCTCATCAACAGACGCGGTGGTAAAATCGCTGACAGCATTCAATATATTAAACTTATTATCTTTCTTCGGTTTTTCTCCCATTAACTTTTTAACCTCTTTGATAACATCATCTTTCCATCGATGCTCTTGAATGGGTTCTATTACCATCTGTGACCACACCTGCTCGCCGGCGCCGATGCGCGTAAAACTTTCTAAGATCGTTCCCATTGGATCTTTCAAAACTGTATCCTTGGAAATGCTATGTTCAAATTCTTCATAAGTTCTAATCGGAAAAGCCTGATCCCTGATCAGAGTATATTCGGCGGCAAAAATCTCGTGCGTGTCGTTTGGATAGTTGTCCGGTATGCCGTGAACATAATCTTCTACTTCTACGATCTCCGCGTCCGGATATTGCGCGTATACTGCCGCCTCCACCACGTCGCGGTACTTATCCAATGTTCTAATCAAAAATTGAATATATCCCTCGATACTGACTATCTCAAAACTAAAGCTATACTGCTTGAATCCGCGCCGGTAATAGTAAACAATGGCCGGCGGCTCCATAACGCTGTAGATGTGAGAAAACAACTGCTCAACCGCCTTTGGCGTTTGAACATTCAACTGTGGAATATCAATTGCCAATAACACAAAATTCCAGTTTTTACTATACCTCTTTTCTTTATAACGTTTTGTCAGCATCAAGCCGCCTTTCAAAAGCACTGCCGCAAGCGCAATCCATCCAAAAAGAGCAATCAGATCAATCACTGCCAAAGAAACCGGTTGCAAAAAAAGGCTTTCAATAAATTGTAAAAAACTTAAAAACATAATATGCTCAATTGCTATTTAAATTCCATATAATACTCCATAGCTTAACATTAAATTATCGAAATTATCGCTAAAACTTAACAAAATAATTAGAATTTAATTTTTGCAAAATCGGAATTAATAAGACGAAAAGGTATAAATCCTTAGACCTCCAGCAAGGCATAAACGATGCTATATATAATTATACAGCCAAACGCGGTCCACCACCACCCATGCGCGCCGGAGATGTAACCGCCAAACCAAATTACAAACGATATGAGCACCGCCAAGAACGATATAAAATGCCGGATAAATTTTTCATTCATATGCTATATTGATTATGATAAATCTAAAAATTATAAACACCCTCCTATTATAGCAAAAAACAAAAAAACCCGAAAGTCGGGCGCTAAAGCTGTCGCTATCTTTTTGCCTGTGTGGCAAGCGATAGATTATCTCAACAAACCAAACGACAAAAAATCAAACTTTTCTCCTGCCCCACTCCTCCCACACAACCAAAATCGGACTCGCCAAAAAGATCGAAGAATAAGTCCCAAAAGTGATGCCAATAATCAGCGCTAAAGAAAAATAATGGATCGTATCCCCGCCAAGCAAAAATAATACAAACAAGACAAGCAATGCGGTCAAAGACGTATTTATTGAACGCATCAAAGTTTCATTCACCCCTTTATTCACACTGTTTGCAAAATCATCTGATCCGTTATAAATAAGATTTTCTCGAATTCGATCAAAGACAACAATCGTATCATTTACGGAATATCCAAAAATCGTAAGCAAAGCGACGACAAACGGAAGATCCACTTCAACACCCGCGAATCTTCCCAAGAGAGCAAACACTCCCATTGTTATCGTAACATCATGAATTAGCGCAATTATGGCGGCAATGCCGTACTTCCACGACTTCACCGGCCCTGAAACTCGCCGAAATGCGTATGCTACATATAAAATAATAGCGGCGATAACAGCAATTGCCGTATATGTGGCTCTTTTCCGCAACTGGCTGCTGATTGCCGGACCAATCACGTCCACTCTATCTTCCAAAATTTTATTCTCATCTGTCTCAAAAGAGCCGCGGATTGCTTTCAGTATATTTTGGTGTTCATCCTCTGTTAAAAATTTCATCTTCAAAATCATGCCGTCGTCGCCGGACGGCTGAGTAATAAATGAACCCAAATTAAGCGGAGTAACAGATCCTTGCACCTGCAAAATATCAGGCCTCTCTCCGGTAAAAGAAACCTCTATCAGAGAACCTCCGGTAAAATCAATGCCTGGCTTAAGGCCGTATATCAGCAACAAAAGAACGCTGCCAATAAATAAAATACCGGAAATTGCAAATGGGACTTTCCTTTTTCCAATGATATTTATCATAAAACTATAATTCACTTTTCTTAGCTGCGCCCAAAAATAGCGCATTCCCAAACCTTGGAAACCATGCCGCAACAAAACGGAGCATGACTCTTGTGACGGTAATTGCCGTAAACATGCTTACCAAAACTCCAACTGCCAAAGTTACCGCAAATCCCTGAACAAAACTGGAACCAAACCAAATTAATAAAAGACACGTAATTAATGTTGAAATATTGCCGTCTCGGATAGATGACCAGGCGCGCAGAAAACCTTCTTCAATTGCCGCTTTCAGGCTTTTGCCTCTTCGCAATTCTTCTTTTAATCTTTCAAAAATTAAAACATTCGCGTCAACCGCCATGCCAATAGACAAAATTAAACCGGCAATTCCAGCCAATGACAACGTCACTCCGATAATTTTGAAAACAGCCATTGTTAATGAAAAATATAAAATCAAAGCTATCACCGATAAAATACCAGGCAAACGGTAATAGAGAACCATAAAAAGCATCACAACGAGCAGAGCAAACACGCCGGCCTTTAAACTTTTTTGCAAAGACTCCGCGCCAAGGCTCGCGCCGATTGTTTGTTGCGAAACCAGATTAACCGGAACAGGCAGGGCGCCGGCATTCAATCTTTGTGAAAGCAGGCGAGCTTCTACAATATTAAAACTTCCAGTAATTACGGCCTTCCCATTTGGTATTATTGTCTGGACTGTTGGTATGCTAATCGGCAGTCCGTCAAGGAAAATCGCCACTGGTTTACCTACATTGCGTTCGGTTATGCCTTTAAAAAGGTCTGTGCCTTCGCTGTTAAACTGCAGAGATACTTGTACCGCGCCGGTTTGTCCGTCCGTGACTACTTCGGCGCGTTCCAACTGGCTGCCGGAAAGCCCGGTGCTAATCCACTGTTCTTGCGGCGGTAAAATGTCAGTTGCTGATTGAGTTTTAATCAAGATGCGCCATAATTCATACTCTTTTACCGGCTCTTCTGATGTTTTGTAAATTATGTGATACCCAAATTCTGTTTCAACCGGGCCAATGATCTGTCCAACTTTCGCGCTAAATACCGCGTCTTCAAATTCTTTTACCATCATTCCCTTGCCAAATTTGCCCAAATCACCGCCGCTTTGCGCCGAAGGATCGGTAGAGTATTCTTTGGCCAACGCCGCGAAATTACCGGCATTAGCCTTATCAAAGACAGATTTGGCCCGTTCATAAGCTTCTTCTTTCGTAAATTGACTATTGGCGCAACCTCGCGAACCCAAATAACAAATCAAAATATGGCTGGCGCCGGCTTGAACTTCTCCGTCCCTGTCTTCGCCGCGTTTTAAAATATTAAATCCTTCTCTGTTCTCCACCAGATCCACAGCCGCGTCTCCCTCGGAGCGCTCCAATGCCCACTGATATAACTCTGGGTCAGCCCTGTCTGGCGCTATGAAATTAAGAAACCCGCCATTATTTTTGCTCAATTCATCTTCAGAAATTTCCTTGGCAACTGTTTCAAAATCCTCATCAGCCTTGATTCTGGCGATAACGCTTTCCGCGCGATTTTTTGCGGCCGCGTTATACTTATCAATTTGCGCTTTTTCTTCCTCTGCCAATTCTCGAGGCTGCATATTATTTTCTTCTTTAAATTCTAGTGTTGGCGTCTGTCCTATCATGCTGATGGCGGCGCTAACATCTGTCACGCCTGGAAGTTCAATATTAATTCTAAAATCTTCACCCACTTTTGATGTGCGCACATCAGGTTCGCTGACGCCGGTCGCATTTATTCTCCGCTCAATAACATCTTTGACACCCTCTACCGCCTGCGCCCTATCGCCAAAAGATACTCCAGAAACATCTGCCTGATAAATAAGATGCGCTCCGCCCTGCAAATCAAGACCCAGCTGAAACGGATGATCAGGAATTCTTGGTATGCCTATTTGCGTTGCTATGTTTACAGCGTCAATTGCCCTATTGGCGTACGCTGGCGCGTTAAATATGCTCGTAATTAAAATCAATACGAAAATTCCCACGATCCCCCAACGAATCTTTGAACGAGTATTCACGGCCGGTTGTTCATGTTTTGATTTCTGCATAATCTTATTGGCGAGTATTTTACATTATTTGGAATAATGAGTCAACAGAAGCTATAGAACTCACATTCCAAAATCGGACTGGCCGCACAACCGCTGATCATTTCTTTGCTGCGGAACTCGTGTATTCTCACTCAAACAGTCCTCGCGGCAGAAATGATTAGCGGTTGTGTCTGGCTTTTCAGTCCGATTTTGGAATGTGAGTTCTATATGCACAAATTTTATGGCTTAAAATCACCGTCCGCAACACTTCTTAAATTTCTTTCCGCTGCCACATGGACAAGGATCATTTCTGCCCACTTTCTTGCCCGACTCATCTTTTGGTTTTTGGGAAATATGCGCGCCCGGCTCGCTTAGCTCTTTTGTTGCGCCCATTAGCGTCATCTTGTCTGTTGCCATAATCGTCGGCGCAAGCTGCAAACCAGCGCCAACTTTAAAAAACGCGTAAACGACTTCTTTTTGGATATTTGCCAAAAGTTCATTAAACATCTGATAAGTTTCCCGCCGATATTCAATGAGCGGATCTCTCTGCGCGTATCCGCGCAATCCGACGCTCTTCCGCAGATGATCAATCGCCACCAAATAATCAACCCAAAGAGTATCAATTGCGCGCAGTAATATATTTTTTTCAATATCGCGCATGAGCCGGGCGGCTGGATCGCCGGCATCATTAGAAACAACGTCTGCCCCAAGCATTTGCTTGGCAGCCCCGCCAATTTGTTCTTCAATTTTTACATATTCATTTTTTGCCTTCTCAAAAAGAACCCTGACAATCCTTTCCCTTTCTTCCGCGTCCTCCAACTTTCCATTTCCATTATCTCCCATCCGAAGCAGGCTCTCTCGATCTTCATTTGTAAATGGAAAAATTGTCCGCATTGTCTCATATATCTCCTTCATATTCCAATGCTGTCCTTGCCCTGCCAAACGCGAATTTTGATCCTGATTGGTATGAAAAGAAACTACAAACTCAACTTCCTGCTCAATCAAATCCAAAATCATTTCTTTGTGCGAAGCATACTGCTTTTCCTTTTTATCATCATCTATTTCAACCTTATCTCCATTTATTTCTTTATTTCTTATTTCAACATTATTTCTATTTATTTCCAAATTTCCGCTTTCCTCTTTCCCCCTTCCTCTTTCCCCTTCTAATTCAAGTATCTGCCGTCTGCGTTTATATATCGCCGTCCTCTGCCGATTCAAGATATCATCATACTGCAACAAATGCTTTCTAATATCAAAATTATGGCCTTCAACTTTTGTCTGGGCTGTCTCAAGCATTTTTGTAATCATCTTCTGCTCAATCGGCATGTCTTCCGGCACTTTCAGACGCTCCATAACATTCTTCATTCTGTCGCCGGCAAATATGCGCATCAAATCATCGTCAGTGGAAACAAAAAATTGCGTCTGACCCGGATCTCCCTGGCGCGCGGAACGGCCGCGCAACTGATTGTCAATTCGGCGCGATTCGTGGCGTTCCGTGCCTAGAACAAACAATCCGCCGGCCGCTTTGACCATCTGCTCTGCTTGTTTGTCCGCTGGACTGCCGCCCAGCTTGATATCCACGCCGCGTCCGGCCATATTGGTGGCCAAAGTAATGCCGCCGGGCCGGCCGGTCTGGGCGATAATTTCACCCTCGCGCTCATGATTCTTGGCATTGAGAATTTCGTGCTGGATGCCGTTGTTGTTTAAATACTGGCTTAATTCTTCATTTTTTTCTACCGAAATAGTGCCGATAAGCATGGGCTGATTTTTGGCGCGGCACTCTTTGATTTTTTCCAAAATTGCCCGATACTTGCCGCGGGTATTCTTGTAAATCCGATCATTGTAATCATGCCGCGCGTCAGGCTTGTTGGTGGGAATCACCAGAAGATCTAAATTATAAATTCTAAAAAATTCTTCTTTTTCCGTTTCCGCCGTGCCTGTCATACCTGAAAGTTTGACATACATGCGGAATAAATTTTGAAAAGTAATGGTAGCGAGAGTCCGGCTTTCGCGTTGAATTTCTACATTTTCTTTGGCTTCAATTGCTTGGTGCAAGCCCTCGGAATAACGCCGGCCGGGCATTTTTCTGCCGGTAAACTCGTCAATAATTACCACCTCGCCATCCTCCACAATATAATCCTTGTCCAGCTTGAACAAAACTTCGGCTTTTAGCGCCTGTTCAATGTGGTGCACCAATCTAATTCCGCCTTCAACATAAATATTATCCACTCCCAGCCATTTTTCAAACTTGGCAATTCCTTCTTCCGTCAAAATAGAGCTTCTCAACTTTTCGTCAACATTATAATCAGTCGCTTCGGACAACTGTTTCACCAATTTGGCAAAATGATAATACTGCTCTGCCGCTTCTTCTGCCGGAGCGGAAATAATGAGCGGGGTGCGCGCTTCGTCAACTAAAATAGAATCAACTTCGTCAATAATCGCGTAATGCATTTCCGAACCGGGACGCATTACCATCTCATCAATCGTCTGCACCATGTTGTCGCGCAAATAATCAAACCCAAATTCATTATTTGTGCCATAAGTAACATCGCAACGGTATGCTTCTTGCCTGCTGGCTGGTCTCAAATACTCATCTTCTACTTTAAAACTTCCAATTTCATCTCGTTCTTTATCAATTTCTCCCCCCTCCGCTTTACTTACCGATAACGGATAATCCTGATTTACGGATGCAGATTTGTCCTGTGCTTGCTTGTTGTTGTGTTGTTGTGTTGTTGTGTTGTCATTCGCACCCCCAATTTCCAATTTCAAATTTCCAGTTTCTTTATTCGCATTTGTGTCGTGCTGCGTGCCTCGTGCATCATAATTTCTAACATTACTATCATAAACAAAACTAACCCGCAGATTCTGAATGACACCAACAGACAAACCAAGAAAATCATAAATCTGTCCCATCCACACCGCATCGCGCTTAGCCAGATAATCATTGACTGTAACCAAATGCACGCCCTTGCCTTCAAGCGCGTTTAAATAAATCGGCAAAGTCGCTACCAAAGTCTTGCCCTCGCCCGTACGCATTTCCGAGATCATTCCTTTGTGCAGGGCAATGCCGCCGACGAGCTGTACGTCAAAATGGCGCATGCCTGTTGTGCGTTTGGAAACTTCGCGAACAACCGCAAAAGCCTCTGGCAAAATATCATCTAAAGTCTTATCTCTTGCCAGGCAGGTTTTGAACCACTGAGTCTTGGCTTTGAGCTCGCTGTCGGACAACTTTTCGTATTCTGGCTCCAGCGCGTTGATAGCGTCAACAATCGTCTGGAACTGCTTCAAGGTTTTTTTGTTTGGATCGCCGGTGATTTTTTCTAGCCATTTCATATTTTTTCGTGTAACTTGTAACACGTAACGTATAACATGCGAATTGATGCGAGTTGCGGGTTGTATGTTACAAGTTACACGTTACACGTTACACGTCGTTGATACGTGGTACGTGATATATGATTAAACGGTGACAGTATAACACCTTTAAACCCCTTTTGTCCATATTTAAATTAAGCATAAAAAAAACCGTCCATAGAGGCGGCCTCAATCTTGAATTTTGGATTTGTTTAAAATTTAGGTTTTTTATTCAAGATACC
>JBAZZL010000038.1:0-11063 GCA_041658785.1 Patescibacteria group bacterium
TATGGCGACACTGGCGCCACTATCGCCACCACTGGCAACATTCAAACCGACGGCACCCTTGATGTCGGTGGAGGTTTTGGTTCCACTGGCCTCACGGTTTCTGCGGCCGGCGTGCTCCAAGTTGACGGCGCGGTCTTCGCTTCGTCTACCCTCTTGGTCGGCACCTCTGTCGGCACCAACTTCTTTGTCAACGGCCAGACAATCACCGCTTCTGGCACCCTAGGGATCGGTGTGACTCCTACTGGTGTTTCACAACTGCATGTTAAGGCAACTTCTACCACTGCCGTGCCTTTGGCGATATATGACGATGCCAGCAATTTGATGTTTAAGGTGGCTTCCAGTTCGTTAATTTATGTCAATGACAACGTTAATACAACTGCTTATACCCATAATGTAGTAGAGGTTGGCGATGCGACCAATAAAGCTGGCGGTTTGGTATTGAAAGGCACCGGGAGTGTGTCGGGACGTTTAGTCATTAATACAGGGACGAAGATTACCGCCCAATTATCAGAGGGAGAGGTGTTAATTGGTACCGGGACTGCCACATCAACGCTGCTGACTGAGGAATTTATTTTTGGTCAAGTGAGTGGCTCTAATCTAGGCAAGTTTTACGTTAATTCTTCGGGCAATGTTTCGGCTTCAGGCACTCTAAGAGTGTTTGGCGGTTCCGGAAATGGGCTGTTGATAGAGGTTCCTAACGTCGGCGGTGTTTATGCCACTACCACCTTTACGGCCTACGGCTCTGACGGCGCGGGCAGGTCGGCGTTTGCTTTCAATACGAATTTCACAATGACCTCTTCGTCTGCCGGTTCGGCAATTGATAGGGCGCTGGCGGTGTTTCAGAATAATGGAACCAATAAAGTGATGATCTCCGCTGGCGGCAACGTGTACGCCAAGAATAGTTTTATTGCCAATAGTTCAGACTACGGCATTGGAGACGTGGCTGAATACGTAAACCTGGTATCAGGAGAATCCGTCAGCACTGGAGATGTGGTGGTGGTTGATGTGAATGGGTTGAATCAGTACCGTAAATCGTCAGAAGCATATGCGCAGAATGTTGCCGGTGTAATCTCTGATACTGGAGCGTTCGTTATCGGCGCCAGCGGCGAGGGTAGAGCGCCGCTCGCTCTTGCTGGTTTGGTCAATGTTAATGTAACTGACGAAAATGGTCCAGTCGCTGTTGGCGATTACTTGGTAACAGCTTCCAAACCGGGCTATGCCATGAAATATGATCCAAGCTCTGGCGAGTCGGCTGGCTTGGTCGGTATGGCTCTGGAATCACTGATATCTGGCGATGGTAAAATTAAAGTAATGGTCAATAAAGGTTTAGTAATGGGTTCACAGACCGTTGGCGCGCCGACGCTTAATGTCAGCGCGGACGAAGATGGCAATTTGGTGCAAGCGGGCGATCTGGATATGGCCGGACAAAGCATTCTAAATGTAAAAGCCATTGCCGGTTTGAATAACAAGTGGTCAATTGATGAATCTGGCAACTTGTCTATCGTTGATGTGGAGGCAGAGACAGTGCAGGCATCCAGCTTTGTGGTCAAGAAGAAAGAAGGCCAGACAGACGCTTCTGTTGGCTCGGCCGCGATCCTCCTTAATAATACCAACGTGGTTGTGAACAATGAATTGGTAACGCCGCAAGTGAAGATCTTCATCACTTTCCGTAATAACCCGCAGGCTTTCTGGTGGATATCCAGACAAGAAGAAGGATTGTTTGAAATCTCTTTGAGCAATACAGCCACTAACGATGTTACATTTGATTACTGGCTGGTTGGGTTTGACGATGATTCAGTCGCGGAGCCAGTCGGAAATAACGGAAACAGTGGCGATAACGGAAATAACGGAAATGGCGGCGGTGCGGCTCCAGCAGCAGATGAACCGGTAGTTGAAGAACCAGCGGCTGAAGAGCCTGCAGCAGATGAACCGGTAGTTGAAGAACCAGCGGCTGAAGAGCCTGCAGCAGATGAACCGGTAGTTGAAGAACCAGCGGCTGAAGAGCCTGCGGCAGATGAGCCGGTAGTTGAAGAGCCTGCGGCTGAAGAGCCAGCTCCTGCTCCTGCTCCTGCCCCAGCCCCGGAAGAGCCAGCGGTGGAATAAAATATTCTCTGTAATCTGTAATGATTAACCACCCCGTTCCGCATTGCGGGATGGGGTGGTTTAATTGTAAAAAAGAAATTATTTAGTTACTTTGAATTACGAAACGTTATCTTGAGCGAATCCGCCAGCTCACGAAGCTTTGAATTACGAAACAGGCGTAGATTGTCATTCCCGCCTCCGCGGGAATGACAAATAATGACGTTTCGTAATTCACAGCACGAAGGAGTCCTTTGGACTGGCGGAGTAGTCGAAAGATCCACCACTTTGGCGCAATGCTTGCTTCGTTGGGATTGTTGCAGTTATACACATATTGTTTAAAATTATTTTATTTTGTGCTATAATGCGTGATGTGATATAAATCAACTTGAGTTTGGAATGACGTGAACGCCAAATGGGTAAGCCTTTTAACAATATTTTAATTATTTTTTTAAACTAAAACACTATGGAGACAGTCTTCACAAAAATTTTACAGCGCGTTAGCCGAGTTTCGTTGTATTCAATTGTCCTCTTGATGCCGCTCTTCTTTTTGAACATAACTTTTGAAAAAATGGAACTAGGCAAGTACATGCTTTTTTATGCGCTGACGATTATTTCTTTTTTGTCTTATTTGATCAGAATAATTATCTTGAAAGGGGTTACAATCAGGCGCACGCATCTTGATATAGGCATTATCGTGCTATGGTTTGCTTTTTTATTGAGCAGTATTCTTTCCAAAGAGCGGTTTATCAGTTTTTTTGGAGACTTCAGCTTTATGGGCTTGTCGTTTTTAGGGATTACCATCATGATTATATTCTTTTTTTTGATTGTCCAGCACGCAGACAGCTTAGCAGAAGCCATGAAAGTTATTTATTTACTGCTGGCATCCGGCGCTCTTTCCGCGGTGTATTTTATTATCACCGCCACCAAGCTTTTGAATCTGCCTGAAGTCATAACCTGGCCAGCTTTTAATCTTGCTCACGGGACAAATAGTTTATTCGGCGTTTTTATGATCATAATTTTTGTTTTGTCCCTCACTCTGCTCGCGATAAGGACAAAAAGCTTGGCTCTTGATGGATTTGCTTTGGCTGTTTTTTTACTTTCCGGAGCAGCGATGTTATTGATCGGATTCAAAGTGGTCATTATGATACTGGCAGCGGCAATTTTTTTTATGCTTGTTTTTTTCTTGTCGCATTTGGATTGGGTCCGCCGAGTTTGGGGGCCGGTAGTTTTTACTTTATTTATTGCGGTTCTTTTGATGGGCATATTCCGTGTTCCTTCATTTCTAACCGCGAATTTGCCTCTTGAAATTGCTTTGGGACGCGGTGTTTCATGGAATATCGCGCGAGATACTATTACTTCCGGAGTAAAGACGTTTCTTTTTGGCAGAGGGTCAGGCACCTTTGGTTATGCTTTTTCCGAATTCAGGCCATCAGTCATGAATTTAAATGTGGCATGGAATGTCCGTTTCAAACAGCCAAACAGCAGCGCTTTGGGCTGGCTGGCTGATCATGGAGTATTCGCGTCACTGGCTTTTTTGGGCATTGTGCTCATGCTTTTGGGTTCAGTGATTACGGTTTGGATAAGGCATGTGGTTGAACTCAACAAGAAAAAGAAAATTATGAGCGAAAAGATAGAAACGGAAAAGAGCCTTTATGATTCACCCTTGCTATATTGGGGGCTGGTAAGCGCGTGGATTGTAATCGCTGTTTCATTCTTTTTTGTATATTTTGGGGCGCTTCATTGGATGCTTTTCTGGCTGTTTTCCGCTTTGGTCGCGTCTTCCAGTATTCAGGCGAGCAAACTCCAACCAATAACAATTTCACTGAAAACCACGCCGCAATACACCCTGATAGTTTCATTCAGTTTTATATTTATTTTTGCGGTGATAATTGTTGCCAGTGTTTTTGTCGGGCGGTTTTACGCGGCTGAAGTTTTGTATGCTTCAAGCGTTTCCCAGGAAGTAGATGTCAAGATTCAAACGTTGCAAAAGGCGCTGGGGATGAATCCGAATCATGCCATGATGAATTACAATTTGGCAGAAGCATTTTTGTCAAAAGCTGCTTCTGTTTCACAAAGCGGCGGCGATATAAATCAAGTATATCAGATGGTTGGCATGGCCGTGGATGCGGCGAAAAAAGCGACCGAGATTTCTCCCTACAATGCGGCAATGTGGCAAAATTTGTCGCGAATGTACGAGAATGCGCGAAATATCGCGCCTGATGCAAATACTTGGGTTATCAGCAGTTTGGAGCGCGCCCTTAGGCTGGAGCCGTCAAACCCGGTTCTTTATATGAGTTTGGCCAATGCCAGATTGCTGGGAAATGATTATGATGGCGCCAAGACTGATTTGGAAAAGGCAATTGAGCTCAAACCGGATCTTTTGGTCGCTTATGTAAGATTGGCCATGATAGAACAGCTTTCTAATAATTTGGATGGCGCGATTGCGGCGATGGAGCGAGGATTGCCCTATAGAGGGCTGCAAAACGCCGAATATTTGTTGCGCACCGGTATTTTATACTTCAATCGTAATAACACTGGAGATTATCCATTGTCGGAGATAGCATTTCGCAGAGCATTGTCGCTAAACCCCAATTATTCAGATGCTTTGTATGCTCTTGGCCACCTTTATGATATCACGGATCATAAAAATTTAGCTTTGCCGATATTTGAAAAGGTGCTTGAACTTAATCCGGGGAATCAAGATGTGCAAAATAGGGTTGATTCAATCAAAAAAGCGCTTAAGCCAGCGCCGCAGCCAGAACCAGCGGCAGAAGAAGACAGTGGAGAACCAGAGGGCGAATAGGCGCGGGGAGAAAAGTGATAGTGATTTAATCCGTCTCCGTCCGTCCGCCAGCTGACGGACGGACTGCGCCGGACAAGTTCTTGGTTTAATAAGATAAAACGGCTCCGAAGCGGGGCCGTTTTTGAGTTGGAAATATAAAGAAAAATAAGGTATAATTGCTGTTAGTTACTGCGAATTGCAAACTAAAACAAAATATCAATTATTCAACGCTCTCTTTTTGTGAATTACGAAACAAAAAAATATGGACAGTAAAATAATAAAAAAGAATCTGCGATTTCAGCCTAATTTAAAAGATTATAGCAAGGCATATAAAAAATTTACTTGGCAACAAGCAGCAGAAGAAGTGAATTATTTATCGCGCGGCCGAATGAATGCGGCGCATATCGCCTGCGACTCAAACGCTATGGGCGATCGCAAGAACAAGGTGGCTCTGTATTGGGAAGGAGAAGCGGGAGACGAGATGAAATATACTTTTTTGGAAATGTCGCAGTTAACCAGCAGATTGGGCAATGCCTTGAAGAGTTTGGATGTCAAAAAAGGCGATCGGGTATTTATTTTTTTACCGCGCGTACCGGAGTTATTTATTTCTTTTTTGGGAATAACCAAAATCGGCGCGATTGCCGGGACATTGTTTTCCGCTTTCGGGCCGCAGGCGCTTGAAGATCGTTTGAGCAATTCCGACGCCAAGGTGGTTGTTACCAGTAAAGAGTTATATCCTCGTTTGCTTAAAATTAAAAAAAATTTAACAAAATTAAACAAAATTATTTTAGTGGATGAATGGAACCGAAAGAATTTTATGGAAGAAAAAAAACTGGAGAAAAAAAGAGCGCCAAAAGATTGTGTTTGGTTTTATGATTTGTTGGAAAAAAATAAACAATACCTGCGCGCCGCCCAGATGAAATCGACTGATCCCGCCTTTATGCTCTACACTTCAGGCACGACAGGCAGGCCCAAGGGTGTGATTCACCACCATGGGGCGATTATCCACGAAAGAATGACTGCCAAATATGTGCTGGATATCAAAGAAGATGACGTGTATTGGTGCACCGCGGACCCTGGCTGGGTTACTGGCATTGCTTATGAGATTTTGGGCACATGGGCGTTGGGCGCGTCCATGCTAGTTTATGCCGGACGTTTCAGCCCTGAGAAGTGGTACAGTTTGATTGAAGAGTACAAAGTAAATGTATGGTATACAGCGCCGACCGCTATTCGCATGCTGGCCGCTTCCGGGACTGATTTGGCAAAGAAGTATGATTTGACCTCACTCCGCCATCTTGCTAGTGTGGGGGAACCGCTCAATCCCGAAGCGGTAATGTGGGGGATCAAAGCTTTCAAACTGCCATTCCACGACAACTATTGGCAGACCGAAACAGGCGGCATAGTGATTGCCAATTATCCTTGTATGAAGATCAAGCCCGGATCCATGGGCAAGCCTGTGCCCGGAATTATTGCAGAAGTGGTGGATGATAAAGGCAAGCCGGTTAAACCCAATACCGAGGGGGCGCTGGTATTAAAACCTGGTTGGCCATCTATGATGTCAAAAATTTGGCGTCGGCCGAGCAAATATAAAAGTTATTTTAAAAATGGCTGGTATCTTACCGGCGATCGGGCGTATAAAGATAAAGACGGTTATTTTTGGTTTATCGGCCGAGATGATGACGTGATCAAGACAGCTGGCGAGCGCGTTGGGCCGTTTGAAGTTGAGTCGGCCCTCGTTTCTCATCCCAAGGTAATTGAGGCCGGAGTAATTGGCAAGCCGGATCCTCTGCGCGGGCAGATTATCAAAGCGTTTATTACTCTGAAAGACGGCATTAAGCCAAGCGAAGAGCTGAAAGAACAAATCCAAAAATATGTCAAAAAATATTTGGCTGGACATGCATATCCAAAAGAGATAGAATTTGTAGACAGACTGCCAAAGACCCGCTCAGGCAAGATCATGCGGCGGATGTTGCGAGCGAAAGAATTGGGGCTGTCTTTGGGGGACACTTCAACACTCGAAGAGTATTGACTAATTCACGTTTGACAAAAATATGTATTTAATATATATTACATACATATTAAATATGTATGTAAGTTTATAAATATGAACAGAACAAAAATGATCTCCGTCACTATTCCCGCGGATGTTTTAACCAAAATGAAAAGGACAGCTCAAGAAAGGCAAATGACTTTGTCGGCTCTTTTGCGCGCCGCTTTTTTCAGTTTTGTAAATAAAAAAGAGCCGTGTATTTATACCGACGAAGAACTAGAGGATATCTTTATGCTGGATAAACTGAAAGATAAAGATCGAAAAGAATTGGACCGTTTGCTCGCGAATTAACGTTTGCTATGCGTATTTTTTTGGATACCAACGTCTTGTTGGCCGCGAGCGGGAGCGAAACGGGCGCTTCGGCTTATATCTTCAAGATCGCGGAAAAAGAAAAATGGCAATTGATGGTAAATGTTTTTGTAATTTTTGAAGCCCGGGCGAATATTGAGAAAAAATTGCCGCACTGTCAGACCAGGTTTTCTGAATTAATAAAAAGCAGGAGTTTGTTGATTGTTCACGACGCGCTCGATAAAATGAAAATACAGGCGGGCAAAGTTATTGACAAAAAAGACGCGCCAATACTGGCCGGCGCTTTATTTTCCAAGGCGGATATTTTGTGCACTTTAGATAAAAAAGATTTTTTTGTCAAACCAGTCAAGGATTGGAGCAAACGATATGGTTTGAAAATAATGCTGCCAGGCGATGTCCTTGAGATGTATAGAAAGGGCGGGTGAAAGAGTTGATGCTTTCTTTGGGGGTACTTCAATGTTGGAGGAGTACTAATAATATTCGTTAATATATGATAATATTTGTAAATATTTTTAACGAATATTGACGAATATTGACGAATATTGACGAGTATTGACAAATATTAACGAATATTGTTTTTGAAAAATTTGGTTGCAAATATGAAGAGTTTTAATATAAAAATCGGCGGAGCAGCAGGCGAAGGAATAAAATCCTCTGGACTTATTTTAGCCCGCTCTCTTGCGCGCCTCGGCTATTCCGTTTTTGGTTACAGCGAGTATCCTTCTCTTATCCGCGGCGGGCATAATACTTATCAAATTTACGCGGGCGTGGACGAAGTTTTTTCGCAAGTAAAAAAAGTTGATATTCTGATCGCTCTTAATCAAGAAACGATTATTCTGCATCAGGAGGAATTAACCAAAGATTCAATTACGCTTTATGATCCTGGCGAATTTGAATTACCCGAAGGAAAATTAATTGGAAAATATGTGGCAGTGGCGTTTGGCAAATTGGCTGAAAGCGCGGGCGGGAAAGCGATTATGGCCAACATGGTGAGCTTGGCCGCGACGATGGCCATTTTGGGATTGCCGATTGATACTTTGAAAAAGGCGATTGCTAAAATTTTTGCGCGCAAGCCTAAAGAAATTACTGATTTAAACCACAAATGCGCCGAGGCAGGAGAAAAGTTTATCAAAGAAAATTGTCAGGAGTTTATTAAAAAAGCAGATCTGCCTAAAAAGAAAAAAGCCAGCATTTTGATTACTGGAAACGAAGCCATTGCTTTGGGCGCGATTGCCGGGGGCATGCGATTTTTTGCTTCGTATCCCATGACGCCAGCCACTTCTATTATTCACTATCTTGCCGGTGTGGCAAAAAAGACTGGTATTTTTGTTAAACACACGGAAGATGAGATTTCCGGAATTAATATGGCGATCGGCGCCAGTCATGCCGGCGCGCGCGCTATGGCCGCTACTTCTGGCGGAGGACTTTGCCTTATGGCCGAGGGTCTGGGACTTGCCGGGATTAGTGAAACACCGCTCGTGATAGTTAATTCTATGCGTCCGGGTCCGGGAGCTGGTTTGCCCACGTGGAGCGGACAAGGAGATTTGAAATTTGTTCTCACTATCGGCAATGACGAATTTCCGCGCATTGTGCTCGCGCCTGGGGACGCGGACGAAGCATTTACTCTTACCAAACGGGCGATGGAATTAGCGGAAAAATATCAGACCCCAGTCATAATTCTCGCTGATAAAAATTTATCAGAAGGCGATTTTTGCTTGCCGCCATATTCAGCCGAGCACATCAACAAGCGCTATGGCTTTGCCGCTAAATTAAATAATGACCCGGAAGGATATTTTAAACGTTATGAAATTACCAAAAACGGCGTTTCTCTTCGGCCAAAATTAGGCCAGCCGGGCGGAGCGCATGTGTGCAATAGTTATGAGCATGATGAATTTGGTTTTGCCACCGAATCAGCGGAAATGAGAAAAAAAATGGCGGACAAACGCCAGCGCAAGATGAAATTGATTGAGAGCGAGATTCCGGTCCAGCCGATTTTTGGCGACAAAAAAGCGCGGATTGGTTTAATCTCCTGGGGATCAAACAAAGGTCCGATTTTGGAGGCGATGAAAGAGTTGGATGATGTTAAATTCATGCACCTGAATTGGCTCTGGCCCTTCCCCGCGCGTCAAGTGAAAGAGTTTACTGATTCGGTTAAGCGGATTGTGTGTTTAGAATGTAACGCGACCGGACAACTCGCCGGTTTGATTAAGGAGCAGGTGGGTATTGAAGTTGAGCGGGTTTTGAAATATGATGGGAGGGGGTTTTGGCCGGGGGAGATTTTAGAGAGGGTGAGATAAATGGAGATAAGATTGAGATAAATTGAGATAGGGTGGAGATACGGGGAGTTAGGTGAAATGTTTAGACGTTTTTTATGAATAAATTGATTTATCAATATAAAAAATGGGGTTTATATAAAAAAATTACATTATGGATAGCCGTATTGGCTTTTTTGTCCCCGATAATAATTAGTCAACTGAACCCTAGTAAATTTATAAATAATGTAGCTTCTCCTGAATCTATCAATATTATTGGCGATAAAAATATAATAAATAAAACAGAAATCTCTGATCCGAAGTGTTTGATTGGTTCATTTACACAAAACCATCAAAATGAACGCTGGGAAACGGGATTTGTGTTAGATGCTGAACCAAAAATTTCTTTAAATAAATTATATTTGCAAGTATCCGATCCAACCATAATCGATTTATCTCATGATTCAAAAAATTTATACGAAATTTCCCAAGAAGTAACTGATGTAGAAGGACTAAGACAGCTCGTTATAGAAAAGCCAATACCGCCTTACCGTATAACTGTTTTAACGCACGATAGACCAGATATGACGAACTTAGAATTTATTAAATGTAGAGTAGAGTAATTCGCCGGCTTCACAGTCCCCGACATAGGGGCTGTGGAGCCAAGTTGCTCGTCCTACTCCGTTTCGCGTTAAGCCGATTGGGCAGGTCGGGCGGCGAAGCATGTCGGCATTCAGACAATAATTGGAATTCTTGGTGGCTGTCAGGTAGAATATACCCACTATGAAGGTTTACAAAACAAAAGCTAAACCATTTGCCGGCACCAGCTACCGTGAAATAAAGAAAAAGGCCGTCGGTTTATTTAATGAAACAAGAAAGAATACTAAAAGAAAACCATACGTCCGTTCCGCTTACTTTGATAAGCAAAAGGTCTTTTTTGAATTATTTTGGGAGCATTTATTTAAGAAAAATTTTTGGGATCAGATGCGAAGGATGAAGTTTTTCCCTTGCGGTATAGAGCTCATTGAAAAGACACGGTTTGAGCCGATTTCAAAAGACAATCCTAATAAAACAAATGAGGTGCTACATAGATTTGCTGGGGTTAGCGCCGATGGCCAAAATTTTTTCGTTCAAATTAAGGGAGATAGAAAGAAAAAAAGCACTAAGTGGCTGATTTCAATTTTTCCCGAGGAAAAATAAAAAAAAGACCTTCCGCTAAGTTGTAGTATATGAACTACGGGCCGAAAGCCTTTTTCTAAAGAAATTATATCAGGCGTACTGAAGATGTCAAGTGAGAACTGTGGATAGTGAAGAAAAGGCCAAAACATTGCCATTTTAAAGAATTTTTGCTTTAAAAAAAATTCATTTGCCGGCGCTGCCGGCGAATATTCACCCACAACCTTCCCTGCCGGCTCCATAGTCCCCGACACAGGGGCTATGGAGCCGAGTTGCGTATTTTTAGAATCTTTTTGGGCGCATCTTTTTCAAAAAGAAAATTGGCGCGATAGAGTGCGGCGGATGAAGTATTTCCCGGCCGCGTTAGATTTGCTCCGCCACACCCGCTTTGAACCCACTTCAAAAGAAAATC
>JBAZZL010000039.1:0-10894 GCA_041658785.1 Patescibacteria group bacterium
CAATTGCTATTTAAATTCCGTATAATACCCCGTAGCTTAACGTTAAATTATAGCTAAAACTTAACAAAATAATTAGAATTTAATCCGCCCAAAAGGCGGATCGGAATTAATAAGGCGAAGGGGTATAGATGGCTATTTTATAGCTAAAATTTCATAAATTTGAATTCCTGCCGGTACTTTAATCTCAATCAGCTCTCCAGCTTTCCTGCCCAAAAATGCTTGACCCAACGGAGACTCATTAGATATCATGCCCTTTATTGGATCAGCTTCCTGCGGCCCGCAAATAGTGAATTCTTTTTCTATATCGTTGAATTTTACAACTATAGTTGAGCCGACAGTAACAAAATCAGATTTGGTTTGGCTGGTTGAAATAATTTCAGAATTGCCAAGTATATGCTGAATTTTTAATACGCGGCTATGCGTCCAAGCCATATCTTCTCGCGCCAAATGATATTCCGCGTTCTCTGACAAGTCTCCCATTTGTTTTGCCTCATCAATGCGCTTGGCTGTTTCAGGTATTTTTATTTCTTTTAGTTCTTTAAGTTCGCGCTTTAGCTCGTCGATTTTATCCTGGCTGATATATTGTCTTTTATCGTTGGTCATAATTTAATATTTATAGGACTTACGCCTTTGTCATTCCGAGCGGAGCCCCGATTCGCATCGGGGCGAAGTCGAGGAATCCCTTAACGAGTGAATATGCAATAGCGTCTATATTACATGATTGCGTTAAGGGATTCCTCGGCTGCGTTCATCCCGATGCGAATCGGGATTCACTTCGCTCGGAATGACATTGACGCCAAAAGCGTAAGTCCTAATTTATAAATAATACCGCATTTCTACGGACGATTTTAGTATATCAAATTCTCGCTCGCGGTCAAATAAATTGTCCACATCAAAAATTGAGATACTTCCACCACCATCTATAAAACTCTTCGGCAATCGGAACTGCGATCCCGCTGCCTTCGCCGCCTTCTTCAATCAAAATGGTTACAACTATCTTTGGATTGAGATAAGGAGCAAAAGACGTATACCAAGCGTGGTTGTCCTTGCTTGAACTCCACTGCGCTGTTCCGGTTTTTCCGGCAGTTTCAAAAGGCAGAGAGGACAATCTCCGGCATGAACCGTAGATTACGCATTCTCGCATTCCTTGGCGCACAATTTCAATATTGCCGGAATTAATAAATCCTGTCCGGATCTTTTCGGGTTGAATTTTATTTTCTTGTTCTGTCAGCGGATTAATTATTGACTGAACAACATGCGGTTTATATAATGTGCCGCCATTGGCGATTGCGGCTGTCATTGACGCGATTTGAAGCGGAGTGACTAGGATATCTCCTTGGCCGATTGACAAATTATAGGTGTCGCCAATATACCAGCGCTCGCCTTTCGTCTTTTCTTTCCATTCTTTCGAAGACACAAAACCGGCGGCTTCGCTTGGCAAATCAATTCCCAGCTGGCTGGCAAATCCAAATTTTCGCAAATACTGATTGATGCGGTCCACTCCCAATCCAACAAAATCATTATAACCTCCGCCGATATAATAAAAAAATGTATTGACAGACCAAGCCAACGCTTTGGTAACATTGGTTTCCCCATGTCCTCCAGCTTGCCAGTCCGGGAAAAACCAGTCAGCAATTCGTATCCCGCCGGCGCTTAAAAAAGTAGAATCCTTATCAATAATGCCCTCTTGCAGAGCTGATGCCGCTATCGCTGGTTTAATGGTTGAACCAGAAGGATATGTGCCGCCCAACGCGCGGTTGAAGAGCGGCCGATCCTCATTATTAATATAACTTAAATAAATATCTTTAGCTATTCCGCCAGAAAAATCATTATTGTTGAATGCCGGGATGCTTACCAGCGCCAATATTTCACCATTGCTTGGGTCCAAAGCCACCGCCACCGCCCTGCTTTTATTATTCAATTTTAACGAGGCTTTGATAATTTGTTCTAATTTATCTTGAATTTTGACATCAACCGTTAGTTTCAAATGCATACCAGGTTTTGGCGCATCCTCTGCTATTACAGATTGTTCTTTGCCCAACGCATTTACTTCAATTCGGCGCCGGCCATATTTGCCGCGCAATGACGATTCATATATTTTTTCCAATCCATTTTTTCCAATATAATCCGATGGCAAGTATCCTTGATCATACAACAAATCAAGTTCAGCTACGTTCAATTTCCCCTGATACCCAATCACATGAGAAAGCGACAGATTTTTTTCGCCAGTCTGGTCGGTTGATGAGGCGGTCCCCAAATAAAGCCGTTTGCTTCCTCTTTGGATATGAATACCAGGCAAATCCGCGCTATCAATCTGAATTGACAGGGCAGTATCATAATCTAAATTTTCTTTAATCACGATTGATTCATAGCTATATGAGCCAAACTCATCCAGCGCGGCTCGAATTGCCTCAATATCTTGATTGGTGAGCTGGGCGAGTTTTTTTACTATACGCTCTCTCTCCAATCTATCCCGCGGTAATTCCTGCGGAATCAATGCCAGCGAAAATTTGGGAATATTTTTTGTTAATTGCGCGCCATTGCGATCAAATATTAAACCGCGCTCAGATTGGATTGGCACTATTTTTTCTCGGTTGCTTTCCGCCAACAGCCGATAGTTATCGCCGTTAATCAGCTGTAAATAGAAGATTCTGAAAAAAATAATGCTGAAAAAAATAACGAAATTTATTAACACAAAAGCAAGTTTTTTCTTTGAAACACTGCACCCGATATACGATGGCGTCTGCGGTAATGGAATATTTCTCCCTTGAATTGATTCAAAGTGAAAGGCATTTTCTATCCATGAATTCTTATACCTGCCCGCAATTCGTTTCGCTTCCGCGCCCTCTATTTCCAGTCCGAAAATATTCTTTTGTCGGTTATCAAACATATAATTAGCGATTACATGGTGCGAAAAATTGAGGACTTATCTTGCCTGATTTTTAATCCTCCGAACTGCGGTAGAAATTTTGATAAAATAAAAAATATCAAGCCAACCGCGGCGCCGGTGAACAACAATTCCCAAAAAAATGAAATCAACAGTTCTGGCCAAGTTATCGCAATTGTATCTGCAAATTGGCGCACAAAAATGATTGCGCCAGTATACAAAATGCGATAAATCGCGAGCGCCGCGACAGCAAGAGCAACTCCGGAGTACCATGATCGGTTTGTCAAAATGCGTTGATACAGCCAAAAAGCGCCCAGTATGCTGACGGTGCTGGAAAATAAAATTATGCCAAAAGGCGTAGAAGTGGTATATAGATCCACGATAAAATGAGCAAAAAAAGCTACCCAGACAACAATACCAGATTCAAAATTTAGCAATAAGAGAATAATGACAACAAATAATATATTTATAAACGAAACTGGCTGCGGCAAAAAATATGCTACGCCAAGATGCAATATTGTAATAAACAAAATTCCAATTATAAATTTTAAAATAACTAATATAAAACGCATATCATCCAAATTTTTTATGTCGGAATAATCACTGACACCAAAATAAGGCTGTCTAAGTCTGCTGTCGGGCTAATAATTGCGCGCTGAAATGGTTGGTATGCTTCCTGCTCTATGGCTTCCACTACGCCAATTATCAATCCCCGCGGGATATTTCTGGTGAGGCCGGAGGTGGTAATAATATCTCCGATATTGATCTGCTCGTTTTGCGGGATAAAATTCATTTGGACGCCAATGCCAAAACCGCCTTCCACCAAGCCGATGCTTTTATCCTTATTCATAATTGTCGCGGCAACTTTGCTTTGATTATCATTAATCAGCCTGACAATGGCAGTGCGATTGTCTGCAATAACGACAACGCCAATCATTGCCCCAGCCCCCGCTACCACCGGATTGCCAACTTCAACTCCGTTATCACTGCCTTTATCAATGAGAATAGTGCTGCCAAGAGTATCAATATTTCTGCCAATTACACTAGCCACAGCGCGCTCATCTGTGCTTGATGTAAAAAAACCAAGCTGTTTTCGTAATTCTTGATTTTCATCTTTTAGCATTTGGAAACGCACCTGATCAATTTGTTGGGAGGCATGTTGTTCTTTTAAATCCGCGTATGCGGATTGCAATTCTTCCACCGAATCAAATTTTTCCATAGAATCGCCGGCAGACACGCTTAATGAATAAATCAAGCCTGAGGTGGGGTTGATTATCCGTTTAATAAAATTTTCAATTGGGGCTATCCAGCCGGCATAATGTAAAACGATTGTAACAAAAATTACAATCGTAATAGCAAAAAATGTCTTAATTTTATTAGTCATAAAAACCAAGCAAGCCGCCGCTATTATTGACTATTTAGTTTCTCGCGCCGACGGCAATACCACTTCCTTGAGCAAGTTTGCGTCATCAAGCAAAATGCCGGCGCCGCGCACAACCGCAGTCAGCGGATCATCGGAAATTCTAACCGGAATTGACGCTTCTTTGGATACCATCTCGTCCAAGCCGCGAAGCAGGGCGCCGCCGCCGGAAAGAAGTATGCCGCGTTCATGAATATCCGCGGTCAACTCGGGCGGAGTTATTTCAAGAGTCATTTTGATGTGATCTACAATGGCATTGACCGACCTTTTAAGCGCCTCCCGAATATGCCCGTCGGTAATCATAACCTCTCTTGGCAGACCAGTAACGACATCGCGTCCTCGCATCGGAAATTCCATTATATCAGAAAGTGTTTTTGCTGAACCGATTTTAATTTTTATTTGTTCGGCATATTTTTCGCCAATAAACATATTGAAAACCTCGCGCGCATACTGCACTATATTTCGATTCATTTCGTCTCCGGCAATAACGGTAGATTTCCAAACCACAACTCCGTTTAGCGAGATGACTGCCACCTCAGTATTTCCACCGCCAATATCTACAATCATATTTCCAATTGGATCTTGAATTGGCATCCTCGCTCCAATTGCCGCCGCCATCGGCCCCTGGACAATAAACACTTCTCTCGCGCCAGCGGCGATGGTCGCGTCCTCTACCGCTTTTGTTTCAACTTCCGTAACTTCAAGCGGCACGCAAGTAACAACGCGGGGCCGCGACATAAAGTTAAATCTGCCCTCGTTAACTTTTTCGATGAAATATCTTAGCATTTTTTCTGATACTTCATAATCAGAAATAATTCCCTTGGTAAGCGGCCTGGTTACCTCAATATGCGGGGGTGTTTTCCCCAGCATATTTTTTGCTTCATTGCCAACCGCCAAAATCTGCTCTGTGCGTATATTAATAGCCACTACTGACGGTTCATTGATGACAATTCCCTTTTCCCTTGTGTATACAAGAGTGCTGGAAGTTCCCAGGTCAATGCCGATGTCTTTGCTAAATTTTCCAAATAATTTTTTAAACATAATATCATGAAACATGAATCATCCGGCCTGAAACAATAATTTTAATTACTATACCCCTTCGCCTTATTAATTCCGATTTTGCAAAAATTAAATTCCAATTATTTTATTAAATTTTAACTATAATTTAACGTTAAGCTACGGGGTATTATACGGAATTTAAATAGCAATTGAGTATAATTACAAATTGTTTATTTTTAATAGAATAGTTTTTTCTTCTCCTCTATTTTTTATTTCCACACTCCTCCGCTCTAACGTTTTTGGACTAACGATTATTCGCTTGGGAATGCCAAACAAGTCACTGTCTGCAAATTTCTGTCCAGCGCTAATCTCTAACCGATCGTCGTACAATACATCTATTTTTTTTCTCAGCAATGATTCATAAATATCATCAGCTTGCTTAATCTGCGCGCCATTTTTGCAAAGAGAGACAAGGTGCGCCGCAAATGGCGCGACTGATTCTGGCCAGATAATACCGTTTTTATCATGATAAACTTCCACCATTGAACCCATGACCCGCGACGGCCCGATTCCATAGCAACCCATTAACACCGTCCTTCTATTTCCGTCCTCATCCGTAAACTCATAATCAAAAGCTTCTGAATATTTGGTTTTTAATTTAAAAATATTTCCCACTTCAATTGATTTTTTTTCTTTCAGGTCTTTGCCCCCGCATTCCGGACACGACTGCTGTTCGCTGATAATTTCTTTATTCACGCCAACCCCGCACGCCTGGCATAGATAAATAGTGTCTTCACCATCTTCGGCCAGAGTCTGGAACTCATGAGAATACCTTGAGAATGTGCCGCCGGATGAAAAAACCAAATGGGTAATGCTTCCCAAGCCACAGCGGTTATAAATGTTAAAATACGCTTTTATTACTTGATTATAATATCTGTCAAGATCTTCTTCGTTGCTGTGGAATGAATACATGTCTTTCATTGAAAATTCCCGCCCGCGCAAAAGACCGGATTTGGCGCGCGGTTCATTTCTAAATTTATCTTGAATTTGATAGACGCAGACTGGAAAATCTTTATACGAAGCCGCATACTTTTGAACCAAAGGTGTTACAATTTCCTCATGGCTGGCGCCCAAGGCATATTCTTTTCCGCCCGCGCCTTCCAGTTTGAATAACACATCAAGTCCTGCCCAGCGTCCGGTTTTTTCCCAATTCTCCTTCGGACTAAGGGCGGGCATCAAAATTTCTTGTCCTCCGACAGCATCAATTTCTTCACGAATAATATTTTTAATTTTATTTAAAACACGCAGACCCAGCGGCAGATAAGTGTATACTCCGGCCATCACCTTATCCACAAAGCCGCCCCTAATCAATAATTGGGCGTTGATGCTCACTTCATCCTTTGGCGCTTCTTTAAATGTTTTGGTAAAAAGTTTTGATTGTCTCATAAATATAATTATTTGGTTATTTGATTATTTATCTCTGGACGAGAATGTCTGGCTGAAGCGAAAAAAGACACGAAAAATAATATAATAAAAATGAAAGCCCCGAAATTCCACACATTCAGCAATCCTTTGACATGCAGATATAACAATAAAATAAATATAGAAGAAATAATACACGCGTTCCTAAAACTTTTTTGCACGTATTTAAACATGGGCAGGAGTTCATTGGAAAAATAAGTATGAATGAGAAACGCAATGATGGAGATGGTCCCAACCAGAGCCAGAAACAGGCTAAGGTAAAAAAATAAAAAAGCTGATTGACTGGCTTGAAATGGATCAATATTGACGATTACAAACAGCCAGGAGATCCAGCACAAGATTGTTCCGATAATCATGATTGTAAAATATTGCCGCAGAGTCATAAGTTACTGTGAATTACGAAACGCCACTGTCTGTCATTCCCGCGGAGGCGGGAATGACAGTTTACGCCCGTTTCGTAATTCAAGATAAGTTAATAAAAATTTTACCAATAATTTGCAATTTGCCGGCTGTTTAACTAACCGCCTAATAAAAAAGACAAAAGACAGCCTGCAGCCATCCTATATTTTAGCGATTTATCATTATTTTTGCAAGCCTGCCAGTCTAAGCCAAATAACGTATTCTGTCCACCTCGTTTTTCCCCAGTTTATTATTAATTTGTTCTACAATTTTTGCTTGATTGAGCCTTATTTCTTGCGCAATTACTGAACTTGAACACGTTACTGTAAGAGTGCGGTTTTTTAAAAATAAAGGTTTTGCGTGTACGGCCTGTTCACGGCCAAACAATTCCTCAAACACACTTTGCGCTATTTTAATAATTGGAGATCCATCAGACTGCTTGGGCGCAGATTTCTTGGTTTTCAGGCCGGTGTTCGATTCATCAATTGTTGCTCTAAATGGCATACTGCTAAAAAATTCACTTAAACAAAATCTCTGTTCCGAAGGATAAATTCCGGGTTATTTCCAAAAGCTGGCGGCGCGAAAATAACACTTATGGCTTATTATCTCTAGGGTTTACAAGATACAAGTATACTTTATCATCTTTCTTAAAATATTGCCAATCCGGAAATTGAAAATAATAAGAAATAACGCGGCTGCCAGGCTTCATTTCATTTTGTATTTTTTCGTATAATTTTTTCATTTTATGCGGAATAAAAAACAGAGTCAGAATATCAACATCAGAAAAACTTCTTTGCCAAAAATTACCCTTTATTATTTCGGCATTTGTTAAACCAAGTCTTTTTAATTTTCGCTTGCTCCACCATGCCAAAAGCGGCTGGACTTCAATACCAACGCATTTAGCGCCAGTTTTGGCCGCTTCAAAGATAATCCGGCCATCCCCGGAACCAATGTCCAAAAGCAAATCTTTTTTACTTAAATTCGCGAGACTGATCATTTTCCGCACATCCAAAAGCGGCGTAGGCGCAAAAAAAGCCCCGCTTAACATTGAATGAATCATTGAGGCAAGCATAAGTATATTTGCCGCAAACAAAAGGATAAAGATGATAGAAGAAGCCAGAACTAATAAAAAGAATATGGTTGACTGAGTTAGCGCAAAAAGATGCAGCGCGCCCAGAAGCAAAATTAATGAAATTACAAATGTATAAAATATCAAGATGTACATATAACACGATGCATGATACACGCAACACGACACATAACATGATACACGATGCACGCAGCACGACACACAGAAACTTGGAGAATTGTATCGTGCTGCGGGCATCATGTATCGTGTCAATGAGTCATGCTGCGGGCATCGTGAATCGTGATCACGTGTTCACTCGCGGTATTCGCAAATATCCCGAAAATCGCACCGCTCGCAAACAAACTTGCTTGGAGTCGCTTTTAATTCTCCAGTGCGAATATTATTTATGGTTTTAATTATTTTTTCCTTAATTTTTTCCAGTTCTTTATCTTCGCCGATAAACGAGGTTTTCACGCTGTCGTTTAAATAATAAAATGTCAGCCTGCCAGTCTCACCGATATTTTTATATTCTGGCAAACTTTGAGCCGCAATCTGATAGATCAAAAGCTGGTCTTTGTCATCAGCAGTCAGTTTTTCTTTGGCTTTGCCAGTTTTGTAATCAATAATTTCTAAACTTCCATCGGCGAGCTGATCCACTCTATCAATTCTGCCGTTTATTAAATAATCCCCTACTTTAATTTTAAACCAGCCTTCAAGCGCTAGAGGAATTGTCCACTTTCCATCTTCAGCAGTGTAAAAAATCTTTAATATTTTTTTGCCTTCTTCGTAATAGTCATCCCGCTGTTTTTTGTTGGCATACCAATCTGGAATCCATGAGTCATCATACATGGCATTGAGTTCTTCCAGCGAGGGTACTTTTATGCTATTTTGGCTCTCAACAGGCTCTGGAGCGCCAAATAATGAGCCCTGCGAGGTGTTATTTAACTCTTTAACGCGCTGATAAAACTTCTGAAGCGTGCTGTGCATGCTTTGGCCAAAACTAAATTGGGCGTTGCCTTTAACCGGTATTTTTAGGATGTTCGCCAGTTTATATTGATACGGACAAGTTTGATAAGAACGAATCTGCGAGAAAGAAAATGATTTGGGTAATTCATATTGCTTACCGATAACGGATAATCCTGATTTACGGATAGTATTGTCACGTTTTAATGTTGTCGTGTTGTTCTGTTGTTGTGTTGACGTGTTGTCGTGTTTATAGCCCAACTCCCGCAAAAATCTGCTAACCTTCTTCTTTCTAACTCCGCCATAATCCTCCGCGTTCGTCAAATATAAACATTCTTTCGCCCGCGTCATGGCCACGTAAAACAAGCGCCGTTCTTCTTGGTAATGGCTATCCCCTTCAGGCAGTTGTTCTTTGACTAAAGCGAGCGGGATTTCAATGGAATCCGACCGTTTTCTGGAAGGAAATCTTTCTTCAACCAGATTCACCACAAAAACATATTTAAACTCCAGCCCCTTGGCGCCGTGCACAGTCATGATATTCACCGAATCCGGCGTGTCCGTCGGCTGATAAAGCTTGCCTTCGTCGCCCGAGGAAAGAATATGGGTAAAATGCTCAATAAAATTGCTCACGCTCGCATCCGGCACCGCTGTTTCGTAGCGAGAAATAAAATCTAAAAATTGTTTAAGATGATGAATACCCCGAATCGCTTTTCTATTGCCGGTTTCTTCCTCGCGAGTTAAATAATTCAAATATCCGCCGTCTGCCAAAAAATTATATAAAATAGCGGTCGGTTTTTCTTCTCTTGCCTGCTTCATTCCGCGGTGAATTAAACTGACTAATTTTTCCGCGATACTAATCCCCTCTTTGGAAATGCCAAATTCAACGGTTCGTTTCAGAGCCTCATAATAAGAAATACTTTTTTTTTTCGCGCTACCGGTAAGTTTTTGCAGATCATTTTCTTTGAAATCCAAAAAAGGCAGGCGGAGCAAACGAAAGACTGCGGTTGAATCATGATAACTGGTGATAATTTTCAAAAAATTAAAACAATCCAGCACGATCGGCTGGCGGTAAAGCCCGGACGAGGCCAAAAATTCGTAAGGAATGCCGGCTTTTTCCAGGGCGTTAATAAAGGGATCGGCGTGGGAATTGGCGCGAACGAGTATCGCTATGTCGTCTAGAACCACAGATTTATTTTCACAGATTTCACTGATTTTTTGAATCACGCAGGCGACTTCGCTATCTATTGAATCAAAACAAAGATTTTTGATTTCAGATTTCAGATTTTTGATTTCAGATTTTAATTGTTTGTTGATTTTAAGTTTTGTTTCAAGGCGGTCGGGGTTGTTGTTCTGAATAAGTTTATACGCTCCGTCAAGAATTTCTTGTCCCGAACGATAATTTTCCGTAAGCACGATTTCTTTCGCGTTGGGAAAGTCCTCTTTGAAACGAAGGATGTTGGAAACGCTGGCGCCGCGGAAGGCATAGACACTCTGGTCGTCATCCCCCGTTACGGTAAGTTGAACGGCAGCAGATTCGTCTACCAACAGACGCACCAATTGGTACTGCGCCCAATTCACATCCTGAAACTCATCAACCAAAATATATTTAAACCGTTTTTGCAATAATGCCAAGATATTTGAACGTTCTTGCAAAAGTTTGACAGTATAAAAAATT
>JBAZZL010000040.1:0-9998 GCA_041658785.1 Patescibacteria group bacterium
CCGCTATCCAAACACTCATTTCCGAAGCTGAATTGCAAGTTTCTGGAAACAGCCGACAAAGAGAGCTTAAATTACAGTATTTTTAACGCAACACTAGTGTCGAAAACGTTAGGTGAAATTGGCTTCCCCAATAATTGTTTACAGGCTATTATAAAGATAAAAAAACACTCTTTTTTAATAGGAGTGTTTTGTTTTTTAAAATTTTATGTAGCTAATCCGACGAGCGGCTTGATTTGTTTAACATCATCTTCGACACGTCTGACTCTGTTGCCAATAAAAGTAAGTTCCTGATCTTTCTTCTCTGATAGTTTGATTATCTTATCCAAAGCATTCATCACTTCTTGATGATCTTTTTTAGTTACCATGTTTTCCTCAATGCGATCAAGCCGCTCTGTATGGTCAACTACGGCATGAGCAATCGCGTCTAACTGTTTGTCATGGTCTTTTAATGTTTTCATTACTTCTTCACTCATAGTAGACCATAGTGTACCAGTCATTAAAAATACTGTCAAATAGGATAGTAGGACTCCTCCATCAGTTTTAACGCTTTGACAAACTCGGGATTGATTTCAATATCGGGTTGTTTTTTTGGCACAAATCAACCAATAAATTTCAAACTATCCCTAAACAATTCACGTACTTTACCTTGATCCACATAAGTATAATTGCCAAAGATGTATTTTATCTCCACCCCAGGTAAAACTTTTTCAAATTCTTTAGCAACTAAATTTTTTAACTCTTTGGGAACAGCGCAAACCAAATGAACAAATTTTTCCGCTTGCCAAAAAACAGCGGTCTTTTTGGCAATATCAACAATATTTTTTACAGACTCAAGCTCTCTTTGTTGATTGGTAGAATCAGTAGCTCCGCCGCGAGACGAATCGCGTCCGGATGATTCGGTCAGGCCTTCGCGGTCGCTAAACTTTTCTTTTTCATACGTTATCGTTTTAATTTGCTCGGCGCGATCTTCTGTCAGGCGCTGCCATTTCGCTTCATGGGTGTTGAGGATGACGAAAAGAGACGGGTAATGCTGGTTGGGCATATTTTTTGTTAAGATATTATTGAATAACTTTTTTTATGTTGATTAAATTATTGACAGAATCATTATATCACCAAAACTATCAAAACAAAAACCCGCCCCCTTGCCTCGCCGAAGCTTCGGCGTAGGCGGGTAGGGCGGATTTTTTACCTTGTAAAGAAGTTAGACAACCCTCTTAACCTTCACAGCGCTAAAGCCTTTTGGACCTTCTTCAACTTCAAATTCTACTTTGTCGCCTTCGCGAAGATCATCATAGTCTACGTCTACAAGCTCGTTTTTGTGAAAAAAAAGATCTTTCTCTTCACCTTCACGTTTGATGAAACCAAACCCCTTATCGGTAAGTCTGGCAATTACACCTTGTTGCATATAGGTTATAAAACAAATGAATAACTCGTCCGCCTTGAGCGGACTGGCCGCTTTGGGGAAACGCATCAAACCCAGTATAGTCCCTACCCTAGACAGGCAGGTCCAAACTCGACTACGTTTGCTTCACAACACTGTTTTTGATTGGCTTAAGGATAACACAAGATGGGAAGATTTGTCAAGCGGCGCGGGGTTATACAATTATTAATGGCTAATAACCACTAATCAAAGGTATGAACCTTAGAGCAAGCTCCTGACTCTTGTTCCGTCCCGACACAAAATCGAAACTGGGAAACTTGTCTAGCTCGTCTTCGCCAGTCCGCCAGCTGGCGGACGGAGACGGATTAAACACTATCACGCAGCAATGCCAAAAATTCCTGCGCTGTTTTATCCCACCTAAACTCCTTTGCCTTATTACGCCCTCTCTTTATAAACAATTCTCTTAACTTATTATCTTCCAATAACTGCCCCATCGCCCTCGCCATCTCATTGACATTATACGGATTAACCAAATGCGCGGCATCGCCCGCCACCTCTGGCAAAGACGAACGGTTGCTGGTGACAACGGGAATGCCGCTAGCCATGGCTTCAAGCACGGGAAAGCCAAAGCCTTCGTATAAACTTGGATAGATAAACAGATCCGCTAATCCGTATAACATTCTTTTGTCTTTTTCATCAACATAACCGAGGTATTCCACGCCCGGAGTAGTATTAATTTTGGCCATGATTGGTTCGCTCTTCCAGCCCTTGGCGCCCGCAATAATTAGTGAATAATGATTAATGATCAAACAACTTTTTTCAAACGCTTCCATAATCGCTTCAATATTTTTTCTAGGTTCAATAGTACCAAGAAATAAAATAAACTTTTCAGGCAAATTATACTTCTTTTTTACTTCCAATTTCCAATTTCCAATTTCCAATTTCCAGTTTCCAGTTTCTAATTTCTCAAAACCAGAACATAAACCGGGGTATAAAACTTTAACTTTATCTGCACAGATGTCATACAATTCAATAACATCCCTCGCCGTATTCTCCGATGGCGTTAAAATCAAATCCGCCCGTTCGCACTGTTTTCGAGGATTAATAATCTTGTGCCACAGCCGACGCTTGGCGGAAAAACATTCTGGTAAAATTTCAAATGATAAATCGTGGATGGTGAGGAGGTGTTTGGTTTTTGAGGATACTGAAGCAAAATTTAAGTTTGGAGAAAACCAAATATCGATCAACCTCTTTCCCCTTTCCCCTCTCCTCTTTCCACAAACTATTTTATCCAGCTTCGGCCATTTGAACAAAACCTGCGATGCGTTAAACAGCTTGTTAGGGTAGCGCGTCCCTGCGTAATGCACATTCTCTTGATTCCACAATCTCACGCAGTCAGACATCTTTTCGTATTTCGTATTTTCGTACCCTTTCGTATTTCGTATCTTAAATGAATTATAAAAAAGAAAATATTGATTATTTTTGTCAATTTTAAAAAGAGCGTTGAGGAGCTCGTGGGTATACTCGCCAACGCCGGTTCTGATTGGATCCATGAGGGAGCGGATGTCAACGCCGATACGCATAATCCTAATATACTAATTTATCCTAATGCTACAAATAGTTATAAAAACTTTTTCCTGACGTCTTTCTCTAATTTTAAAACTCTTTTTGGATGGATATATTCTTGTCTAAAATTAACAATGATTCCCAATTCAATATTCAAGCACTGCAGATACCGTTGCGTTTGATAATAATCTTCGCGGGTAATTATTGGTTTCGCTTTCAGTTCGAGCAAAACTTTATTTTCAATAACAAAATCTACGCGATTCCCAGTATGAGCCACCGTCAGCTCCCTCTGGTATTTTAAATTTTTCTCCCCCAATCTTTTTTGGAGCAAATCACCATATTGTTTTTCTCTACCGTATCTGCCAATCTCATTATGAACCAAAAAACATAGTCCTACCACCTCATAAGATAATTCTGGATATAATAATTTACCTAGCGTATTCATACATCCTTCTTCAAAAATCTATTATTAATCGCAATTTTATTAGTAGCATTAGTATAATTCGTATATTAGGATTATATCAACCGGCACTGATTCAACCCTCTCCTAAACTCTTCATATCTCTCCTCCACATAATTTTTAATTTTATCTTTAAACTTGTCCGCGCTGAAATGTTCTGCCCGCTGTCTAATCTTGTCGCTATCCCAATCTTTTTCATTAAAATTCAAAACCGCGTCAAGCAACGACTCCCAGGTTTGATTATAAAAAAACACTCCTGTTTCACCCGGAATAACTGTTTCGGTTACTCCGCCAACGCCATAAGCAATCACCGGCCTTCCCGCCGCCATAGATTCAACAGCCGTAATACCCAGATCTTCAACCTGCGGATGAACAAAAGCTTTTGCTCCGCGCAACAACTCCCATTTTCTCTCTTCCGTCACTTTGTCTAAAAATTCAATATTCGGCTTGGCGGCTTTTCTAAGTTCGTCAAACTGCGGGCCGGAGCCAAAAATTTTTAACGGAATCTTCAAGCGATTGAATACCGCTACCAGCAGATCAAAACGCTTGTAAGGCACAATGCGTCCGCCGGAAACAAAATATTCTCCTACCGGGGAAGACGGACGGTTTTCGCAAATATCCACCGGCGGGTAGATTATCTGGCTATCCCTTCGATAATACTTGCTGATGCGCTGCTGCACCGTCCGTGAGTTGGCGACAAAATCATCAACTCGATCCACGCTCATTTTGTCCCACAACCGCAGTTTGTGTATCAAACGCGGCAAAACTGCTTTGATCAGCTGGTTATACTTCAAATCAGAAATATACTCATGCGTCTCTGTCCAAAGATAGCGCGTCGGAGTGTGGCAGTAGGAAATATGCAAAGTCTCCGGACGAGTCAGCACCCCCTTGGCAAAAGCGCTGGTGGAAGACAAAACGATATCAAACTCATGCAGGTTGTGCCGCTCGATCGCCAAAGGCATGAGCGGCAGATACCATTGATATTTTGACTTGCCAAAGGGCATCTTGGCTAAAAAAGACTGGCGCACGTCAGCATCCTTAAAATCCCTTATTTTATTCTTATCATGAAACAAAACAAAAATCGGCGCCTCGGGCCAAATCTCGTGTAAAGCTTTCAAGACCCGTTCCGCGCCTCCATCTTGGGCGAGATAGTCGTGGACTAAAGCAATCTTCATAGATACGAACTACGAAAATTTACGAAATTACGAAACAGCCAATCGCTTTCGTAATTTCGTATCCTTTCGTAGTTCGTATCCTACAAAGCTTTTCGCTTCTTAAATAACACAAAAGGAGTTTTAATAAAAATAATCAAATCCATAAACAGACTCCACTTTTCAATATACAATACATCCAGACGAACTTCGTCTTCAAAAGACAGATCGCTCCGTCCGGAAATCTGCGCCAGACCGGTAATGCCAGGTTTGAGCGTCAAAACTTTTTTATGATGCTTTTCATATTTGGCTACCTCGCGCGGCTGATGCGGCCGCGGGCCGACGATGCTCATTGAACCGCCAAGAACATTAAAAAATTGAGGCAGTTCATCTATGCTCCAGCGGCGAATAAAACGACCAAATGGCGTAACACGAGGATCATCCGCAATTTTATAAACAGGGCCTTCCTTTGTCCCTTTTTCTTTAATAAGTTCTTTTTCTTGTTCTTCCGCTTTTTCGCCATGCTCTCCAAATTGCAAACCAGTACAATCTTTTTGGCGCATGGAACGAAACTTGAAAGTAAAAAATCTGCGCCCCCGAATCCCCACCCGTTCATTTTTGTAAATCACCGGCCGGCCGGTTTCCATCAAGCTGATCAAAGAAACAATAATCAAAAACGGACTTAGAATAATAATCACTGCCAAGCTCATTATAACATCAAACAAACGCTTTACCACCCGTCCCCAGCCATCAAGCATGGTTCTTTTCAACTCTACCACCGGTACTCCTGCCAAAGGACTAACCGCCATATTGGTAGAATAGGTAGCAAAAATATCTGCCGAATATTTGAATACAAGGTGGCGCTCGTTGCAAAAATCAATTGCTCGCAAAGCTTCATTCTCGTTTGCTCGCGGGTTTGTAAAAAATACTTCATCTATGCCCAGCTTATCCAACCTGACTTCCATTGAATCGTCAAACTCTTTAAACTGTCCTACCACATTGTATCCCAACTCTTTGCGTTGCTTCAAAGTAGAAATAATTGCTTCAGCAATTGATTCTGTTCCAATTACTACCACTCGCCGGAGCCCCCAACCAGCCCGGTACATCAAACTTTTTATACCTCGCATCAAAAATCGGCCAAGACTCACATAGATAATAGCAAAACCCCAGCCAGCTGCCACCAAAAATCTGGAATCAAACAACTGTTGGGTAAACATGATATACAGCGCCAACGCTCCCACTCCAGCGCTAGAAGCAAGAAACACCATGGTCAAATCACGCGAAAATTTTCTATTTGGATCAGTTGAATAAAGCCCGACAAGAGCAAAAATAATGAGCCAGCCGATAATCACCCAAAAGCTAATATCCAAAAACTCAACCAGAGTCATCTTGAAAATCACCGGCTTCAGACTGACTGCCCAATCGGTAAAACGTAAAAAATAAGCCGAAACCGCGGCTAAAATAAGCATGATAAAATCAATCGGCGCCTGCAAAATCATTAGAAGAAGTTCCGCGCGCTTCATAAAAAATATTCGTCAATATATTCGTCAATATCCTCAACTTACATCATAACGAAAAAACGCGTTTTGGTCAAACGAAAAGACAAACAACAAAAAAACTTGACAGCCAAACGAAACGATGATATATTTGTAATGTCTTGTTCATTACAGATGATCGAGCCGATGTTACATCGGCTAGGAAAGTCCGAACTCTCTTCGATTTAATCAAATTAATCGAAGTCGTGGCAGTGGGTAATGCCCACCTCCCGATCCGCGAGGAATCGGGACGGGACAGCGGCACAGAGACAATACTATCCCGACTTAGTCGGGAAAAACGTGAAAAGTGTATGGATGTTTTTGCTCTCGAGTCAAAAGCTACCATACTCCCCCGATGGCGACATCGGGGCGTGCCAAGCCCTGCCTGGAGAAAGAGCAGCGCGGCTCCACTTTGTTGCGCCGCGCAAGCTAGTATAAATAAATTATACTGGTTTATACGGCGCAACGAAGTGGAGCCGTGAAAAGTTAGCTCGTTAGATTCCGATAGCAATATCGGAACCAGATAAATGATCATCCTGGCTCCGTCTTTGACTACGCCAGGCAAGCTCCACATTATAGGAACTTGTCAGGCGCAGCCCCGCAATGCGGGGCGGAGACTGACAAAATTCGGCTTATCGTAATGGACAAGATAATAAAAAACGGTCGACAAGACCGATTTTTTATTTTCTCTTTCAATTTGGTGCCCTTTGTTTGAAAATGCGCGAACCTTTTTTGAACGGAAAATCAGCGACATTTCTTAAATTCATTTTATCAAAGTTTTTGGAAAACGCCAATGACGGAACACCTCCGCGCCCCGCCTTTGGCGGGGCTACGCCTCAATAAATTTTCTTCTCCAATTTCCGGATTTCGCGCCCCCCATTTTCTTCTTTCAATTAAGGAAGAAGAAAATTTTGTTTCGGCGTTCTGCCCTAAACGGGCAGGCGGAGGCGGTCTGACGCTCGCGGGCAAAAAAGTTTCCCTCCCCTTTCAACCTCTTCCACTTTTTGCCCGCCCGCTACACGCCTGAAAACTTTACAAAATAGGCGGGATGAAAATAAATTGTATACAGAAAATAGAATTCGTGCTAAACTGTAATTATGAAAAATGAAATTGAGGCAACATTTCTCTCGGTTGATAAAAATTCCATACGAGCCAAATTAAAAGAGGCGGGATTTGAATTAAAAACTCCCGAATATTTGATGCGTAGAAAAACATTTGATTTTTCTCGTGTCGCGCCAGGTCGCAATAAATGGGGACGCGTTCGGCAAGAATCCGAGAAAATAACAATGACTGTTAAAGAAGTTCGCGGATCAGGCATCAATGACACTTACGAAGTTGAGCTTACCGTTAATGATTTTGATACTGCCGCATCCTTTTTTGAAGCATGCGATATTCCAGCAAAAGCATTTCAGGAAAATATGCGTGAGGTATGGGTGCGTGATGGAGTGGAAGCAACGATTGATACATGGCCTGGACTAAATCCATTTGTAGAGATTGAAGGGGAAAATGAGAAAGTAGTGAGGGACATATCCAACGAATTAGGTTTTAATTTTGAAAAAGCTGTTTTTTGTAGTATTGATCTCGTGTATGAGAAAGAGATTGGTATACCCGCCGAGACAATTATTCGTTTGCCGGAAATTACTTTCGCAAATCCGCCAAAGAAAAACGCCGCGTGAGCTTGTAAGCTTGACACGCGGCGTTGGGCTACTCCCTTTTTAGTAGAGATGCCCGAATTTTTGGATACACGAACTCGCCCGGCTCTTCCATGCACCATCCCTGCTCTGCGCCGGGTGCTCTGCAATTAAAGTTACAGAATGGTGTCACGGTCAGGCGCAACGGGGCTGTTGCAAGAAGACTCTCAACATCTACTGTCCCGAGTGCTTCTTGTATCTTCTGCTTCAACGCCTCCGGCCTTCCAAGGTATTCCGGCATTTGGAATCCCAGATCTCGGCGCATATAGCAGAAGTAAAGGTGCAGACGCGGGTCAACTCGAACGTAGTCACCAAACCCTTCTTCGCACTCGTTCTTAAACGAGCACGATGCGCAGGGGTGCATACTACGATCTAATTTATCACCTAGCTTCACTTCGACCGATCCGCCTCCAACAAGATGAAACCGGAGACGGCCACGGCCGAGTTGTTTTCTCACTCTGGCTATCTCAGTCGTGCGCGGCAATACCAATGCTCGCACAATAGGACGCCAGTCCTGATAGAACGACTCGTGCGTAGATGCGCTCTGCAGTGTCCACAGAAGAGTGTAGAGTTTGAGTCGGCTTTTGTACCGCTCGATGAACGACAACTGTTCGGGAATATCATCAGTATACCCCTTGTGAAGCACACGATTGAAGGCGACTTTGATACCCGATTCAAGCGCAAGGGTTATCCCACGCATGAATCTATGGTAATCACCGTAACCTCCAGATATTTCCCGGAACATAAGTGGATCAGTTGAGTGCCAGCTTGTTCGTATGAGCGAGAGGCCAGCACGACTCAAATTCTCGGCGAAGATGTCCAACAATTGCCCATTGGTCGTCATTGAGACTTTGAAGTCGCGTTCCGTCAGTGCGCTCACAACATCGTGAATGCGGTACTGCCCGTCTCGCCACAAGAGCGGTTCGAGCGCGCCGATTTCCACTTCAGGAGGAGGAGCACCGCCTATGTCACGCCACGCATCCGCAATGGCCATAATATGAGCATACGAAAGCGGTTTTAGGCTCATGGTATTCCTCCTTGCGCAATGATGCTCTTGATCGTTGTTGCGACCTCCTCGGCCGTTATGTCGCTGGTGTCAATATAGATGAGACCAAACGACAAGAAGATTTCAGCGACGCGATCGAGGAGTGTGCTATCTCCTTCGAGTTTTACGTCGCTCAACACTTTTGCGCGTTCAAGTATTCGCTTATCACGAACCTCCGAACGAGCGCCGAGAAGAAACGCGAAGTGCGGATTGAGAAGCCCCGCATCGTTATGGATAACTCGAATGCGAGCATCCATTGCGATGTGGTACGCCGCCGTGGACGCGATATAGCGATCACAGACGACCGAGTTTGTTTCCAGCAACTGGCTTATTTGCACCGAATCAAACTGCGTTGCCAGCCGATAGAAGCAGTATCGCTCAAGCGGAGTTGCGTGAGTATCAACCTCTTTTCGTAATTGCGCGAAAGGACCAGCGGGAGATTTGTGGTATTGGAGAGATCCATCAGCTGCGAGAAGTTTTGCCACCGTAGTCTTGCCAACACCATCAACTCCATCAAGGCTAATGAAGACATACTCCGGTTTCATCTCAACCTCCCTCAGGTTACCGAAACGACGCTAAACCGTCTCGTCGCCTCTTGGATTTTTACTTCTACCTCATCGCCTGCGACAGCGCCGATAAACGCGCGGGCCATAGGCGCACCCATATTGAGGACCGTGATTTTTTCTCCATCTACTTCATAAGTATCCCCACCACCTGCTGGCAGTAGAAAATACTTTGCCATAGATCCGTCATCGAGGTTTTCAACCTCAACAATGGCATGGCCGGAAATCTTGGTGATAGTCGGTGGACGATCCACAAAGTGCTTCAGTGCATCCAATGCTCGCTGGGTTTCAAAAAGCGATCGTTCTATCGCCTCGGCACGTCGGCTCATCTGCCACTTTGTGGTATCACTATGTGACTGCATGGCACCGGGAGCTTCGATAGCCGCCTGCCTAGCTGTTTCAAGGCTTTGTTTAGCGTTTTTTTCCCTCTGTGTGAGTGTCTCAATGACACACTGTAAGAGCTTTTGCTTATTCATGTTTTCCTCCTATTCAGTTGTGAAAGAACTATCCAGAGAGTCTATTCTAGGCTCCCCAAATTGTATTGAAGAATAAGAATAACATATCCCGCCTATTTTGTAAAGTTTTCAGGCGTGTAGCGAGCGGGCA
>JBAZZL010000041.1:0-9707 GCA_041658785.1 Patescibacteria group bacterium
TTGATGAGATACCGCGACATTTGTGGCAACTCATTGAGCGGCTGCAGGATCTGCAGGATCTGCAAAACCATCCGCAGGAGGATAGCACGGAAGGATGGCTCGAAGAGATGCAGATTGAAGATCTCTTGGCCATGCTGGAGGAAGAAATCCAGTTTGTAGTCTGGGCCGACACTGCTACTTTGGTCGAGCACGCTAGAGCGGTGCTCGGGCCCTAACTGATTGGCAGCGTTTTTTGGAATGTAGAAATGAAGGGGGTCGGCGTGTGTGAATTGTTTTTGAATCGCACGCCGGCTAATTCAAGATGATAATAAGTTTTGTCGTTTTGATTTAGAAAAATAATCCGTCCGTCCGCCAAATTCGGCGAACGGACGGATTTTTTGTCTGTCATCGTTTATTTGAAATTATTAAATTATGTTATTTAGCCACCCAGCCGCCGTCTACTACCAGTACCTCACCATTAACAAAATCAGATTCGTTTGATGCCAGGTAAACAGCGGCCATAGCAATATCTTCCGGTTCGCCCAAACGAATGTATGGCGTAGATGCCTGAAAACCTTTTTTGACAGCTTCGTCGGCAAGCATATCTTTGGTCATGGCTGTTTTGATAACTCCGGGAGCAATACAGTTGACATTAATATTTTTTGGCGCGTATTCTATAGCCATTTCGCGGGTGAGAGCGATGATGCCGCCTTTGGAAGCGCAGTAAGCGCTGATTTGGTCAAAGCCGACCAACCCGGCGATTGAGGCGGTGCTGATTATTTTCCCTTTTTTTTGTTTGAGCATTGTTGGCAGGACTGCTTTGGAACAGAGAAAAACGCTTTTTAGATTGACGTCAATAATTTTATCCCAGTCTTTTTCTAGCATTTCATGCATGGCGCCAAATTTGACGATGCCGGCATTGTTAAACAGAATATCAATTTTGCCGAATGTTTTCAAACATTTATTTACCATGAACTCTACGTCTTTGCTTTTGCTGACATCGGTTTTTATAAACAATGCTTTTCCTTTCATTTTTTTAATTAATCGGACTGTTTCATTCCCGCCTTTTTCCGACCAATCAGCCGCCAAAACACTGGCTCCTTCTTTGATAAAAGCCAGCGCCGCGCTTTGGCCAATGCCAGAGCCGGCGCCGGTGATAATTGCCACTTTGTTTTTTAGGCGCATATTTTTTGGTATGTTAAGAGTGATTATTTATTTATTTGATTATAGCATGTTTAGCAACACTTTGACAGTAAATGTATGGTGCCAGTACTATCTGCTGCGCAAGTGCGCAAGTTGACAAGATCTGCAGGATATGCTAATTTTAATTAAGTTCAATACAAGTTATATCATAATCAAAACCAGTGGTGGTATATCTTGTGGCATGCTTTGGGTTTCATATCCAAATGATGTCCATGAAAAAAGGAGTTGTTCGCTAACATCAACATCCACAACAAACGACAGTTTGTCAAGGAGCAAGGAAATGAGATACGAGCAGGTGATGAATATAGAACGGCGCTACCTGATGGCCACTGCGGTCCAGGAGTGGTACGAGAGTTTAGAGAAGAAGCAGCGCGGAGTAAGAGCGGTGTTTGGCCAGAATAAAGTGGACAACCGCATATACGCCTGGATACATGGGGTACGGCCGATTCCACCGACGTTTTTGGCCATACTTTACGTCAATACAACGGATCGTCGATTCTTGATGACGGCCGGGGAGAAGCAGCGATCCAGCGAGAAGAACCGCGCCAGCATGCCGGCTGAGCGCCAATGGCCCACCATCACTCAACAGGAAGCGGAGGCATCCATCCGCGATTTGGAGCCGCCAGATGATTTTGTGATGGAGGTAGAACGGCGCCGCGGAAGGAAGAACGAGGAGGAAGAAGGAGAAGGAGGACAAGGACAAGTAAGCCCGCCTGCAGTATGGCAAGAACAACCACGGTTGGACGAGCCGAAACCGACCCCACCTGTGACTACCGCCGTCATGCAGCTGATCACCGCACAGTTGCAACTGATTGTGGCGGCTCTTAGGGGCGACTCTGGTCTGATGGCCGAGTTTGCCGCTGATCAAGAGATCATTCGTCTCTTGCGACAGCTTTTGCCCGAGCCGCAGGCAACAACGGAAGCAACCAGCGAAGAAACTAAGATCACGGTGGCCGCAGTGAGATCCCTTAGTAGGGATTTGAGAAAGATATCTAAGCTGCCAGCGGGGCATCAAGATAGGGAGTGGGCCAGGGTTCATCTGGTAGAGCCGGCTTTCAACCTCTACGAAGCCGCAACCATGCTCAACATTCAATTCCCCGATGAGTTCGGGGATTTAGTGGCTCAGTTTGAGGATATCAGACAGGCGCTGGCGAGAACTACGCGCCGTAGAAGAGGAGAGTGAAGATGAAAAGGACGACAAGGAAGATAGTGTTTGAGGCGACCGGGAAGGTTGCGACAATGGCACTCTCCCGGCGTTTGTACGCTGACACTCGTCAAGCAGTGGGCGAGTTGGTGATCAACGGCTTGGATGCCGCCAACCAGATTAAGCGCATGCCGGTGGTTGCCATCCACCTCTGGGCCGCGGGCGAGCACAGGTTGTCCGAGACGAAGTGTGCGGCCATGACCGTGACCGACAATGGAATCGGATTTACCGACGAGGTCATCACGATCTACGGCCGGGTCGCCGAATCGGCCCAGGTTGGACACGGGCGCCATGGCGTTGGTAAGTTTGCTGCCTTCGCCCTCTGTTCCCAGAAGAATCCACGTTACCACATAGTCACTGCCAGCGGAAACGAGCGCCATGCTCGCCGTTTCGATATTGACGGTGACGTAATCTTTCGCACTGAAGGGTTTGCGCCGTCGATTGTAGACAGATCCGATCTTCCTGGACTACCGGACAGCGGTTCGTTCGCCCAGGTCGTTATTCCTGATCTAGAACGGTCGTTCACGGCTGAAGAACTCATTGAGTTTTTGACCGATCATCTTCCCCACACTCCGTGGGAGATGACGGTCAATGGCCAGGTCGTTCCTCATCGTCAGGTGAAGGTGCTTGAGTCAGTGTTGGTGCCGCCCATTATTGGCGTGGCTGGCCAGGTTCGCATCGAGCTGGGGAAGGCCGAAGACCTGCGACACCCGGATTCGGTCTGGCTCATGGACGGTCTCACTTTGCGGCCGGTCGCCCAAGTCGCCGAATTGCCCCGTGCGGTTCGTGGCCTGCTGGATCCGAATTTGCTGGATCCGGTACTCCTCGGGAACATCTTCATTGATGGCTTGGAGGATCACAGTTCGGGCGGTCGCTCCGGGCTGGCTGCCGATTTCTGGCAGGGCGCGTTCGGACGCAAACTTATTGATATCTTCAATGGCTTTGCGGCTCCGGCGGCCAGAAGAGTATTAGGGGTGATCTCTCGGCCGGACGATCTCCTTTCCTCACAGATTGCCGTTCTGGGGGACACCTTCTCCGCTGCGTTCGGTGCGCCGGAGATACCGGAAAACTTCAAACCGCAACCAAAGGGCGCTTCGCAAGGAGGCGGACCCAGTGGAGGCGAGGATGACGAAGACGAAGAGGAAGATGGCAAGGAACCAAAGCCCCGTGATCCGTCAGGACGCCAACCCACCCCGGGCGGAGGGTCGCAACGGAGGGAGCGAGGACAGAGACGGGCGGCCTTCGTGAAGATTGAGGACAAAACCTACCAGGTCATTTCTTTCAAGACTGGTGGAACGGTCCCCAGCAGTGTCCGTAAGGGAGACGTGATCGTGGTCAACACGGATCACTATGATGTCAAACGTCTTCTGAGGAAGCGGGCGACCGACGAGCTTGCTGTTCATCTGTGCCGGATACTCATTGAAGCCCACGTGGCTAATGTATACGGACAGGGCGAGATCGAGCAGGTCTACCGCCTCAAGGCCGTGGTGGAAGAGAGATAGAGGCAGGGGAGCTTTTTTTTCTCAAACATGGATGTTAGCGATGGGGATTCACGGCGCGTTTGTACAGCACAGACGCGCCGCCCCTTCGTTCATTGGCGGCAACTTGCTTGCAGTTAATGAACATTAAAAAACCCTCTAACGAGGGTTTTTTGGTATTATCGTTTTTCATCTCTTATTATCTGCCAGATGCGTGCAAAGCAATCAATTGTTTTTTGGTAATTTTGCCTTCGTCGATTAAATCTTTTGTCCAAACCATGGAAGCGATTTCTCCGATCGGAGTCAATCGGTTGGCCCTTCCCCATCTATTGCCGATACTTAATTTTTTGATAAGCTGTAATCCTGGCCGCAATTGGGCCAGTAATTCTAACTTAGCATAGACCCCGCTTGCCATTAGTGAAGCTTCGGCTAAGTTTTTTGCCAACCCGACGGCTTTGCTTCTTATTTTAATGTTTACTGTTGTTCCGGTTCGAGCTTTAAATTTATCTCCGTCTCTCATTGCTCCTAAAATTGCTATTGCCAGTTTAGTCCTTTCAATTAGAGCGTCGGTAGATAAGTCCGCTATTAAATGTTCGTACAGCTTTTCTTGGTAATCGTCTTTTGGTTCAAACGGAAACTGCTTTTTAAGATCAGATGTTGGTATCCCGATGAATTCAGCTAGTTTACTTTCTATGTTTAGGATTTCCGATTCGCCATGCGTAGTAAATTCAACCGTGAATGGCAGATCTCCAACACGGATAGTATCTTCTTCCGTGTCTGTTCCATCTTCTTTTTGTCTATCCGTTTCTTGCTCAGACTTCTCTTCGTTTCTTTTATCGCTGATGAGAAGAATACTACCTGTATCTAAAATTGAATCATCAAGAACAGGCAGATTGGTGTCCAGATCCGAACCGATTAAATTTAAAGCTTCAAGATGTTTGGTTATTCCCCTTTTTCTCTCTCTGAATATTTCGATTGTTTCGTCAAGCGTTTTTAATTTCTCTTCCGCCATTTTGATTTGGGCTCTAAGGTTGGTCTGCTCTTTTTGGACTGCTTGGTATTCACCTGTCGCCTGCTTGAAACCCAATCTGCTTTGGGCTTCAAATATTTTTTTTTGTTCATTTATTTCTACTTCCGCTCTGGTTTGAGCATCTGGGAGCCATGTGAGAAGATGGGCGTAGGCGGATTCAAGTCTATCAATTTGTTTGTCTATCTGTTTTTCTATATCTAACAAAGCGTTTCGTCTTTCCGTTAGAAATTCAGTTAAATCTCCCTGCGTTTTTTGTTTTTTTTCGTCTGGGATTGTTTCTTCTGTTTCGGTTTTTGTTTTTAGTCTTAATATTTCTTCCCGTAAAGCCGCGATGCTTGTTCTCAAAGCTGCTGTTTCCTGCTCAAATCCATCCGCCATATCTAAAGCAATTTCCACTTCTTCACTCAGCCTCGCTATTTCCATTTGGGCATATTCTTCGGATTCTTCGAGAGTCGAGGCGGGTGTTTCAATCGGTGCGCCTTCAGCTTTTTTAAATCTACGCAGTATTTCTATCTTTGCGTCTGTCCGTATTCTGTTTAGAGAACGGAGAAAAGCATTCCATTCTTGTTTAGGGTTAATTTTCTGCGGGTTTTTTTTATATATTTGAATAAATCGAGTTTTAATTTCAATCAGCTTTTTGTCGATTTCTGCACATAAACGTTGGACATCGTCAATTGTTTTTGGTTCAGCTTCAACTACTCTTGTTTTTGCCCAATCAAGTAACTCTCGTTTTAATTCTTCGAATTGTATTTGCGATTCTAACATTCTGTCTTCAATTCTTCCCCCCCTTTTTTTCCCCGGTCCTTTTGTGCCAAGCTGACCTTGTCTAGTATCCATAGCGGTTTTCGCCATCTCATATGCTCGGCTAAGTGTTTTATCTGTTGGCATATACAATGTTTAGGTAAAATTATAAAAAAATTCTAACAATTTCTATTAAAGGAATCAATACAACTCGCGTAAACAACAAAAACAGCTCTGCGTTATCCTTACTGGTGGAATTATACAACTCTGCTCGAACATTTTTTGACGGGAACTCCTGACTGATTGCCGCGCTTCGCGCGGCTGAAACGAATCCTGACGCTCGGGCGGGCAAAAAGGAAGGGGGTTGGGGGGAAGGAATTTTTGCCCGCCCTCGCTTTTCCGCCGCCGCCGAATTTCGTGCCAGTGAAACTGGCGCGCCGCCTAATATATCAAATTCTGAAATAATTATCAATTTCTTCTCTTACCTCTTTAATCAATTTCTTCTTTTCATCTTTTAGCTCAAATGCTTCTTTTACAAGTTTTGTTATATCATCAATTGAATTTTTGTCTAAAATTGGGACTTCAAATTCTTTCAACCTATCTTCTCTTAGGTGCGGTAATGTTGACGCAATTACCGTTCTTCTAATCGAAGGATATAATCCTGTTTCTTTTAATGACAAAACTAAGAAAAGATATTCAGACGATAAATTATATTTTTTAGCCTCTGCTTTTAGTCTTAATCTTGTAATTCCAGATCCAATAATTGCCCTATCGTTTTTTGTTAACATACCCGTCATTCCAATTTTTCCATCTTTTGTAAAAAGCACATCTCCAAACCTAGCATCTTGTTTTAATTCTTCAAAAATTTCTACAGGAATATAATAGTCAGGAAATTGATCTATCTCATAGTTTACAAAATCGGAAGTTCTTATAAAAGGCACATCACTATCTTTTCTATCTAGGTATATATTATAAGTATCACTGCCAACCTCATTGCCTTTTTTTACTGTAGCAATTTCACCAAGACCAATTGTTTTCCATTTGCGCTGAATTGCCCTTAAGGCGTTTATATAGAGTGGATAAGAAAAATTTGGATTCCAAATATCTGCCCTTTTAAAATTAGAGAGCATTACCGAGTAATGATTTTCTTTCTTAACTTTTGAAAAATCGACTGCCGCTTTTTGGTAAAAGTAATTCTGGGCTTGATTAAGGAGTGAGAGTGCTTTTTCTGCCTTTAATTCCGCTTTCTCGACCAATTCGCTTATTTTTATAATTATATTTTCTGGCAACTCCACTACTTCAATATCTCTAATATCGTTTAAATTTAACTTGTCTTGTAGTTGCTTTTTTTTATTTTTTTTAATTTGTAGTAAAGATAACTTTGAGAGAAGGTACGCAAAAATATAATTTTTATTTACATCAGCCTTAAGTCCAACACCGATCAAATTTTGACTGATATTTACTTCTGAAAATCGTCGGCCTATTCTAAGTAGCTTTCCAAGAGTGCCAATTTTTGAAAAAGCAATATCTCCATGGCGTAAAATCGTTTTACTATTGGCTCTATTATCTTCGTCAGAAATATATACTAGACCCTCTGTGCTTAGTTCAAAAAATTTTAAATTTGAAATTCTTAAAAACGGCACGCCCTCCGCCTTGTATCTTTCTGCTTTTAAATCAAAGATGCCTTTTTTAACAAATTTTGCGTATTCTGTTAATTTTTTATGTTTGTGTTGTTTTAAAACAGAATCAATAAAATTTCCAATAACCCAAAAATCCGGCTCGAATCGATCGCTTTCTTTTACTCGTGCCATATTGACCGCAACTGTTTTTAGCATAATATTATCTAGAAATTGAAACTATTTTGCTTTGCCCATTTCTTAAATTCCTCTGCCACTGTTAATATATCATCCTCGCTTAGTTCCTTACCCCTTCTGTCGTGCCCACAAGTTTCAGCAACAGCCATAAAAACAGGGTAGTCCTTTGGAATTTTATTGACAGGTAATTTCTGTAAAATCATAATAGTTGTTTTCGTTGATGTGTTTGGCATAAATGTTTCAAGAGGCACATCAACAATCCCAACAATTCTAGCCTTATTCAAAAGCCAGTTTCTTATATAACTCAAACTTTCATTTCCATAAATGCCATCGGGTAAAACCATCGCCATTCTTCCACCGTCTTTTAATAACTGCAAACACCTTTCGATAAAAAGAATTTGAGGGGCTTCCTTATCTTTCAATTTCCCTTTTTCCCATTCTCCGGTTTTTTTGTCTTTCCCCCATTTGTGCGCAAGGTCAAACTGCTTTAATTTATCTTCACCTCGAACAGGAATTTTGCTTCCAAAAGGCGGATTAGTTAATAAAACACTAAACTTACCCATATCAACTTTTAATCTTGTTTTATCTTGCCAGTTTTCAGGTCTTTCTAAACTGTCTTCATTAAAAATTCCGCTCTTGCCATCTCCGAGAATCGCCATATATGCCTTAGCGACTTTTGATAGAAAGTAATCCTTATCAATTCCTCTGATTTTGTTTAAGGCAACTTCCATTTTTTCTTCTTGAAGATTATTTTTATTCCAGTGATATTTTTCTCCTTCGCTGTCTAATTTTCTCCAAACATGTCTTAGTGCCTCAACCAAAAATCCACCGCTACCACAAGCAGGATCAATAATTAAATCTTCATCGTGAGGATCTAAAATATCAACCATCATCTTTACAACATTTCTTGGAGTAAAGAATTGCCCTTGTCCGCCTTTCAAAGCATGCCCAATAAATGTTTCAAAAGCGTCAGCGATGATATCTCTTTCCGCTTCAATAAGACAATAATTTTGCAATTCGCCAACAACATAAGCAATGGAATTTGCGTCTAAATTTATAATATCATTCTCGTCTAATACTTCTTTGTATTTTCTTTTTACTTTATCAAATAGATCTAAAACTCTTTCTTTAACTTCTCTTGCTTCTTCATCAACCCCAGCCCTAAAAGTAACTATTTCGTTTGGTTCAGTAAACCTTTCGTCGTAAATTTTACAAAAAATTAAGTTTATTAATTGTTGAGCCAAAACTTCATCTCTTGTTGCACCAACCGTATTGGCGGCTAGATGGTTCCTAATCGCTTTGAAAGTAGCTTTTAAGTTATGGGTAGGCTTAAGATCTTTTCTTCTAAATTTTCCAATATCTTCAACCCTTTGTCCGTATTGTGGGATATTTGGAATTTCTTCAAATTCTATTCTCCCATCTTTCTCAACCTTTCTTAAAAAAAGTCTTTCATCACCATTAAACCAAACCCCCAAAAATGCTTTTGAAAATCTTAAATAATCTTGAAGCTGTGTTTTACCGTCTTTTCTGTTTTTCTTTTTACATTCAACAATGATATAAATTTCATCTTCTTGTTTTTTGTCGTTCGGAAAAACAGCAATATCGACAGGGTATTCTTTTTTTGTATCTGATGGTCTTACTTTTACTCTAAATTGGGGTCTTGTCTGAATATGATCTTTCGGATAGTCATAGTCTTCAACCAATTGCTTGGCAAAAATCTGAACAGCCTCAACCTCTTCGGGAGTAGCTTTTACTTCTAGTCCCGAAATAATATCAATAATGTAACCATCTTTTGTCGTTGCCATATTTTTATTTTATTAAATCCTCAATTGAAACGCCAAGAGCCTTGGCGATATTCGCCATAGTTTGAACGCTCGGCTTATTGACTACACCACTTTCGACTTTGGTAAGCGTTGTATATTTAATATCTGCTTTCTTTGCCAGATCATCTTGGGTTAAGCCAAGTTTTGCTCTGTATTTTTTGATATTTTCGCTGATTGTTTTTCCACTTGTCATACTTGTAAAGTTTTGGTAGTATTATAGTAAATGAGATTATTACCCTTATTGCTATACTACCAAATAAAATGAATCTAATCAAACAAATTTCTTGGCGGCGCATTTCGCAAAGCGAAATACGAAATTCGGCGGCGGCGGAAAAGCGAGGGCGGGCAAAAATTCCTTCCCCCCAACCCCCTTCCTTTTTGCCCGCCCGAGCGTCAGGATTCGTTTCAGCCGCGCGAAGCGCGGCAATCAGTCAG
>JBAZZL010000042.1:0-9286 GCA_041658785.1 Patescibacteria group bacterium
CAAACGGAAGTTCGAACCAATCTTTTTTAGAAAATCCCGACCCTGTTCGGGATTTTCTTGCAAAGCGATAATTTCGGCTTGTTTTACGGTATTTATGAATTTGGCGGCGAGTTCGAACCGATTATTGTTTTTTTGCTCAAAAGCCGTCAGTTTGTCTTTCAAAAGCTGTTTTTGATTGACGAGTTTGTTTTTGGCTTCCCGATATTCGGCGAGGTTTAAGGCGTTTTCAAGATAGGCGTTCATCAGTTTTTCCAGCTTCTCGTCAATCGCCTTTATTTCGTTTTCTGTTTTTTGAGCAAAAAAGCGAGATGATTGGGCTTTCTCTTTTTTCTCATTTTCCAGTTCGTTTAGCATTTTATCAGCCCGATCATCGGGCAAAGAAACTTTTTGTATCGCTTCGTTGATTTGAGATGAAATTTTTTCTTCTCTCGTGAAAACATTTTGCGAGCAAATATGGTTTGGATTTTTCTTGGTGCAATAGTAATAAACATACTGCTTGCCACTCGGCTTTATTTTCCTGTCCGCCGTTATTGTAAAACCACATTCGCCACAATGGAAAAATCCTCGGTAAAGAAAAAATTTCATCTTGTCCGCTTTTTGCGGTTTTGATTTTCTTTTCATCACTTCCTGCACCTCGTCAAAAAGTTTCTTTGTGATAATCGGTTCTTGCTTTCCTTCAAAATATTCTCCATTGTAGCGGATAAGTCCATAGTAAAAAGGATTTTGCAAAAGATATTGAAAATTAGAAACGGAAAGCAAGGAATCTCGCCGCCCTTTCAAGCCGAGTTCATTGATAATCTTTCGGAGTTCTTTCAAGGTATGTTTTCCGGTAGCGTAGGCCTCAAACGCTTTTTTGATGAGCGGTGATTTTTCTTTGTCCACATAAATTTGTTTTGTTTCTTTGTTGTTGAGATAACCGAGCGGAGCCATTTGAGGCCAAAGCCCATTTTTTAATTTTTGGCGATGTCCTCTTTTGATATTTTCCGAAAGATTATCAATGTAATATTTTGACTGCCCAAAAGCGATTGATAACATAAACTTTCCCTGCGGAGTAGGATCAAACCAAAAAGTGGGGAATTTTAGCTCTTGAATAACGCCAGTATCTACAAGATAAATGATTTGTCCGCCGTCAACGGAATTTCTAGCCAATCTGTCGGGGTGCCACGCTAAAATTCCCGTTGCTTCGCCCGCCTCGATTCGCTTTAACATTTCAGCGAAGACAGGCCGTCCGGGTTTTTTCGCAGTTTGCTTTTCTACCAAAGTATCAACAATATCAATATTTTCTTTTTTAGCCAACTCTCGCAATTCGGCTAACTGGTCAGCAATACTGCGAATCTGCCTGTCTTCGCTGTCTGTTGACTTGCGGGCGTAGATGAAAAACTTTTTGGTTTGATTTTCGTTTATCATATTATTTGGGCAGTCAAAATTAAATTATCGCTTTGCCTTTCGCCAGAGGCGAAAGAAAAAAGATTGATTAATAAATTTTTCAAATTTATGTTTGCCTTCGGCAAACCAAACTTCCGTTTGAGCGGGCAGAAATTGTTTTGCGACTTCAAAAATCCCTTCAAAATCCTTGCCGAAGCCGAGCCCCGCCTTTGGCGGGGCGAGGCAACAATCGCCCAAAATCCTAATTCTGAAAATTGGCGGAGAGGGAGGGATTCGAACCCTCGGTCCGGTTTTACCCGGACAACACATTAGCAGTGTGCCCCTTTCGGCCACTCAGGCACCTCTCCATGGTTAAAATGGTTTAATAATATGTGTATATTACAGAGGAAAAACATCCAAGTCAATAGTTGTATACAGTTTTGTCCGATATTGATCTATGGTATACTACAATCATTATGGCTTCTCAAGATAAATTAAAAATCGTCTTTGACACCCTGCCAGGAGCTTTTTTTCTAACAAATACTCAAGGTCAGGTTGTCTATGCTAATAACGCGCTAGAAAGGCGCACTGGTTTTGCTGTTGGCGAAATTGTTGGCAAGGCGCCAAGCCAGCTTTGGGGCGGTGGAATGGATAGGGGTTTTTATGCTGATTTTTGGGATACTATAAAAGACAAAAAAATTCCGTTTATTTCAAATATTATTAATTTAAAGAAAGACCGGCAAATATATTCGGAGCGGATGTGTGTTTCGCCGGTGCTGAATGTTGATGGCGGGCTAGAGTATTTTTTGGAGATTGCGCCGGATTTTAGCGGCAAAAAAGACGAGGTAAAATTTGAAAACGAATTTAGGCTTGTCTTGTCGCGCCAACTGGCGCATGGAGCCAGTGTGATAGATTGGCTTTTGCCGTGGTTTGAAAGCGGCGCCAAAGTTGGCGGCGGTTCAGGGTTGTTGAGTGATTTTTTTACAGAAGTTTTGATTGCGCCCATGCGCGAGTGTTATTCAGCCAGACTGGAAGACAAAGAGCTGGTATTCGCGGCGCAAAGAGAGCGGCAAGAATTTAGATTATTATATCTCAAGTACAAAAAGGATGTTGAAAATTATTTTTTGCGGCGGATGGGAAAAGAAAAAGGAATAGCGTATGAATTGGCGCAAGAGACCTTCCTCAGGGCATTTAAGTATCTAGCTTCTTTTCGAGCGACAAATGCTTCATATCAGACGTATTTGTTGCGGATCGCGCATAATTTGTTGGCTAATAATTTCAGAATACGTGAAAATTTAAGCCTGGATGAGATTCCAGATTCTTTTATTCGCATCGAACCTGTTTATGAAGACCCGATACAGCGCAAAAAAATTTTGGAAGCAATCGCTGTTTGTTTGGAGGTTGAACAGCAGGTTTTGAAAATGAAGTATGAACAAGATTTCTCTATTAGAGAAATAGCGATTATTTTGCAAAAAAGCGAGAACGCGGTGAAGCTGCATTTAAGCAGAGCGAGAAAGAAATTAAAAGAAGTATTGTGATAAATATTTCACCAAATAAAACGCTGCCCTAGAGGGCAGTTTTTATTCAAATTCAATCAATTAAATCAAGCTGCTAATCCCGGGCATTTATTTATCAGTGTTTGTTATACGAAAAGATGCCGCAGAAGGATGTTTAATCCAATTCCAATCAACATAAATCCACCAGCCAGTTCCGCTCGTCTTCCAAAAAGTTCTCCGCATTTTTTACCGACAAAAAATCCGGCGAAAGAAAGCAGCATCGTAATCCCGCCGATCATCAGTACTGTTGAAAATAATGGAATGTCAATAAAAGCAAATGTAACGCCGACTATGAGCGCGTCAATGCTGGTGGCAACCGAGAGGATGAGAATTGCGCAGATTCGCCGCATGCGGCGAACGGTTTGTTTGTTTTGCTTGCGAGATGATTCCAGAATCATGTTTACCCCGATTCCACCGAGCAATAAAAACGCAACCCAATGGTCTATGTATTTCACATATTTGGCAAGCGCGGCGCCAATTATGTAGCCAACAAGAGGAAAAATCATTTGAAACAAACCAAAAAGAAAGGCCGTGATAAGCGGCCAAAATATAGTAAGATGTTTTTTTGACGCGCCTTGAGCAATGGCAACAGCGCTAGCATCTAAAGCCAGACTGATTGAAAGTAAAATGCGCGCAAACATGCCCATAATTATTTAGGTTTTTTTTAACAAGAAGGCAAGGACGCGTTGTGGGAGTGTGTTTCGCGGATTTTCGCGAATAATGCCGAGCCCGCGTTATTCACTCGCGGTTTTAATAATTTTTCCAGTTTTTAAATCTTTATATGTCGCGTTGAGGGCGTTCATTTCTCTAAACACAAAACTGCCATCTTCCTCAATCGTGCCAACCTGTTTCCATACATCAGAAAATGCTTTATACTCGCCAGCTTCGCTGGAGAGAATTACCGTCGGCAGGGCAGTGATGCGATAAGCGTCAATCAATTGATTTCCTTCCGCTTCGGATATATCCACGGTATTTTCCGCGATAATTGCTATGCCAAAACGTTGCAGAATCGGACGTTGCGTCTTTGCCGCGTCATAACAATCGGCGCAACTTTTGTCGGTAAGGTATGTCAAGCTTACCAAGCCGGCGACGCTATTTGTTTTGATGTCAACGTATGGCGGCTGATTTTGTTCCCAGATCAAAGTATCTTCTCCCGCTGCGCGCGCGCCGGTTTCTAATGATTGTTTTAGGCGCGGTTTTATTTTTTCCGGGCTGGCGAAAATGAGGGCCGGTAATTTTTGCAAGCCGAATTTTTCAATCAAGGTTTTTCCTTCATCGCTCTCGGCAGCAATTATTTTGTTTTCCGCCAGTTCAATATCTTGGGCTTTGATTTTTTTGCTGGTGGCTGATAAGTCTCCGCACGCCGGGCAATCTTGAGGGATAACCAAGATTAAACTGCCGGGCTGCGGTTTCGCGGCTTCAATGGCGTTATTAAGTTTGTTATTTACAGTAAAAGTAAAAAATCCCATTACCGCGATATTTACGACAACGGCAAGAGCGAGGAAGGCAATAAGTGTTTGGTTAAAATTCTTTTTTACAAAAGAATTTTTTAATGGATCAGAATCGTTTTTTTTATTTTCAGCGCAACATGCCGGCGAATCCTTTATTGTTCCGTAGTCCGCGTGGTTTGTTTCAAGTATATTTGTCATATAAATTATTTGTTAATTTGTTATTTGTTGTTTAGCAACCCCCGACCATGCTAGGCGTGGATCCGTCATCAGTGAGATTTACCGCGGAAGGAGAGTTGCCAATGCCGATTTCCGCGTTGGCCAGTTTTTGGCTCATCTTTATCAATACTATTGTTTGAAAGGATAAAGCGACAATAGCGATGGCCAAGAGCAGGGTGAGTGTTTTTGGCGAGAACATAGTGGATGAATTATGAATAATGAATTATCTAATGAATGATGAACCAGTTAGCAGCCGCCGACCATTCCGACATTAGTATCCGGTTCAAAACCGGATGATTTGGCTTTTTCTTGCAGGTTTTGCAATTCTTTTTCCGAAAGATTCATAGTCAGATATTTAATGTCAGGCAAAAAATCTTTTGCTTCTCCGGCAAGCGAACTGGCCATGCGCTTTTGCATTTGAACGGGAAAGTATAACCCTTTTTGCCGCATTAGTTCATACGCTATTTCCGCGTTAGTCATTTTTGGATAATTTCTAATCAAATACGCCGCCGTCCCTCTCATGGCAATAGAGTGGGCGCAGCCGCAAGTTGGCGAACCATCCTCTCTTACCAAAGTTTTTACGCCGCAGCAAAATTCGCAAGTGATGTACGGCTCGGCGCCAATAGCAATATAACGTTTCATTTCTTCGTCGTTCAGTTGAATCGGGTTTGAGCCCTGCATTGGCGCCATTTTTCCCAGTTTGCCAATAGAAGCGTTAATAGCGTTTAGACTTGACATGTCTAGACCAAGCTCCGATCCATAGAAGGGCAGCCGCGCTGGAGTGGTCAGCGCCGCGACATCTTTGGCAAAATCACCGGAAAGCGCTGCGCCACCGTCATTCTCCGCGCCGGTCATGTCTTGCCCAATCTGCGCGGCGATTGATTGGTTTCCAATGAGGAGAATTCCAATCGCGACCACCGCTAGTTTTTGAAACAGCAAGTGTCCTTTTACTAACGGCAATTCACGCGGTTCAAACCGGCGCCACAAAATAATTATTCCAACTATAAGTATGGCAAAAGCAAGCAAGCGCAGCCGCCAAAAGTATGGGAAGAATGCCGTCACCGTGGCGGATAATCCGAAGTAGGATAGGAAAAATACCGGGCAAACAGGACAGAGCATCGTGAAAAACGACAACACCCCTGAGCCTGATCCCAGGGCGCAGGAAACAGCGTTAAATTTTTTGGCAAGATTGAATACCGACAGACCAAAGCCGAATATTAGCGCGAATGCTCCGGCAAAGAGCAGGCCAAACAATGTTGGTTCGTTCATGTACAAAACGCGATAGCCAATAATCGGCAGCGCCCACATTCCAAAGAGCAGTGTCTCAAACGCAAACACCGCGAGGCTGCTGACGACGAACCAAAGCCAGAATTGTTCTACGCGCAGAATTGATTTTAATTTGTTCATAGTATTCAATTACTTGATTACGTTTCCTAGAAAAGAAAACCGCAACTCTGGCGTGGTTTTAGAGTTTGTCTTGAGGACAATTTCACGATCAATCGGCCCGAGCGCGTCCGGCCCGTGCGCCATCGGATCAAAAATCGCGAGCAAGACAGCCTCTTCGCCCGGCTCTAGCGTCAGATTGAGCGGTCCGGTGTTCCCCCCATGTCCGGGCATCTTGATGCGCGGCGACATTTCGCCATTGGCCCGTTTTACCACTGCCTCGGTGCACATACAGCTCGTTTCGCCATAGACAAGCGTAATTGATTCAGCGCCGGTATTTTTGAATTTGAATTCGGTTTCCACCAAACCGCTGCCAATTTTTATTTCTCCCAAATCAACCGGTTCGGTATTAAGGCTTACCAAAGCGCTTTCAACTTTGCTGCCGGTAAAAGTCTTGGCTGCTTGGTACGTTTCGTCATTTCCCCCGCCGCCTCCGCTTATTTTGAGCAATGCCAGAAGCCCAACTGCCGCCGCGGCCAAAATCCACAAAAATTTATTTTTCATATATGATTATGATAGTGATAAAATAATTATTGTCAGTCACCAATTCTTGCAGCACGCGGCTATCTGTTTGGCTATTTTTTGCCAACGCGGACTGCCGCGAAACAAAAACAACAACCCAAACATTGTCCAGAGCGCCGCTACAAAAATCACCGCGCCTAGAAAACCTCCATGATATCCCAATAAGAGATATGTTGCGAATGTACATGACAGCAGAAATGGCAAACGAAACAAGCCCCAACGCTCTGCAAATTTTCGCTCAAGCAGATAATACAGGCCAACAACGCTCTGCCCCATTAGGACGGCAATCAGCAGTGGATCTATTGCCAGCCAGCCAAGCCAATGACCGGCAAGCAACGCGATCCATGTCAGCGACACGCCGGCGCAAATAGCGCAAATTTGAGAGCGGGTAATTTTTTTTACAATCAATATCGCGATGAATATTGCCGTAATAGCGGCAAAAATATAAAGCGGTGTAATCATAGGCCGAACTGGATAAACAGCGACACGAGGATTAGAAGAGCAAAAGTAAGGCCGATTCCTTGATAAGGAATCATTTTACCGCCGCGCTTTTGAGCGATAAAGGCGCTGACAAAAGGCGCGAGATACATTATAATCGCGCCGATTATTACGCCGACTATAAATAAATTAAACATGTAGGTTCGGTTCAAGAGCGATCCATACGAGCCGAATAAATACAAGTTAATTGACCGGTACTCGCGAATCAAGGGCATCAGCGGAATAATGGTGGAGAGAAATACCATAATAATCAGAATCGGCCGTTGATAGCGGATATATTGTTTTTTGACTATCCGCGCTACCCATAGTGAAAGCGCCAGCGCAAACGCGCCAATCAGCGCCCCCACTACCGCGGTGTTTACGCCAATGTAAGCCGCCCCGACAGCCAGCGCGCCTGCCCCGGCGGTACACAAAGGGCAGTGCGCTTTTGCCGCGGAAGGCAATAGGCCTAAGATGGCAATAATTATAAATATTTTCTTTTTCATATTTGTTTGATTCAAGAATCTAACGCAACACTTAATATAAATCGGCGGAGTGTCAAATTGAACCGCCAATCGGCGGTGAAATTTAACCCGCCGGCTGGTTTGCCAGTCGAATTTCACTGCGACGTTCAATTCGGCGCTCCTTATGACAATTACAAATATACTTTGAATTACGAAACTGTCCATTTTGTCATCCCATTTCGTAATTCACAGAAATATAATCGTTTACAATCGTTGCATTAAAAACTTAAGTTTAGGCACTGGTAGGAGATTCACGGGCTACCAATGAATAAATAGTGCAAATAAACGGTTAATGTTGAGAGCGTTAAATAATTCAAACGGTTTAATTATGTTTTACTCCAGAATCTAACGCCACACTTGTACAATAGGTGGAGTGTCAAATTGATCCGCCAATCGGCGGAGAAATTTGACCCGTTTGCTGATTTGCCAGCCGAATTTCACTGCGACGTTCAATTCGGCGCTCCTTATGACAATTACAGATAGTATTGTTGCGTTAAAAAGTTGAATCCAAGTATTGATAAAAATGAGGTAAAATGTATTTGTACAAAGTACTTTTAACTTATTTTTATCTACATTAACAACAATTTAGCCATTGGTAGCCCGTGAATCTCCTACCAGTGCCTAAGTTTAAGTTTATAATTTTAGATAATTATTTACCTTACCGTCTTCAGTGAAACTGTATATATCAAACGGCTCTTTTTTTGCTCCGGGCATTCCGGGAGATCCAGAAGGCATTTCGGCAAGGCCAATGCCTTTTATGTCCGGCTTTTCTGCCAGAAGTTTTTCTATCGCTTCAACCGGCATGTGTCCTTCTATCGCGTAGCCATCAATGACTGATGTGTGGCAGCTTTCTTCGCCGCCGGGAATTCCATTTTCTGACTTTATCGCGTCCATATCGTTCGTCTCAATGATCTCCACCTCAAAATCATTGCGTCGCAGATAGGCAGCGTGGTTCGCGCAACACCCGCAGTTTGGCGATTTATACAGGGTAAGGTGTTTGTTCGCGCGATCGGTTTGGTTTGTTTTATTTGTGGAAGTTATTGCGGCTATTGTTATGAGAGCGGCGATGCCTATGCCTAGAATTATCGGTTTGAAGTATTTTTTTGAATTCATACGAGTATTTACTATTGAATCGCGTATTAGAAATATATGTTAACGCAAAATAGCATACCACATTGCGAGACGCAAGGCAATATAGATGTAAAATGATTGGAAATTTGAAATTAGAAATTAGAAATTAGAAATTAGAAATTAGAAACTAGAAATTAGAAATTAGAAACTAGAAATTAGAAACTAGAAATTAGAAACTAGAAATTAGAAACTAGAAATTAGAAACTAGAAATTAGAAACTAGAAATTAGAAACTAGAAATTAGAAACTAGAAATTAGAAACTAGAAATTAGAAATTAGAAATTAGAAATTAGAAACTAGAAATTAGAAATTAGAAATTAGAAATTAGAAACTAGAAATTAAATAGCGGTTAAATGATTATGACACCTTTTTTGGAGTTTGGTGTTTAATATATAAGCAGTAAGCAATAAGAGAGGCGCGAAAGAGTTTGGAGAAAAAATTGAAACACTAGAGGGGAGGGACGCGAAGACTGAAGACTGAAGACTGAAGACTGAAGATTAAAGACTGAAGACTGAAGACTGAAGATTAAAGACTGAAGACTGAAGACTGAAGATTAAAGACTGAAGACTGAAGACTGAAGATTAAAGACTGAAGACTGAAGA
>JBAZZL010000043.1:0-8832 GCA_041658785.1 Patescibacteria group bacterium
AAGTTGTTAATATTGCAGCCTTAGCTCCCAAACTAGTCGGGATCGACCTTTTGGCCAGGCATGCGAAATGTATTGTCCTTTGCTCTGCGTTTTAGCATTGCGAGAACAACACAGGCCCTTTGCCCCTCCATTTTACAAGGAGAGACCTACTGTATGGCACTGGCCGTCCCGCTCTGCTACAGAAAGCGAGCCAGCCTAGCCATACAGTAATAACTATTTCTTATTTCTTTATTTCCTATTTCTCTATTTCTTATTTCTTATTTCATTTTTCATTCTTCTGAATAGTTCGCAATGTAGTCGTCTGCGACTGCAATGTCGTTGTCCCGGTATTGACATCCAATAAATCAAATTGCTTATTTTTTTCGTCCGCCATCGTTTGCTTGGCGTCTTTCGTAATGGCGCTCGCTCCGCTATTGATTTCTTTTGCCTTCACCAGCGCTTCTGACAACTGCCCGCCTTGCACCAGCTTTTTGGCTGTTTCCAAATCCACTGTTACCGCCTCATTGGCTGCTTTCGCGCTCACTGCTGACTCGCTGTTTTTGCTCAAATCTCCCGCGGCAACAGCCTTCTTGTCGTCTTTTGGCGCGGCAAGCGAAGATGTCGCGGTTGTTGATACCGCCAGTGTGGAAGAAACCGTTGTGGTCGCGCTGGCAGTTCTTTGCTTGGAATCTTCCAAAACAAGCTCCATCTCTTTTGTGGCCGCGACTGCTTTCTCGGCATGATTGCTCAAATTGTCAATTGTCTTTTTGACCAATTCTTCTACTTTTTCTTGGGTAATTTCTCCCTGCTCGCCATTTTCTTTTTGTTCTTGCGCCAAATCCACCACCAAACCAACCGCTTCAATCCCTTTGCCGGTTACATCCTGTTTTGTCTCGGAAATCTTGCCAATAAGTTCAGAATTATCCACTTTATCCATCGCCTCATCAAGCGTCTTTGATATTGACTCGGCTGTTTCTGTAATGCTGTTCGCAACCGCAGTGGCTTTTCCCGGATCATTCTCTTTTACGTTTTGCATGCTCTCGCTGGCTTTCTCTACGGTCTTTTGGAGAGAAGACAAAGTTTTGCCAACATGATCAAGTCTATTCTGCGAAACAAGCTCTTTGGCTTCGTATGCCCGCGTCTTTGCCACATTGTTCAATGCTTCTGCCTTTTTCTCCGGTCCGCCAGTCAGGCTGGCAACCGCGACCTGGGTTCTTTCCGTGGCAAGTTTAACGCCATATAACGTATCGCCGGGCAAGCTATTGTACGATGCGCCCACGCTCGCTGTCCAGCCAACCACAGAAACCACTACCACCAAAAAAGTGGTGAATACCGGCCGAAAAGCTCTATTGAATTTTTCTGGAATAAAAATTCGGAACGCCTCAAACAAATCAAAATCTAATTTTTCCGGCCTGTTTTGCGCAACCGCAATATGCGCAATATGTCTAAGGAGCCGCTCTCTATTGCCCAAAACCCAAAAACGGTCAGGGTTCAACTGACTGCCTTCTTCTTTTAATTTTTTCAATTGTTCTCTTATTGATGGTTGGCTCATAGCTACCCAGGGCTATTTGCTTTATCCAGCGCCTTCCAGAATACTCCACAGGAAAGCGTTTGAATTTATTTTTTTTGCGCGCCCGCCTCTCCGTAAGGGAAAGCATTCACGCTTTTGAGTTTTTTTATTGCTCTGTGCAATACCACGCGCACCGCAGTTTTCTTTTTTCCGACAATAAGCGCGATGTCTTTGATTGGCAATTCTTCAATATATCGCAATAGAACAATTTCCCTATATTCTTGCTTAAGTGTTTTAATAAGTTTAAGCAAATAATTACTGTCGTATTTCGCGTCCAATTCTCTCATCGGCTCTATGCTGATCTGTCTCACAATATTTTCATCAAGTCCGCATTCCGGTTTTTTTGCCCTATCGCGATACCAATCTATAACATTATTTCTGGCGATACCGTAGATAAGCCCGCTAAAACTTTGAATTTTTCTATCTTCTTTGGCAGTTAAATAATTCCAAACTTTCAAAAATGCTTCGCTAGTCAAATCTTCCGCATCATGCTTATGGGATATCTTAAAGTATATAAATCGATAAATCTTCTCCACGTACTTGTCATATAATTCAGCAAAGGCCTCATGGTCATGCTTTGTTCTAATTCTGTACAAAATAATTTTTTCATTGATATTCCTCATATATGAAGACGGGGGAAACAAAAAAATGTTACACTCCAGTTTCCAATTTCTTATTATTTCTACATTATTTCAATCGTATTTCAATCATTTTTCCAATTTCTATAAATATCAAAAAACAGACAAATTAGCCAATTTGACGACCATAAATATATCATAATCAATCAAAAAAAGCAAAGTCCTTTTTCATGATGCATGATGCACGCAACATGATGCATAACGAATGATACAAATTGTGTCATGCTATCTGCCTCGTGCATCATGTATCATGCTATGAATTATGCTGCGTGCCTCGTGCATCGTGAGATGCGTGCATCATGCATCGTGTTTGTATAGACTAGCCTATACTTTACTGGATTTTTTCCTATTATTCTAGTATATTCTATAGACAAAAAAATAGTTTGTATACTCTAGTGTAGACTTTTGTGAATATAAATGATCAATAATAATGCTATTTATACTCAATTGCTAATTAAATTTCGTATAATACCCCGAAGCTAAAGATTGTTTTTTAGCTAAATCTTAATAAAATAATAATGTATGGATAAAATCTAAAATCGGAATTAATAGAGCAGAGAGGTATATATTCATAACTCTTGACAAAATTTACTTCAATCTGCTATTATTTGTATAGATCTTATTATACAAACAAATCAAAGGTATGAACCCCAGAGCAAGCTCTGGACTCTTGTCCGCCTTTTGGGCGGATTAAACCACCTTCTTGTCCGGCGCAGCCCACAGGCGTAGACGGATAAACTTATCCACAAACAAATAATATCTTGGATTCAACTTTTTAACGCAACAATACTATCTGTAATTGTCATAAGGAGTGCCGAATTGAACGTCGCAGTGAAATTCGGCTGGCAAATCAGCAAAAGGATCAAATTTCTCCGCCGATTGGCGGATCAATTTGACACTCCTCCCATTATACAAGTGTTGCGTTAGATTCTGGAGTCAAACTATCTTGGATTCAACTTTTTAACGCAACAATACTATCTGTAATTGTCATAAGGAGCGCCGAATTGAACGTCGCAGTGAAATTCGGCTGGCAAATCAGCAAAAGGATCAAATTTCTCCGCCGATTGGCGGATCAATTTGACACTCCTCCCATTATACAAATGTTGCGTTAGATTCTGGAGTCAAACTATCATAATGACTAAAGAACTAAAAGGAATAACAAATTGAACCTCGCGGCGAAATTTGTTACGAGCATAATCGTAAATGTATACCTAACGGGACTGTCGCCGAACGCCATTTTGTCATCAACTTGTCATTCCCAACGACTGCAACTAACCAGTGTAATAAATGATTAATGTGGTAAATCAAATTAAAAAAACAACTGAACAAAACGAAATCGTCAGAGTCTCCATATCTGAAGCGGCGCGGCTATTTGGCGTTAACGCTCAAACTATTAGGCGCGCTATAAAGGACCAAGAAATAACCTATGTTATTGTTGCCGGAAGATACAAAATCAATTTTGAAAGTTTAGTAAAATGGTCGCAAAAAAAAACCACAATACTAAACAAAACCAATAGCCGAGGCATCGGGCAGTATGTGGAAAAGTGGAAAATACGCAACACCCTCTATTCCCCAAGTCCAAAGAGTATCAAAGGCAACTTGTTGAAAGACGATAATAAAAGATAACCTTGACATAAAATTTTACCTCCTTTTAACAGCTACAGCACAACAACACGCCAACACGCCAACACGCCAATCTTCAGTTACTAATCCGCAATCATAGCAGTGGACAAAAAGAAAGGCCGCCTTACTGTGACGGCCAAACTTATTATAAACTCAAAAACTTTTATAACTACTTAGTCTCTTTATGCATCGTATGCTTCTGGCAAAACTTGCAAAATTTTTTTATTTCCAAACGATCTTTTAGCGTCTTTTTATTCTTGCGGGAAAAATAGTTAGTATGTTTGCACTCTGTACACTCCATTTTTATCATGTTATCTTGAGACATAGGTTGAAGTTAAAAGTCAAAAGTAAAAAAACTTGCGCCGAGGGATCAAAAACGAATAACGATAGTCTACCGTAAAAATCATTTCCTGTCAAATGTTTATTCTCTCTTCCCAAAAAAGAACCAACCGAAGAAAAACACCGCTCCGCCGACAGTATCCATAACCAAATCCAATAAAGTATCAGCTAAACCGTAATTATTGCCAAGGGATATAATAAAAAAATTTACGATAAACTCCATAATTTCCCATCCTATCCCAAACACCGCCGCCAATCCCGTAAAAAAGAGAAGAAAAAGCCAAACTGGATGAATCGTAATTTTTGACGATAAGATATTTCGGTGGATAATATGCGCTGTCCAAGCTACGGCAAAACCTCCCGCGCCATGAAACACAATGCTAATGAATACATTGTCTTGAATAAACAAACCGTAGACAAGGACACTATTGACAATAAAAACCAGCCACATTGGCAGAGTCGCGATGAATAGTTTGCGAAATAGCATATTTGACAATGTAATAAGCAATAAGCAGAGTAAGCAATAAGTAATAAGTAGAAGAAGTAAGACCCTCATTGCTTACTCTGCTTATTGCTTACTCTGCTTATTGCTTACTCTGCTTACTCTGCTTATTAAATAACTCTTTTAATATTCTTACATTCTTTTTATCCGGTCCTTCTCCTGAAAAACCAGGCACTTCCAAAATCCAGGGCAACTTATTGAATTTGGGGTGAACCGCCAATTGCTGGAACCCGGCGAGTCCGATCTTTCCCTCGCCGATATTCTCGTGCCGGTCGTGATGCGAACCGCAGGCGGTCGCCGAGTCGTTGATGTGAAGCGCCGCCACTTTTGCCCAGCCGAAAGCGCTGTCGCAACGCCTCACGAATTCATCCAGCTCTTTTTTGTCAAACCGGCAGAGCCAGCCCGCTTCAAACATATGTGCCGTGTCCAAACAAATTTTAACGCGATTGCTTTTTACTTTGCGGCAAATCTCGCCAAACTCTTCCGGCGACGCGCCGAGCTTGGTGCCGCCGCCCGCCGTGTTCTCCAAAATTAACGGCGCGGATCCGGACACGGCCGCGAGCGCTTTTTTCATCATCTCCGCCATGCGGACAATCGCTTCCGCTCTGTTTCCCCCTTTAGCCGCGCCGAGATGAAAAATCAGTCCCTGAAGTTTCAAGGCCGCAGCGATTTTGAAATGGCCGATCAGATTGTTCAATCCGCCAAAACGCACTTTGTTATCCGGACTAGCCAAATTTACAAGATAGCTGGCATGCGCGAACACCGGCCCCAATTTGCTTTTTTTCCATTCGGACTTGAACAAATCAACTTCCGCCGCCGTCAAATCTCTCGCTTTGAACTGCTGGGGATTGGCAACAAAAATTTGAAGACATTCCGCTCCAATTTTCTGCGCGTTCGCGAAACAATTGTGCAACCCGCCCGCGGTCGAGACATGGGCGCCGATGATTGGCATGATAAAATTAAAAAAAAATAGATAAAAAATATTTTTTCCCTTTTCTGCTACCCTTTCTTTTTCCCTATTCTTCTCCTTCTGATCCTATCATCTTTGTCTCATCATCACTTTCCAAACCCATTTTCTCGGTCCAGCTAAATTTCTCACCTTTCCCTTCCCTTCTCAAAAAAGCGATTTCCTCCGCGGTTGGAATTTCCAATTGCGGACCTCTCCACTCGCCTCCAAATCTGGCCGACCAATCCGGTTTGACGCGCGGATCAGTCAAAACACCCCAGAATCTGTTTGAACTAGGGAACTCCCCGGTATACTCGGATACAACAGCCAGTCTTCCTGTCGGCAAGACAATTTGTTTTCCGAATATCTTTCCTGAATGGTGGCTGCAACTTCCAAATTCCCAAACTTCCCCTGGTTCAACCTGTGGTTTATAATCTTTCGGAAAGGCCTCTAAAATATCACTCAACAGCAGGATGCGGCTTTCTATTAAAATTCTAAAAAGTTCATTCAGCTCTTCTTTTGTGTCATCGACAGAACCCACTTCGGCAAATTGATGCATTCTTAAGGATTGACCAATAAAACCAAAAGTTTTCGCTTCCAGCGCTTCATCAGTTTTGTTGTGTCTATATACATTACGACCTTGGAGCAGCCTGTGTCTAGCTAAACTCTCAACTTCTCGGTCGGTGTTTTCAACAGACTCGTGGTCAACTGCATTGCAAATTGGCACGACCCGTCTTAATTCAACCCTATTTTCCCCGGATCTTGCAGAATCCTCAACAACCACAAGAACTCCGCGGCCATATTTTCCGTTATATATCTCTTCGAGCCAACGGTGTATCTTTTCCCACGCCTCCAGTCCTATACTTTTAGATTCCCTCTCTAATGTGTTTTCCGCCTCATCGGCTAATTCTCTTCTTAGTTGCGCTCTGAAATCTGCTACGCGTCGTTCTATCTCTTTGTCTGCTTCTCTAGATCTTTGGCGAGCAACCTCCATTCTTTCTTTCATCTCTATTGAAATCGGAGCTGGCACAATGACTGTTCCTTGTTTCCCGGCGTCTTTCTCTTCCCCCTTCTTTCCCTCTGCCTTTCTAACACCAGCATCAGCCGACGGTTCAAATGCGTCACCTGTATTTAATTTATCCATAAAATTTAAATTACTTACTTAAGTTACTTACTTAGGACTGTCGCCAAATAAGGTTTACCATGCTTGGCCGCCGTAAATTGAGCCGTTGTCGGGATTTGAACCCGAGACCTACTCCTTACCATGGAGTTGCTCTACCAGCTGAGCTACAACGGCGTCTTTCCCTTACCATGCCCCGCAGATGCGGGGTACCAACTGAGCTACAACGGCATCATTCAAAATTGTCAAAATTATACATTCAAATCCTCTATCTGTCAACACAATTACCAACAAATATGATTATGACGCAAGATAAATCTAATCTTAAAGCAATCTTTCTCAAACTTTATTCAATAATCAGGAAAAAATCCGGCCTTGCCGCCGAATTTTTATCCTACTGCTATTATCAAAAACATTGATGCTTTGCTTCTTATTTTGTCTTTTCTTCCTCATGCCCGCCGCAACAATTGTCTTTTCCGTCCTTGCACTTTTTGCACTTGCAACCTACAAGCATCATTACCGCTCCCAAACCAACAAGCAAATAGACTAAATTCTCCAGCCAAGCGACCCGGCCGAGAATCAGATTAACTACATTCCAATCGCCGCCAAAAAATCCTCCAAGGCCGACTAGCCCCCAATTGAGCGCGCCGATCACTGCCAAAACATATCCCGCCAATGATACAGCGCACTTACCTTTTGTCATGCACATAGATGTTAGGTTATGAATTAATAACAAACATAGTATAGCATGCCAAAGCTTTTTTTGCATTATTCTGTTGATAAAAAACAAAAAATTGCTGTGCAGAGCAAAATTATATTGTGGGCCGGGTAGGATTCGAACCTACGAAGACTAACGCCAGCAGATTTACAGTCTGCCCCATTTGACCGCTTTGGTACCGACCCTGATTCATGATGCACGATGCACGCAACACGACGCACGACACGATGCACGATACACATAGCACGAGTCATTACGAATTATACGAATTCGGTCGTGCTACATGCATCATGTATCATGATTCCTGAGCCAACTCGGGGACTCGAACCCCGGACCTACGGTTTATCCCGATAGAGCCACCCGTGAGATTCGAACTCACGACCGACGGTTTACAAAACCGTTGCTCTGCCAGCTGAGCTAGGGTGGCTCTATCGGGACTCTACCAGCTGAGCTAAGTTGGCATTTTATAAATCTTGTCTTTCAATATCTCAAGTTTTTGATTTTCCGGATTAACCATCCTCAATTGGCCCAACGACTCTTCTGCTAAATTCCGATCGCCCGACAGTATAGCAAGTTCTGTCAAATTGTCAAGGTACTTTGGGTTCTGCGGTTCAATATGCACTGCCTGCCGCATCGCTTCCATAGCTGTGCCGTATTGTTCTACCGAACGAAGCAATTCAGCCAATTTGACAAAACGCGAAGCAAGCTGATCATTTATAAGCACGGCCTGCTCATAATATTCAATCGCCTTCGCCGTATCTCCTCTGCGTTCTGCCAGATGGCCGAGCTTTGCGTAGGTAACATCATCGTTTGGATCAAGCTGGCGCAAAAATTGATAAGTCTCTTCCGCATTTTCAAAATTTGCCTGCCTCATATATACCTCTCCCAAACCACGATACGCGTGCCCGCTCTTCGGACTGATGCGAATGGCGGAAATATACAGCTCTTCCGCTTTTTCATAAGCTCCATTTTCCACTTCTTTATCAGCCTGTTTCAATAATGAATTTAACTCGCTTCTCTTTTTGCCAATTGGAATTTTCTTAATTTTTTCTTCTTGCTCTTCTTCGGTTTTTTTCAACACTTGACTCTCTACTTTGCCGACATATTTTCGAAAACGCAACTGGATTTCTTTCAATTTTTGAATAAATGGCACTAATTTCTTTACCCAATCTTTTATTGATACTGCCGTTTTTTCGTCAATTCTTTTTCTCAAAAACTCATCTTTCTTTATGCTTTCTTTAACTTCTGGGATGCTTTCAACATCAAGAATGGTAAGCTGAGGAAATTTTTTGGCAGTGATAACAATAATTACTGCCAACGATAGCAGTATTAAAATCAATGGAATAATACTGTAAGACATGGGCCGCTAAACCATTTAACCACTCGAACACCCAAAT
>JBAZZL010000044.1:0-8278 GCA_041658785.1 Patescibacteria group bacterium
TTGGTCGGGAAGTGGCGCGATATACTATTGCCAAGAAGACCGCGGAAGATAGCGCCAAGGAGGCTGTCGAAAAAGAGAGAGGAGAAGTATTAAAGATTGGCGAAGCGGAAATCAAAGTTAAGCTACAGCCGTTGCAAGACAAAATTAAAGACATTGACGGAAAAATCAGAGAAGCTGATCTAGAAATAAAGAAAAACACTGATCCAAATAAACTAGGGGGATTGATAAGAGTGAAGACAGAACAAGAAGAGCTGAGAGTCAGCACAATAGAGGAGATGCGCGCGGTGGAAGAAGGTTATTCAACGCGCGGCGCCAAGATGGCGTACCAAGCGTTGGCAACGGCCGCTATTGAAGCTGAAGCAAAGAAAGCGGAGGAAGATATGAGGAACAGAGCGCTTGGCGGCGTTGCCGCGCGTGATCTTTTTGATCGCGTGCAGGCCGCTGATATTGGCGCCGATGCTGCCAAGAAATTTATAGAAGGAATTAAACAAAAACAAATCGGCGATATTTTTACGAAAGGCGCCGATGAACTGAAAGAAAATTTGAAGCGCATGACGTTTAGTGAAGTGATAGAAGCGGATTTGAGCCCGGGGGCGCGGCTTGCGCTTTCGCAGATACTGGAAGATTACACAAAGGATATTGCCGGCGTGGAAAAGACCGCCGCGACCGATCAGGCGGAGACGGCGTTTACCAAAGAACGATATGACGTGGAAACGCCAGCAACTGCGTATCGCGCGTGGGTGAAAAAACGGCTGGAAGGGTTTGAGGGAATGGAGCGGGAACAAGCCGTGCGCAGAGCCATGGGCTCTTTTACCTACCTCATGTTGAGGCAAAAAAGAGGGGAAGTTTTGGGCAAGGATCAGCAAGCGGAAATGATGGCAAGCCAGGAGTACTTGACGAAACAAGCATGGTCTGATGACGGGTTGGCGCGGATTGGGAGTTTGTTGCGGACGAACCGCGAGAAATTAAAATTGCCCTCTGGTAACGTCAGCGCGCTGACCGGAGAAGAATTGGAAAAGGCCCAAATGATGGAAGACGTATTTGTCAACCAGTTGGAATGGGGGAAAGTGGGTGGTGACGAAAAACTCGAAATGGTGAACAAATCAAGCGGCGAGCGGGCCAATGATATGCAACGCCTCGCGGCCTATGGAGGTGATGTTGGTTTAGTGCAGGCGGAAAATGCGGTTTTGAGAAACAAGAGAGATAAGAATGTAGGATATAAAGAAGCTGCTGAACAATTAGCAGCAGATGTGGTTACTGATAGAGAAATCGGCATAGCCGCTGAAAAAGGGGATGTCACAACCTTAACGACAAAAGCAATCAAATTAGGTCTTGTGGCGAACGATGCCAGCGAACGTATGAAGTCCTTAGCGGCCAAAGAGCTTCAGGCGTTTTATTTGAATTTTGTGAAGGGACTGTCGGATGCAGGAGAAATCTCGAAAAAATATTTGAGTGAGATAGAGAGTCACGCCGAGGCCAATCAGCGGCTCGCAAGTTTCAAAAATTTTGCCGCCTCCACCGCGCATCTTGATGACGGAGGACATACGTACTTCAATATGGATTTGGGATTTGCTCACGGACAGCTCTATGATGACGCGGCCGCGTTTATGGAGTCCGAATGGAAAAAACGGGACGCCTCGGAACGGTATTCCAAATTAAAAATTCATGGTGTTGCCCAGATGGATGAAGTGACCGGGACCGCAAGCCACTTTCGGCCCGAAGCAATGGCAATCACATTTGGCGTGGTTACCCAGCGGATGCTTGAAAAACTTGACGAGCGCAACAGGCGATTGCTTGTCAAATTATCCGGCGACGATGCAGATCTTGAACAGGCAAAAACCACGGATGGCCGGTTTTCTATTGGGAAAAAAGACTCTGACTTAGTTGTGAAGACATTTGGCAATAATGAAGAAGGGGCTTTGAAAGATGTTGCCCGCGATTTTGCGGTCGCGCTAAAGAAAACACCAGAGTTTTTTGCGACTTTGATTGGCGGCCACTCTGGTGTAAATTTTAATGACTCGATAGGCGGGAAATTCAATTTTGTCATTGGGGAAGGAACTGCACATAAGGAAGAAATTAATGGCACACCAGTTAATGCAGTTAAAAAATTGCAAGCATGGATCAATAGAATGATAGGTGACGAGAGTGTCTTTCGCGATGACAATAATAAGATTGTTCAATTTCGTGATGAAGATCGCGCGTATGAGGATGTAGTGATAAGTGATGCAGATGTTAACGCCATCTTGCTCAAATTTGAGGGTAATAGAAAATCGGCACAACAGCAACAGCCGCCAGCAGGCGGTGGTGGGCAGGGTGGTGGTCCAGCTGCGGGTGGTGGATCCGCTGCGCCACCAGCTCCAGCAGTTCAGGGCGGTCAGGGTGGCGCACCGCCGCAGGCAGGGACTCCACCAACCACGCCGTCTGCACCTCCGCCGTCGCCTGTAGCACCGTCAGTTGGTCCTGCACCTGCCGCCGCCCACGGGCCTGCGCCACCCCCCGCGGCTCCTGTAGCACCGCCAGCCCCGATTGCTCCGCCAGATCCAACTGGTGGACCACCAGGTCCTGCTGGTCCTCAAGGTTCTGTTGGTCCTACCGGTCCAGCTGCTCCGTCATCTTCGTCTCCGCCTCCGCCTCCAACTGCTCCACCTACACACCGCACGCTAGAAATTATACAGAGGGCAATTAGAGAGACTAAAAAAGAAATTAGGGAGTATACTGAGAGGGTAGACCGGAATCTTGCCCAAATCAATAGTAGAAGCGCTGCTCAAGCCTTTAAAGATGGTGCAAGAGAAAGTTTAGACTTTAACAAGATTTTTTTATCTAAATTTGAAAAAGAACTGGCAGATTTGCAAGAGGAATTGAAAAAGTCAGAATCAAAATAAGAGAACGGCAGCGGAAAGCGTATTTTACAACGTATAATGGCATTATTCTATATGTATAATGCCGCCAGCTATCTATGCCACAACAATTTTTCCAGCACAACCCAGAAACACTGTGGTCGGAACAAAAGAACATAATCGCCGAATGCTTAAGCGCGGCTCGTAGTTTTTTTGGCGGCGCATGGCTTCCAGATTCGCTTTGGCATTGGCTGGAATTTTTTTCGGAAGAAATGGAAGAGATGACAGAGACGGATATATCGCGCGCGCGCAAGGACAGAGACGGTGCGTTTTTTGTCGCAATGGTTGGACAGATTGATTTCTTACTGTTGTTGGGTGTTACCAAACAATTGGATAGTATCCGTTTGCAGATAACCGGCGATCATCCTGTGGCAAAGCAGGAAGCGCGCGCATCGGTTGACATACAGCAAGCATTGCGTTCATTGGATATACAAGAGCGGGCGGTTGACGCACTGCTCAACCTCCTGCAGGCTTTTTCCGCGCGGGATCGCGGCAGTTTAGCCGTTTCGCTCGGACAGTTGGCAAACGCGTATGGCGAGGTGTCGGTCGCGGCAGAGCTGGCGGCGGCAGCTTTGCGGTACTACCGCCCGGAAAAGCCGTTTGTTGATTTCGTGTCATTCCACAGCGCTCTTGGTACGGCGCAAACATTGGATTGGATCGCGGTTATGCGATTTTTGGGCGAGGCGTTTGCCGGCAGTGACGCCGAAACGCGCAAATGGGCAGTATTCACTATGCTGACCAATCCCGTAGACCAGAGTTTTTTTGCCACCGGCGTGGCGCGTCTGTATTTTATGATGATTTTACACATCGGATGGTCGGATTTTCCCTCTTTGCTTACAGAGGATAAAGACGCGCTGGTGGCTTCGCATCTCTGGTGGGCGTTGTGCCTAGGAGCGCCAGTTGGTCAATTGCTCGGAGAGGACTTGGCGGGAGAATCCGTTTTGAGCGATTACATTATCCGTTCAGGAACTTACGCGCAGGCGCTCCTCATCAGCAAAACCAAAATTTTCTTTGGGCCCGGACAAACACTGCAAGCCGGTCAGTTTTTACAACAGTATCTTGCGTTTGCGAAAGATAATGAGCTTGATGGCTACCAGCAGGTTAATTATGTCAAAAAGCAAGTAGAGACATTTCGTCTGCCAAAGAATTTTCAACCATGGCTTTTAGAACTTTTGTCAATGTACCTTCATTTGCGCGAGTGTGATTTTATTGATTACCGCGGTTTTCTGGCGGAAGCCGGCGTGAAAGAAAAAATGTATGATTGGAAAAGAATTATGACGCAGGATATAGATGAAAATATGAAAGAAGATATTAAAAGATATTTGCAGATAGTGCAAAGACCGACATGGATAAAGATGCAAATGCTGAATGCGATAGAATCAACGCCGTGGAAAACAGAACCATATCTCTCCCGCGCGTTTCAATTAAACGACATATATGAGGATGTGTACAATCCTGAATACGCTCCGTTGGTGTATTTTGATGAAGAGAGCGGTGAATTTAAAGTGAATAAAAGGTTGCCAAAAACATGGAATATGTCGCGCGAGTTTATATGATGTATGGCTGATAATACTGTAAAATTAGAAACTGTCCCGCCCCGCAAAGAAGACGGGGCCCCGCTGCGGCGGGAGAAACAAGAAATAGAGAAATATTTGTTATTTGTTATTTGTTAATTGTCATTTGTTTCATTGTTTATTATGCCGGATAGGTTGAACAATTACGCGTTTATTGATAGTCACAACCTTTACCTTGGTGTAAAAAGAGAAGGGTGGCTTATTGATTACAGGCGATTTCGTATATATCTTACGGAGAAATATAGAGTAACAAAGGCATTTATGTTTATTGGATTTTTGGAGGAAAATCAGGGGCTTTACCGAACACTCCAAGAAGCTGGTTTTTTATTGATTTTTAAATTAATATTACCGCGCAATGGCGGCGCGGTTAAGGGTAACTGTGACGCGGAATTGGTTTTACACACCATGATTGAATACGGCTATTTCGATCAGGCGGTTATCGTCACTGGCGATGGGGATTTTACTTGTTTAGTTCGTTATTTGCAGGAACAGGACAAATTACATCATGTATTGGCGCCAGCTCGCGCGGTTTGTTCTTCTTTGCTTAAAAAGGCAAGCAGGGGAAGATTTAATTATTTTAACGATTTCAGAAATAAACTTGAATATAAAAAGAAAAACACCCCATAAGCACGTAATCTTCTTATGGGGGTCTTTTCATGGGAATCCATTATTAGGATACATCATGAGGATATGGTTTGTCAATAGATTGCGCAATTTTGATGTGGATAACCGGAAATTGCCCCGCTCCGCATTGATGGCGGGATCCCGTTGTGCGGCGGGGGCGGAAATGACAGTTTGAGCCATTCGGCGGTAGTTTTTTTAAAAACCCAAAACTTTACACCCCAGCGTGATTTGTTTGCCAAAATTTTACACAGAGGTATAATATTTAGGAAAGACGGCCAGCGGTTTTTTTTGGCAGTGAAAGCGGTAAAATATGAAAAAAAGATATTTACAAGATGCGGCGGCGAAGGATCTATTGGAAAAAGATTAAAGATCCCTTTTCTTTATCAGGTGACCGGCGAAGAAAGCGTGGATTTTTATCAGGATAATATCCGGCTAATAAGCGTGGATAGGTTTTTAAGCGGATTAGTTTAAAAGTGGCGTTGTTGATAAATTTATGCCAGTTAATCAACCCACCATCCTCGTGAAAAAAGCCGACGGGACGGAAAAACTATGACTGGAAACTGTAAATTGGAAATTAGAAATTGGAAATAAGAAATAAAGAAATAATTGTTATATTTGTGAAAAATTTTGCGTTGAATCATTACGCGTTTGTGGATAGTCAGAATGTAAACCTTTCCATTCGGCGGCAAGGATGGGTTTTGAGTTGGAGCAAATTCAGAATATACTTAAAAGAAAAATATCATGCAAAGAAAGCGTACCTATTTATTGGATATATTCCAGGGAATCAGTTGTTATATTCTTCTTTACAGCAAGCCGGTATAACAAAAAGCGTCTCTAATGGACAAAGCCACATAGACGCTTTTTGAGGAGGGGCATTATCCTTCGGACGGAACCTTAGGCGTGTCCCCTCATCGTAATTAGTAATAGTAGAATATCATGTATTATTATCACTGTCAATAGCAATTGTGGATATGACTACCCAACCTACCATCTTGATCAAAAAAGCCGACGGCAGTATGGCGCGCGTTTCTTTGGATGAGTTTAGAAAAAAATACCAAGTAAATAAGCCGGCTGATAATTTGAAAGCGGATTTGCCGGAAGAAATTAAGATGGAAGAAGAAATAGGAAATAGGGAAACAGAGAAATTGGAAATTGGAAATTGGAAATTAGAAAACGGAAAACCGGTTTTGAGTCTGCCGAAGGATTTGCCGCTAGAAATTCAACCGGCGGAGGAAATTACGAAGCGGACAACGGAGAACAATCCTGCGGCGGCAGTTCCAATGATTGAAGGAGAAACACACTTGACATCCTCCGCGCCGGTGAAGGAAATATTTGCAGACGAGGCGGCGGCGCGTTATCTGGCCGTCAAAATAGCCGATAATCTGAAAGCCCGGCCTTTGCCGCCAGCCCCGGCTGCCAGCGCCAAAAAGCAAGAGGAAAAAGATAATTTGGCAAGCGGAAAAAAATTTGAAGTTTGGAATGATGAAGATCGCCGTTCGCTCTTGGAAGAAGAAGGATTTGGATCGGAGTTCGCGAACGCGGCGGCCAAGAAACCGGCGCAAGACGATTTTCTCAACAAGATTTTGCCAAAGTTGAATTTCGCCATTGCCAAAGAATTGCAACCCAGGCTATATTATATTATTTTGTCGCGAGTGAATGGAGTGAGGGATGATGGTCAGTTTTTTTCATATTTAGTGAATGAGCAAAGTAAAGGCGGACTGGGATTGAACGAAGAACAGGCAAAACGTTTGGCAGAGGCGGTAAAGGAGGCTTTTAACTTATCCGCGGACAGGCGGAGGCTGGCAAAAAGGGTAAGAAAAATTGAGAAACAAGGAAGCAAGAAATATGAAAATAAAATAACAGAGGAGGAGGAAGAACAAAAGCCCGAGATCCGAAGTATTGAATCCGAGAATCAGCGCTTATCATCCGAAAAGGCGGGTTATCACCACGATCCGAGGCGGCAGGGCAGACAGATAATGCATGACGCGACGCTACCCCAATCCGCGCCACAGACGGAAAGAATTGAAGAGAAGGAAGAAGAAAAGGATATTATCGGACCGATTGACGAGCTGGCAGCGTTTTCTCTGCACGATTTTCATCGCTTGTCCGCCAATGCCAAAGAAGCGGGGGAACTGCTCTGGAAAAAGTTTTTAGTATTAAAGCAGGAGTCGTATCTATTGTTTATCAAAGCCAAACAGGCATGGCAGACCAGCCCTTTATTTCGGCAATATCAAGACAGCATAGAAACAGCATTAAAGAGCGGGCAGAAAATAGAGCCGATGCTGGTAAGCGGCGGGCCGGGAGAAAGATTGAGAATAGGGGAGTTTAAGGCGATTGTTATTTTGAATAAACATCTGTATTGAATTGGAAATTGGAAATTGGAAATTGGAAACTGGAAATTGGAAACTTGAAATTAGAAATTGGAAATTGAGAATTTGGGGGTTTCTAAAATTTCATATTTCGTGTTTCTAATCACCAATCACCAATCACCAATTTCTAATTTCCAATCACCAATTTCCAATCACCAATTTCCAATCACCAATTTCTAATTTCAAGTTTCTAATTTCCAATCACCAATTTCCAATCACCAATTTCTAATTTCAAGTTTCTAATTTCTAATCATCAATTTCATAATTCAATATGCAACAATTCGTTGTGCCGCAATTTATTGAAGTGGAAGACAAGATCTTCGGGCCTATAACCGTGCGGCAGTTTTTGATTTTGCTTGTTGCCTGCTTGATTATTTTTATATCATACAAACTGACGGATTTTGCTCTGTTCGTTGCCATACTGGCGCTGGTGGGCGGCAGCGCGCTGGTGGTGGCTTTTGTAAAAATAAACGGGCAGGCATTTCATTATTTTTTATTAAACATAATTCAGACAGTAAAAAGGCCGAGCCAAAGGGTGTGGAACAAAAAATATGCCAAAAAAGAGCTGGATTATTTTAGGAAATTTATTGGCGAGGCTGTGGCAGTGAAAGAAGTTGTTGCCAAAGATATCAGGCGGCGCCATATCAGAGACCTGGCGCTGATTGTGAATACCGGAGGATATTACAAAGGATCATCAGAAACTTGAGCACTTTAGCACTTTAGCACTCAAGCACTTTAGCACTCACGTGCTCACGTGCTCACGTGCTCAGGTGCTCAGGTGCTCAGGTGCTCAGGTGCTAAAGTGTTCAGTATG
>JBAZZL010000045.1:0-7437 GCA_041658785.1 Patescibacteria group bacterium
CGTGATTCGCGGGGGCAGTATAACACCTTTAAACCCCTTTTGTCCATATTTAAATTAAGCATAAAAAAAACCGTCCATAGAGGCGGCCTCAATCTTGAATTTTGGATTTGTTTAAAATTTAGGTTTTTTATTCAAGATACCCTTTCTGCTCTCTTAATATATTCCTATCCCTTTCTCTCCTCTTCCCTTTCATCTTTTCAAACTCCACCTTCAAATGATCCCTCACCTTGTCAATCGCTTTGTACAAATCCACCGCGTTCTTACTCACGCGGATTAATTTACCCGGCACGCTGACATTGCATTCCGCGTAATAAATCTTACCCTTAAGATGGTGGCGGCTCTTCATGCCAACGTCGATGTCAATCTGCTGGATATTGCTAAAAAATTTTCCCAATCCCGCCATTTTTTCCATGGCATATTGTTTAATCGGCTCAGTAGCGTCAATATTAGTGCAGTGGATGTTTATGTTCATATTATTGTGTATAAATTCACCTAATTTACCTAATTGTCTAATTCACCTAATAAAATGTCCAATAATCCAAATTCCCAATTAGACGAGCGAGAGATTTTAGGTAATTGAAAATTAAAAATTTTATTAGGTGAATTAGGTGAATTAAAAATTAGGTGAATTTCAAAACATCTTCGCCAACTCCCTCTTCTTCCTCTTCCGCCAATTCCCCTCATAATAAACATACGAAGCAAGCAAAGGCAAAGTTACCGTGGCTTCGTTAAATACCATCTGCTCATAAGTCTGTTCTACTTTTCCCCATGAAGAAGCTTCTTTGAGCGTGGAACCTGACAGTGCTCCGTCTCTTTCATCAGCAATTGTAAGCTGAATAACATATTTATGCGGCGGAACTTCGCTGTGTCCAAGCACCTCGGCGCCAATAACTGTGTCTTGAATAAAATTTTTAGGAACGCCGCCTCCCACAATCATAATACCGCTCGTTTTTGCTTTCATCTTTATTTTAGTTAATTCCAAAAAATCCTTCACCGAATCAATTGACAGATGATTATCCGGCCGCTCTTCTTGATGGACGATCAAACCCAAGCCGGCGCTGCAATCGGAAAAAGCCGGCACAAAAATCGGCACATTGTTTTCATAAGCGGCTTGAATCAAAGAATCTTTCTTTTTTGAATTCTTAACCAGATATTTCCCCATCTCCCAAATAAACTCGCGCGAAGAATACGGGCGGGGCGGAAGGCCGTCGGCGATTTTTTTCACCGCGGTGTCGCAGGCCTGCAATTCATCCTCGTCAATGTAGGTGTCGTAAATCCGGTCAATGTAATTTTTGCGCAATTCCAGATCGTCCGCGAATTTTGACCCGCGGTAATGCTTGAAGCCAAGCGCTTCAAAAAAATCCATGTCAACGATGGACGCGCCGGTCGCGATAATCGCGTCCACCATATTATTTTTAACCAACTCAACATAAATTTGCATGCACCCGGCCGCGCTGGTTGATCCGGCCAGTGAAAGAAAAATCGTGCAATCTTTATCTTTGATCATCTTATCATAAATATCCGCGGCCCGCGCCAAATCGCGCGCGGAAAAAGACATCTTGCTCATCTGGTTCACAATCGGCCGGGCGTCAAAACTGGTGATGTCAATGTGTTCTATGGGTTGTTTGAGGAATTTTTTTTTGGACATAGTGAAGTTGTAAGTTGTAGAGTTGTAAGTTGTAAGTGTTAAAAAAATTATTTTTTCAAACAAAACTTGTATCCAATCATTTTGTACACCGCCAGCGCGGCGAGAAAATCCGACGCCGGCTGATTTTTTATCGGCGACAGCTCCATCACATCAAAGCCAACCACGTTCTTTTTTTCAAAAACCTTTCTCATTAATTTCAAAAAATCCATCCACAAAAGCCCGCCAGGTTCCGGCGTTCCGGTCGCCGGCATAATGGATGGATCAAAACCATCCAAATCCACGGTAATGTAAACATCGCGGGACAGCCGGGAAACAATCTTGTCAACGTCAAATTCTGCCGGAGTAAAAATATTTTTTCTTAAATTATTTGTTTTAATATAATCCGCTTCCTCTTGCGACAGGCTGCGAACTCCCACCTGCACCACTCTGTCAACATTATCATAAAAACGACGCATAGCGCATGCATGTGAAAAAGGAGTGCCTTCCCAAATATCGCGCAAATCAGCATGCGCATCCCATTGTAAAACAGATAAATTGGGACACTCTTGGCGTAAAGGCTTTTCTACTGCATAAGAAATTGAGTGCTCTCCCCCGAGCATGGCAACGAACTTGCCTGTTTGCGCCAATTCACTATATCTCTTTTCTACTGTTGCGACCATTTTTTCTACTGATAAATTTTTTACCTGAATCACCGGCAAAGTGTAAATGTTAACCCGTTCGACTATTTCGCAGTCCAGCTCAAGATCATAAAATTCCATGTGGCGCGAAGCTTGAATAATTGCTTCCGGCCCGCGGCTCGCGCCAGGGCGATAAGAAACTGTCCCCTCATAAGGAACAGGCAAAATCACCGCTTGGGCTGACGCCAATTTTTGTCCGCCGAGCCCGCCAAAATTGTTTGCCGTCTTTTCTTTGGTGTAAACCATAGTCAACTACCACCCAAAAAGTTTTCCCATCTCCTCCGCGGTTTCTCTTTCTCGCGCCACATTGATATCGCCGTCCTGGCAGACAATTTTTCCCGGCGACGGCAAAAGGCAGTGGCATGAAGCCAAAGCGTCTTGATACGCGCCGGTGTCAAGAATAGCAATATACTGACTCTCTCCTTCTGCCAATTCAGCTGTGTTTGGCAAATTGACATAGCCATCTCCGGTATATTTGTCATCCGAGTCGCAACTTAGTCCGGCGAGCCATACCTTTTCCATTTTTTTGGCAAACATATTATTTATCGGCACCACATGCCATTTTTGATGGATCGCCCAAGTATCAAGCAAGTCATTCATAAAACTGCCGTCCACCACATACCACTTTTTTGCCGTCTTGCCGTTGTTGATTGTCTTTTCCAAAATTACTTTGAAAACCGTTATCTGCGACGGAGCCATGATATGCCTGCCCCACTCGCAGATGATATGAGGCGGCTGAACCCCGGCTTGTTCCGATGATTTAGCCAAAAAGCTGACTATCCTTTGCACCAGACTCTGAATGCTGTACATTTTTTTCTTTTCATAATTCACCGCGAACCCGCCGCCGATATTGATCGTATCCAGCTTGGGATTGGACTGTTTGAGCGCGCAATAAATCTGGAATCCTTCTTTGAGCGCCGAAGTGATATCGTTGGAGCGCTTCATCTGCGAACCGGCATGATAATGAAGAATGGATAGGTTGGGGATTTTACCGATTGACTTTATTTCGTCCGGGCTAAAGCCAAATTGTTCAAATTTTTTGTCCCAATGCGAACTGGTTTTAATATCTAAATTTACTCTTATTCCCACCTGGCCTTTGTACTTGGATAATTTGCTCAATTCGTCGTAACTCTCAATAATCGGCACAACATCAAGCCCCTGATCGCGCAATTCTTTGATCAAGCCAGCATAGGCATCTGTCTTTGGTCCGTTACAGATCACTTTGATTCGCGAATTGAAACTATTTTGCTCCCACAGCCGTTTTACTATCCACAGCTCGTTGGCAGAACCAGTCTCTAAATTGGCGCCTTCGGTAATCAGGGGCAAAATAAACGCCCGGTTTTGGTTCACTTTCATTGGATAATGAAAATAAAACCGGCCCTTGTAATGATAATGCTTGATGTAATGATTGAAGATATTGATCAACTCTTCCACACGGTGTTCAATGATAAAAGGAAATACCAATTCAAGCGATGTATCATATTTTTTTGCCAACTCATGAACATTGTACTGATAATTGCCTTCCTTAACTAACAGCTCGCCGTTTTTATTGATGTCAAAAAATTGAGTGGCGTATTCCGAACGGCCAAGTTTCCAATATTGCTTGGGGGATTTTTTCATACTTACCGATTACTGATAATCCTGATTTACGGATATTATGACACTGTCATCCGTAAATCAGGATTATCCGTTATCCGTAAGTGCTTAATTATACAATCTCCACTTCCTCCTCCAACTCCACACCGAACATATCATACACCTTTATTTTAATTTCTTCAACCAGCGCCAGCACATCGTTGGCTTTTGCCTTTCCCAAATTGACGATAAAATTACCGTGCTCCACTCCGACCTGGGCATCTCCTTTTTTCTTTCCTTTCATCCCCACCTGTTCCATCAGCCAGCCCACCGGCACCGTACCCCGCTTTTTGAATATCTCCGGTAATTCATTGACATTGCCCGGCCAATTTGGCAAATTAATATTTTTGAAAAAACATCCGGCCGAATAACCTTTGGGTTGATTCGTGCGGCAAGAAATATTGTACTGAATTTCTTTTGCCAATTCTCCCTTGTCTGCCTTTTTAAACACGAGCCACACTCTCAAGATTACGTCCCGATTGTGTTTAAACGCGCTGTCCCGATAACCAAACTCGCAATCCTGGCGGTCCAATACCAACACTTCCCCATCGCGCCAGACTTCAACTTTGGCGATGGCTCCCGCCGTATGATAACCCATCGCGCCGGTATTGCCCCGCGCGGCTCCGCCAATGGTTCCGGGAATCCCGGCTGCCCAACCCAAACCGGACAATCCCTCGGCCGCCGCCATATTCACTAGTTGGCTAAGCAGCGCTCCCGCTTCAGCTTCCGCTTCTTTTTCGCGGGTAAATTCAATCCGACCAAATTTTAGCTGAATCACCGCGGCGCGCATGCCTTCATCACTAATCAGCAAATTTGATCCGCCGCCCAAAATAAAATAATCAATTCCTTCGCCGGATAAATAATTTAATAATTCAACTAATTTTTCTCTTTCCTCAACGACGATAAAATAATCAGCCGGTCCGCCGATTTTGAAAGTGGTATGCTTGGCTAGCGGTTCGTTTAATTTAACTTTGCCGAATTGTTTGAGATGGTGATAGATTTGATCCATAATGAAAGAATTGGACGAAATTATACAAAATTATACAGAATTAATTTTGTTTAATTTTTTTCAATTTTGTTTAATTTTTTATTACACCAACCAATTGCTAACTCCATGGTTCTGTGTTACAATCAATCTTATGCTAGAATTATACCAAAAGCTCAAAAACAACCCAGTTATCTACATCACTCGCGATATTGAACGCGCCTTAGGCCTGCCTCTGGATACCGAGGGCTATTTTATTATCTCAAATTCCACGGACTTTGCCAAGGGGCTTGCTGCCAAACAAACAAATATCTTGCTCATAAACGCGGAACGGCCATTGAACACGCTTGAACTTCTTTCGCGCGACGAAACAAGTGGATTTATTGAACGGATCAATAAACCGAATATACTTGTCTTCAAAAACAATCGGCTGATTGAGAAAATCTGTAAAAAAAGAAAATGGAATTTGCTCAATCCCTCTCCCGAATTATCCGCCAAAGTAGAGGAGAAAATTTTCCAGGTTGAGTGGCTGGGCGCGCTCGCCAAATATCTGCCGCCGCACCAAATCCAACTCTGCCGCGAGGTGAAGTGGCGAAACAAACCTTTTATCCTGCAATTTAATACGGCCCACACCGGCCTTGGCACAATTTTTATTGACGCCAAAGAACAACTGGCGGAAATTCAAAACAAATTTCCCAAACGTCCGGCGCGGGTTGCCAAATTTATTCATGGTCCAATTTTTACCAACAACAACATCGTGGCGCCGGATAAAATTCTAATCGGCAACATCAATTACCAAATTACCGGCCTGTCGCCTTTTACCGACAACCCGTTCGCCACTATCGGCAACGACTGGAAACTGCCGCGCGGTAGCTTGTCGCAAAAACAAATAGAACAATATCACAAAATTGCCAATGACGTCGGCGCCAAACTCCGCGCGGACGGCTGGAAGGGATTGTTTGGCATTGATATTATTTTAGAAGAAAAAACCGGCCGGCTATATTTGTTAGAGATCAACGCCCGCCAACCCGCGTCAGCTCCTTACGAGTCGCAATTGCAACGATCAGCAATAAGCAATAAGCAGAGTACTTGTCCGCCCACTGGCGGAAGCAGTAAGCAGATTAGGCAAAACGACCAATTGCCCAATTACCCAATTACCATTTTTGAAGCCCATTTAGCGGCGTTATTAAATCTAGATCTAAGTTCCTACGAACTTATCAAAATAAAAGCCGGTGCTCAAATTATCCAGCGTATCACCGCGTTCCGCCACACGATGAGTAACGAACGGATCAATAATATCAAACATAAAGGTTTTAATGTTATTCCTTACGAACGCAACATCGCTCCCGGCGCGGAACTCCTGCGCATGCAGACCGCTGGGTCAATCATGAAAAGCCATAATATTTTAAATAAAACCGCTAGCCGACTAACGTTGTAACAAACCTATGCCCCCCGAACCCAACGAACAACCAAAAACCAACTCTCTTCCCCATGGTCCAGCCGCCTGGCGCTTGAATCTAAAATGGCTAATCGGCATTCTGCTGACCATAATTTTAGGCGTAACGCTTCTCTTGGGAGCGTTAATGTTATTGACCAATAAGAAAAACGCGGTGGATATTACTACTTTCGCGGTGGCCAGCATGTTCAGCCAGAATGGCCTGGATGATGAAACCGAAATAAAAGAGGTAAGCCGAAAATTGGCGGCTTCGCGCGCCAACGCATTGCAACCGATTCCGGGATTAAACATCTCCGTAACCAAAGAGGACTTTAATCTGGAAAATAAAACACCGCGCGAAGCGCGTTTGGCTTTTTTCCGTAAGCTCACGGAGCCGATTTATGATGAGGGCGCGGCGGGTTTGGCCAAGCTCGCGACCAACGCGGAAATGCGGCAGAGCATTGTGGAAGGCGCGAGGCCGCTCGCCATTGTTTCGGCCGCGAATCATCAAAAAATCCGCGGCGTTTTCATAATTTTCGCAATCATCTCCGCTCTACTGCTTATCTTCCTCTCGCTCTTGAGTTACCGCTCCGGCCGCCTGCTCTCTCCCGGCATTGTCTTAAGCCTCGCCGCCTTCCCCGGATCGCTCATTATGCTAGTGTTCTACGCGATTGAACAAAAAGGAATACCCGCTCCGGATGCCGCGGATCAGGGCCCGCTCGGCGCGTACGCTCCCATGGCCGCCGCTTTGGCGCCGCTCGTCGGCCAAGCAATCCGCCCGGCATTTCTGGCGCCGCTGGCTGTCGGTGTTTCGTTGATTATTTTTGCGATTGTCTATGCTATCGCGAGCAAAATAATTTTTAAACTATCCGGAAAAAATAACATCGCTAAATAGATACGCGAATTTAACTGCGGCAAAAAACGGTGTTTCATAATTCACATATTTTTTTGTATGATTACCCAAACCCTCTCCCCGCAATCAATGGAAGTACTCCGCTCCTACCTCCGCCTCCCCTTCCCGAACAAGAACATCTCCTGCCCCTATTTCAACAACCGC
>JBAZZL010000046.1:0-7364 GCA_041658785.1 Patescibacteria group bacterium
TCCAGTGCTCCAGTGCTCCAGTGCTCCAGTGCTAAAGTGTTTAAGTGATATAATGTGTTTGGAAAAAAAAAAAGCGACAAAATATTAGGAAAAAGCGATATTGTTGATGCCGAAGGCGAGGAGAGAATAACTACTATCCCCGGCATATTTTATGGCGGGGCTGACCCGGAGATTTATCATGCATTAGCCGCGGACGAAAAGATCGCCGGGGAAAAGAAAAAAAGTGATGAAAAAGAAAAAAAAGGCGAGGCGGCAGCCAAACCGGCAGGAAAGTTGAAGCAGCTTTTTTCAAACAAAAAATTTCTCTATTTGGGAGGAGGGATATTTTTTTTAATTATTGTCGGATTCATTTCATGGTATTATATTAATCAAGCGTTTAAACCCAGGCAAGCAATTGTTGGGCCAGGGCCCGCGGAAGTTGCCGCCGAACAGCCAAAACCAGAGTCTATAAAGCAACCATCAAGGTCAATTTCAACCACTACTCCAATTTTAGAAGAAGTTGAGGAAAAAGATCTGGCTCCGACCACCACTCCCGCCCTTGAAGAAGCGCCGTTGGAGTTTCCGCGAATCATTTTAGTGGATAGCGTTGACCTTGACGCAGATGCCCTAACCGATATTGAAGAGGAATTGTTTGATACCGACAGCGGCGAGTGGGACTCGGACGGAGATGGATATTATGATGGACAGGAAGTCGTGAATTTATACAACCCGAAGGGATTTGCGCCTATCAAGCTTATTGATTCGGGCTTAATCCGCGAGTATGTCAATCCGACCTGGCAGTATCGCCTGTATTATCCTTTGGGATGGGAAGCGGCGCCGGTTGATCCGGATGCCAAACAAGTGTTATTCAGCGCGATTACCGGGGATTATGTTGAAGTTGTAGCGTCAAAGATTGACGCGGGAAAATCATTTCCAGATTGGTTTGCCGAGCATGCGGCCGGGCAACGTTTTGAGGATTTGGTTAATTTTTCCAATCGTTTTCAAGTGTCTGGTTTGAAGCGTCAGGATAATTTGACGGCGTATTTTATAAAAGAGGATTCGGTTTATACCATGATTTATCATCCCGGCGCCGCTGGTTTCATTCCATTTCGGCAGGTGGCAATAATGATGATGCAAAGTTTCCGGACAGCAAAAACATCCATTGATATTCCGGAGCAACCGGTATTGCCTGAGCCGGCGGAAACTATTATTCCAAGCGTTGAAGAGTTTACGGAGACTGCCACGACATCTTTACCCGGTTAGAGAATGCCCTGCGCGAGTTTAACTTGTAGCCAGTTTTAGATACTTTTAATCTATATACAGCCTCAATAATTACTGTTTTTTGTGCCGACAACTGTTTGAGCTCGCGCGAGTTTTGGCGGCACAAAAAACAGTAATTATTGAGGCGGCGACAAAGAACTAACTATGAGTTCGTTCTTTAATAGGGTAAACCATAAAGGTTTTTTTGGTAAAAAAATTATGGCATGCAACATTTATCAGACAGTAAAGAATAGTATTTTATCGACGAGAAGAATTACAAATATTGTTGAGAGCGCGCTCCAGAAATTAAATTTTTCTCGCGCCTGTGTGAGTGTCCATTTGATAGCGGATGCGCGAATGAAAAAATTAAATACCAAGTATCTCGCAAAAAATTCTACTACTGATGTGTTGTCTTTTTCCACAGAATCAGCTGCGGGCAATTGTGAAGAGTGTGATTTGGGCGATATTTTTATATCATTGCCGCAAATTCGGCGGCAGGCAAAAGTGTTTGGCATTTCTGAAAAAGAAGAATTTGTACGGATCTTAATCCATGGGATACTGCATCTTTCGGGCTATGTTCACCAGAAAAGGCGGGATTCAGACAAGATGTTTGCTTTACAGGAAGATTTGGTTCATTTTTTTTATGAATAATAAACGTTTTATAAAAAGTTTCCGTGATGCGCTGAGAGGAATTACCTACATGTTTCGACACGAACAGAATTTTCGCATTCAACTTTTTATCGCTATACTGGTGATAGTATCAATCTTTGTTTTTGATCTGCGCAAATCAGAGATAATAGTGGTTTTATTGCTGATTTTATCTGTATTGATATTAGAGATGCTGAATAGCGCGCTGGAAAAGTTTACAGACATAATAAAGCCCAGGCTTCATTATCAGGTAGAAATTGTTAAAGATGTGATGGCGGCGATGGTTTTTTTTGCATCAATTGGAGCGGTGATAATAGGCATGATAATTTTTTGGCCGCATGTATTTGAATTATTAGGAAAACGATTTTAGATTATAATTTCTTTTTTGATTATGGCGCGAAGATCACAGCCGCAAATGATAACCGGAGTTGATATTGGATCAACCGCTATTCGTGTTGCCGTTGGACAAGCTAGCGCCGAAACGGAAGGCAAGCCGAGATTGCAAATTATTGGAGCGGTGGAAGTAGCATCCGAAGGAGTGAATAGAGGAGTGATCACCAGTATCGAGGACACTGTTTCGTCTATTTCAAATGCCATAGAACAGACAGAGCGCTTGGTTGGACTGCCTATCGAACATGCCTGGATAGGTTTTGGCGGAATACAGATTGTTTCTCAGCAAAGCAAAGGCGTGGTGGCAGTGGCGAAGTCTGATGGGGAAATTTCCGAAGAAGATGTAGATCGGGTGGTGGAGGCGGCGCACACAGTAGCTCCACCCTTGAATTATGAGATGCTTCATATCGTGCCGCGGGGTTTTACTGTTGATGGGCAATTTGGCGTAAAAGATCCGATTGGCATGACTGGGATCCGTCTGGAAGTTGATACTCAGATTATTCATGGGCTTACTACCCATCTCAAAAATATCACCAAGGCAGTCTATCGCACTGGAATTGATATTGATGATTTGGTTTTATCAATTCTGGCGGCCGGAGATGTGGTTACCACCAGCAGGCAAAAGGAACTTGGCGTAACGGTGGTGAATGTCGGAGGCTCTATTACAACTATGGCAGTTTATGAGGAGGGTGATATTATTCATGTCGCGGCCATGCCCATTGGCTCGGAACATATAACCAATGACCTGGCGATCGGGCTTAAGACATCCATTGATATTGCCGAGCGCATAAAAATTAATTTTGGCGAATGCATATCAAAATTCGTTTTGAGGAAAGAAAGGATCAATCTGGCAACGGTTGGAGCCGACGGGTCGGAAGAAGTGGGGAAAAAATATGTTGCTGAAATTATTGAAGCTCGGATGTGCGAGATTTTAGAAAAAGTCAATGAACAGCTGTCTCTGGTAAATCGCAGCGGCCTTTTGCCGGCGGGAGTGGTGTTTACTGGGGGGGGCGCAAAATTGGGCGGGTTGATAGATTTGGCAAAATGTTCATTGTCGCTTCCAGCCTCGCTTGGATACCCGGTAGATATATTAAGCTCTACTGACAAGATTAATGATCTATCTTTTTCCACAGCCATAGGTTTGGTAAAATGGGGAGCAGGATTGCAGCAGGTAAGCGCCAAAAGAAAGACCTCGCGTTTTTCCGTTTCTGGGAAAGTTGCGCAACAAGTGAAAAAATTATTCAGATCTCTAATCCCATAGAGCCATACCCATGCAAAACGGCTTATAAATGACAAGGTGATACGGTTTTTTAGTTATACACACAGTTTCGCGAGCGACGTTTGACGATAAATCAAAAAACCTGTACACTATTATTAGAGTAAATTGAAACGATTATCAATTGAACAACAATTGTGTTCACATAATGTGTCATGTTGCGTGTATCATGCATCATGAAAAAAAATATGCCTCAAGTTAAACCAGAAATAGAAACGTTTGCAAAAATAAAAGTTATTGGCGTTGGCGGATCAGGGGGGTCGGCGGTTGATAGAATGGTAAAGAAAAAAATACGGGGTGTTGAATTTGTTGCAATGAATACTGATGTGCAAGCGCTTCATCACAATAGCGCGCCAAGAAAACTGCATATTGGCAAAACTGTTACGCGCGGCCTGGGAGCGGGCATGGACCCGGATCTTGGCAAGCGCAGCGCGGAGGAATCGCAGAATGAGATTAGGGAAATACTTAAAGATACGGACATGGTTTTTATCACCTGCGGCCTTGGCGGCGGGACCGGTTCCGGCGCCAGCCCGATAGTTGCTCAGATTGCCAGGGATATGGGCGCTTTGACGGTGGGAGTTATCACCAAGCCGTTTTCTTTTGAAGGCGCGCAACGCAACAATATCGCGGATACAGCTTATGACGAATTGGCAAGAAGCGTAGATACAATTATTACTATCCCAAATGATAGGGTTTTGCAGATAATTGATAAAAAAACTTCTTTAATGGACGCTTTTAAAATTGTTGATGATGTGCTGCGCCAAGGCGTGCAAGGCATTTCAGAACTTATTACTATCCCGGGTTTAATTAATGTAGATTTTGCTGATGTAAAAGCAATCATGTCCAATACCGGTTCAGCCCTGATGGGGATCGGGACAGGTTCAGGAGAGAATCGCGCGATTGATGCCGCAAAATCCGCTATTTCCAGTCCTTTGCTTGAACTTTCCATCGATGGGGCGCGTGGTATTCTATTTACCATTACCGGCGGGGAGAATCTCGGCATGCAAGAGGTGGCAGAAGCCGCTAAAATTATTACCAATTCTTCTGACGATAACGCCAAGGTAATTTTTGGCGCGGTGATTGACGAATCCATGGGAGAAGATATTAGAATTACTGTTATTGCCACCGGGTTTGAGGATTATGAAAGGCCTTTGCCGAAAAAGAATCAAGAGGATGAATCCCGGACGTTGTTTGGCAACAAACGCCCCTTTTACTCGCCGTCAACATTTATGAATTTGAAAAAGAAGCCTTTTTCCAAAGAAGAAGAGCAAAAGGAGGAAGATGAAGAGACTGCTTTATTTGCGGGCAAAACTATTGAACCCAGAGACGAGCAAGCCAAAGAATCGTTTCAAAATACAGGCAAGACAGTGATTGACGACGAAGAAGATTTGGAAATTCCGGCGTTTATTAGAAAAAAAATGGGGAAATAATAAGCATAGGACTTACCAGTTTGTCATTCCGAGCGAAGTGAATCCCGATTCGCATCGGGATGAACGCAGCCGAGGAATCCCTTAACGCATGTAATATAGACGCTATTGCATATTCACTCGTTAAGGGATTCCTCGACTCCGTCCCAATGCGAATCGGGACTACGCTCGGAATGACATTGACGCCAAACGCGCAAGTCCTATAACAAATAACAAAGCTAGCTGCTAATTATTTAGGGTATTATGTCAAAGAAAAAAGTAGAGGATTCTCTTAACCCCAACACAGAAATCAAGTTATCAGGCGACGCAAAAATTGATGAATTGGCCAGTCAATCAGGCGATGATTTGAAAGTTTTAATTGAGAAAAATATCAAGTGGTCCCAGATAATTTATGAACAGAATAAAAAAATCAAACATCGAATCACCTTGATGGCAGTTGGCAGCTATGTAAGGCTTTTAATTATTATTGTTCCAGTTATCCTTGGTATTATTTTTTTGCCGCCTCTTTTTAAAGAGGTGTGGAATCAATACAGCCAGCTTCTCTTTGGCGGCGCTGATCGCGGTCTGGGCGATGCGGAAGAAATTTTTTCGCAAGTGTCCGGAGATCAGATGGGGGAATTATTGAAAATGATTAAAAAGTAACGGCAGCTGATTTATGCAAAAACGCACCAAAATTGTTTGTACTCTTGGCCCATCATCCGAGTCCGTAGAGACAATTAAAAAAATGGCGAAAGCAGGCATGAATGTGGCTAGGCTTAATTTTTCGCACGGAACTTATGAGAATCATAAGATATTAATAAAAAATATTCGGATTGTGGAGAAAGAGACCGGCGAGCCAATCGCGATAATGCAAGATTTGCAAGGCCCAAAAATAAGGATTGGACTCTTGCCCGAGGGGGGAATCGATTTGGCGGAAGGAAAAATGGCTAGTTTTGACACTGCTTTGGAAAGTTACGCCAATTATGGCGATGGAGTAATGCCGATTGATTATTTGGATTTGCATCAATATGTCAGAAAGGGGGAAAGATTGCTTTTGGATGACGGAAGAATTGAAACAAAAATTATTAGAGTCCAGGGGACGCGGATTGACACTGAAGTTATCGTCGGCGGCAGAATTACATCCAACAAAGGCATTAATGCGCCAGATTCCAAGTTGACAATTGGGGCATTGACAGAAAAAGACAAAGAAGACGCTCGATTCGGTGTGAAGCAAGGAGTAGATTTTATCGCGCTATCCTTTGTGCGCGAGGCAGAGGATATTCTTGATTTGCGTTATCTGGTAAAAGAATATGAAAAAGAAATGCATAACAAATCAAAACAGCCAGTCAGAATTATTGCTAAAATTGAACGCGGTGAAGCTGTCCGCAATATAAAGGAGATTCTTGACGCGGCAGACGGTATTATGATTGCCAGAGGCGATCTGGGGATTGAGATGCCGGCCCAAGACGTGCCGCTGGTACAAAAAAAATTGATAGATTTTGCCCTTAATGCGGCCAAACCGGTTATCGTGGCAACGCAAATGCTAGATTCTATGAGAGATAATCCACGCCCCACTCGCGCCGAAGTGTCTGATGTTGCCAATGCGGTGATTGACCATACCGATGCGGTAATGCTCTCAAACGAAACGGCGGCTGGGAAATATCCGGTCGCGGCAGTTGAAACAATGGCGCGCATTATTCACGAGACAGAAAAATCAACGTACGATGATTTGCATTTGCGCGAGGTAAAGGGAAAAGCGCAAAATGTAGATGAGATCATAAGCCAGTTGTCTAGAATGCTGGCAGAGAAGGTGGGCGCCAAGTTGATATTGGCAGCTTCAATTTCTGGAGAAACCGGCAGACTGATTTCACGGCATCGTCCGGAGCTTCCTATTGTAGTCGCGACAAACACCGACCGGGTTTTACATCAGCTAAACTTATCTTGGGGGGTCGTCCCATTTCATCTCAAGCCGTGCCGGACTATTGAGGAGTTGGTAGAACGGTCAATAGCGGCGTTGAGAAAGAAAAAAATGATTAAAACAGGCGATAATATCATTGTTGTCGCCGGTGAACCTGTGGGGCAGGCCGGGCATGTGAATTTATTGGAGATGAGAGCGGTGAGTTAGACAAATATACCCCCTCGCCTTATTAATTCCGATTTTACAAAAATTAAATTCTAATTATTTTGTTAAGTTTTAGCTATAATTTGGGCGCTGGCAGCCAATCAGGCGGCTGCCAGCGCCAAAAAATCAATTAACTTATCGGGTTTTGCCAAGCGACGGTATCCAGCAGTTTATCCTCTGTTTGGGCGGTAATCAGACAACTCATCCTCTGTATCCTTCCCTTATGAAGGGAAGGAGGACTCGTTAAGAGGGTTCATTTTTAACTCAATCGTTGTCCCTCTTC
>JBAZZL010000047.1:0-6950 GCA_041658785.1 Patescibacteria group bacterium
ATCAAAATTTAAGGCCCTGCCCAGTTTTCCATCTTGCCAAACAGACGATAGATTCATCTGCGTCAGCGTGCCCGTATTCCCGTTTCCGCTCTGGTCATACGCCTTATTGCCATATCCCTCATCCATACTCCAATACCCGACTAATCCTAAATTGAGCGCCGGGCGGATGGTGATGGCCCCATATGCCGGCTGGACAAACGCAAACGCGCTGAAAAATACTAGGAAAAAAAACGTTAAACCGAAAAACATTGTTCTACGACGGCCGGCAACGGGGTGAACGGCGCTAACCGTTTTACCAACAATTAAGACGGTAAACAGAGCTGCTACAAATATTATAAATTTTATTTTATTATTCATTATCTAATTTTCAATTACCAATTATCAATTTCTCCCGCCACTTTAACATAATTTATTGAGGGCGGGATCCCGCTGAGGCGGTGACAATGAATTTTCAATGAAATAATTTTCAAATTAACTCTAATCTAATTGTAAATTGAAACATTGAATCATCGAATGAAAATTGTAAATTGAAACTTGAAAATTTTAATCCCTATTTCCCCATCTGATATAATCTTTTAATCTCATCCGCTGATAGGGCGCGATTATATACGCGGACTTCGTCGATGGAGCCATTCCACCACCACTCGTTTGCCCCTGTGTATCCCCCGATGCGAGAATTTCCGGTATCGCCTGCAAAACCAGAGGTCGTCGTCAAGGAAACGGAGACGCCGTTGTCGTAAAACTTATAGTTTGCCATCGTATCTTTGCCGCTCCCGTTGTATGTGATGACAGCATGACGCCAATTATTCATCGGGGAGCCGGTCAAGGTTGCGTAGAATCTCCCCCATATGGGGGGACCGCCGCCGCCAAAGTCGACATTATTGCTACCCGCAGTATAGTAGGTACGCCAATTTTGGGCAGTTTCGGTGCGAAGGGTGAGTGGGATTATATAGTTCGAAATTGCATTTACCTTACTCCAATATGAGACGGTGAACGGCTGAGTTGAATTTATCAATGGCGTGGAGTTAAGGTCCACATGATGGTTTGATGTCCCGTTAAAACTCAACGCTTGTCCGACCTTTCCGGGAGTGACGGTTGTGCCATATATTAAACCGTTATTGCCATTCCCACTGATATCGGTTGTCGTTGCCCCATAAATATCCGGTGCGTTAAAGGTCCAGAAGCCGACCAAGCCGGAGGTCAGCTGATTATTCTGCGCCACATTAACCCGCATTATCTTTTTTGAGCCATTGTATAAAGTTTGGATTTCAGCTACCGACAACGCGCGGTTGTAGACACGGACTTCGTCCAGTTTGCCATGGAAAGCGTCGTTATCAGAGGTTGTTTCGCCATTCCTGCCAATTCCGACCCTGGCGGCATTATCCGTGCCAAGCGTAACACCGCTCAAGCTTTGCATTAATACACCGTTTATATACAAAACGGTGGAGCCAGCCTGGGCAATTACCGTAACTTGAGTCCAAATATTTAGAGGGGGCACATAGTCAAACAAGCGGGTGCTGGCAGTATTGCCTTGAAATCTCACCTGCCCTTCGGATCCTCCGCCACTGTCTAATTGTAACGAAAAGCGCATATCACTATTCACAAAACTGTCGCGCTTGCTGATAATTGTCGGGTAACTATAATTATTAACCGGATTAATCCACGCTGAAAGGGTAAACGGCAAAGAAACATTAAAGTTGGTGCCGAGGTCCACCCATGGATTATCCTGATCAAACACGCTTGCCGTAAACTGTAGCGCTCCGCCCCTCTTGCCCGTTGTCCAACTTGGCGGATCATTTCCAACTGCAAAAATCCCATTATTCCCCATCCCGCTCATGTCGCCGGCTCGCACGCCCAAGCCCTCATCAAAACTCCAATACCCGACCAGGCCCAGATTGGTCGGTGTCTTGATGCTCGGTTTGGTTATATTAAATAAACGTTTTATTTCTACGGCCGACAACGCGCGATTGTAAATGCGGACTTCATCGATGATGCCGTCGAAGGAATCCAGCGCGGTATCGGTTGCACCAAAATATAAACCGCTGCTCGTACCGCCCGTCGGATCGTTTGTGTATGTTATAGAGCTGTGATATGTTCCGTTTAAATATAATTTGACTGTGTTGTCCGCGACGGTTCGAACAAGAATCGCATAATACCACTGTCCAGTGGAAAGATTTGTGTCAAAGGCAGATGTCTGATCGGTCCCCGCGCCATACTCGTGCTTATATTCAAGATCATTTCCTGACGTGGTGTCCCATCTTAAAACATATAGTTGGTTATTTGCCTCTGTTTCTGAAATATCATTACCTTCCTCAATAATCCTTTTTTTATCAACTACGGAATCTGCCCTAAACCAAGCTCCAAAACTTATGTCACCAGTTATCTGGTGAGTTGAGTTTGAATTTATTGAAACATAATCATCACTCCCGTCAAAATCTAAAGCCTTGCCCATTTTACCGTCAACCCAGTTTGCTGCGGGCGTGGTTGATGAATAGACAGTGCCGGTATTCCGATTTCCGCTTTGATCATTAACCGCTGTCCCACTCCCCTCATCCATACTCCAATACCCGACCAGGCCAAGGTTCAGCGCCGGGCGGATGGTGATGGCCCCATATGCCGGCTTAAGCACAAAAAACGTTCCCAGCAATACTAGAGCATACAAAATAATACCTCTCGTCCGTATTTTACGTCTGCCGGCCTGCCCGAAATGCTTCGCCCGCCAGCAACGCTTCGCGTAGCGATGCGGGCTGGCAAATCGAAGCAGGCGGGCAACGGGGTAAACAGCGGACACAGAAGAAGCCAGGGTGAGGCCGAGGAAAAAAGTTAGTATGTAGATTGTTAATTTTATCTTTGACACAGAACAATTTTAAATTATAAATTTTAAATTAAACATTTAAAATTATCAAGCCTATTCCCTCCCTCTCCACTCACCAATCAACTCAAAAATTCTTTAAAAAAATTTTTTACTTTGATTGTTTTTCCGCCAACCTTAATCAGCCGCTCGTAATCCATAGATATAATTTCCGCCTCTTTAATCTTCAGCTTGTCCATCGCTTCAAGCAGTCCTTTGATTTCTCTTTTTTCAGACTCCTCATTCAGCTCCCAACACACATTCACCGCCTTCTTGATTTTTGTTCCCTGGCGGATCAAAAAATCAACTTCATTATTATCTTTCCAATAGAACAAATCATCTTGCCTTCGCCTAAATTCCAGATACACCAGGTTTTCAAATATTTTTCCCAAATTCTGTGAAAACCTAAAAGAAATTGCCGCGTAAATTCCCGGATCAATCACATAGACCTTGCTCGGGTTGGCCCTTTGGCGCAGATAGGAATAAGCAAAAAAATCCACTGAACCGACCAGATAAACTTCCTCCGCGTATTCCAAAAATTTCGAGGCGGTAGGCTGAGAAATATTTTGTTTCTTTTCCGCTCCATACGCTGAAAATAGGGAGGCAATGTTAGTGACCAGGTTGATACAAAATTCTTTCAGCTGGCGGACGTCCCTGATTCCGTAACGTTGAACAATATCTTTTTCAATGATTGCGGAATAATAATCCTTGAGGATTTTCAGTTTGTCTTTGCCGTTTTTAGTCAACACAACTTGAGGAAACCCGCCATAGCGCATATATTTTTTAAAATAATTGCGCAAATCGACGCTGCCTTTGCCGGAGGTCATTTCCGCTAACAGCTTTTTTTTCTCAAAACCCAGGAATTCTTTGAAGCTTAATGGAAATATTTCATTGCTGAAAATACGGCCGGTGAGCGAGGCGCCGAATTCGCGTGACAATAATTCAGCGGATGAGCCGGTGATATAAAATTTGATATTCTTATTGCGATCATACAAACCGCGGACAAATTTTTCCCAGCCGGCGATGAGCTGGACTTCGTCCAAAACGATATAGATTTTCCCGGAGGGGTTAAATTTTTCAAGATACGCGTCATAAATTTTCAAAATGAATTCCAGAGTCAAACCCGAGGCAAAAGACGGCTCTTCAAAATTCACATAGAGCGTGTTTTCTTTTGGCGCGCCGGCGGCAATTATTTTTTCCAGTACCTGGAGCAGAATGGTTGATTTGCCGGAACGCCTGATGCCGCTGACGACTGAGACTTCTTTTATTTGCCGCTGACGATACAATTCTTCGGCATAAAAACTTCTCGGCACGCCCGTATCCGGCTGCTGCTGCCAAAAATTCCAATAGTCTAGTATTTCGATTATCTGTTCATTATTCATAAAATATGATTGGTGCTTTTATCCTAAAATACTAAAGTATATTTTAGTATCTGTCAAGCCGTTTTTTTGTTAATTGAATGTCAGGCTCCCCAATATCCTCTCCATCTCCCCTCCATACTGCTCAAACGACGTTGCCTGATACAAATTCCCATCCGCGACAAACCAGACCTCATGGGTTGAACCGGAGTCATTTGAGCTGTCAAAAACTAAGGCCGAAAGCGGTGAGTCCGCTACAGCAGTAGCGGTCTCTCCGCTGGGTGCCACAGCGCCGATGTCAATCCATTTCTCATTCTCAATCTTCATCTTCGGATCGGCTTTCAAGATTACTTCTTTGGAGAATTCTTCTGTTTCGTTGTAGGGCGAGATGAAAATCTGGAAACCCTCAATCCCCTGTTTAGTTCCCCCTTGATAAAGGGGGTTAGGGGGATTTGAGGAAGCGGAACCCCCCTCACCCCCCTTGTCAGGGGGGCCGGACTGCGCCTGAAGTAAAAGTATCTCCCCTTCCCCCTCCGGAAATTTGCCGAGTTTCAAGCCGGCCGGATAGCGCAAAGTGAAGCCGTAGTCAGGATGGGTATAAACCTGCTCCTCGCCTCCCGCAACATCAGCTCCGGTAACGGAGCTTAGCTCCGTTACGGATTTAGAGTCGTCGTTTTTCAGGGCTTTTTTTATTTCTTTCACACCGAAATAACCGGCGAGGCCGAGAACGGCAAGAATTAAAAGAATGACTAAAAATTGAGTGAGTTTATTTTTGGACATATTGTTAATTTATTAATATATAAAATTTTCAATTTTCAATTACCAAATCAATGACATTTTCAGCAAACTTCGCCGTTCTTTCTTCAAGGTCGTATTTATTTGAAAATTGAATCATTGAAAATTAATTGAAAATTGGTTATTGAAAATTGAAAATTACTGACTCGTATTTTCCGCCGGAACAATGATATCCGGCTGGATTGCCGGTGCGGATTCGGCGGTTGGAGCCGGTTCAACGGGAGCGACTTCTGTTATAGGACCCGGTTCGGTTGGGGTGATTTCATCTGACGAAGTTGCTGTGGTAGTTGTTGTTTCTCCAAGCATCTGATCTATATCGCAAACATCGCCCAGGCCGTCCGCGTCGGTGTCTTTTTGGTCGGGGTTATAGGTCATCGGACAGTTGTCGGCCGCGCCAAAAACATCGTCATGATCGGGATCGTTCTCCGCGATGTAACTGTTATATACTGCGGTCAGGTTATCCGCGCTTATCGGTACGGTTGTGGTGGCCGAATTGATTGCCGCCAAAACCTCGGCCGGCACCTGGGGCGACTCCACTTCCGTCTTCTTCACCGGTTCATAGTTTGGAAATACCTGCGCCACCAAATCCAAAGTCTGGCCGATCAGGCCGGTGTACTCGGTTACCTCTTCCCTTGTTTGCGTACCCTCCAAACTCGCCCTAGCCTGCTCTTCTTTCAGATCTTTCACAATCGCGTCGTGTTCCTGTTTGAATTCTTCCGCCAAATAAGCGCCAAGGTCTTGCTTAATCTTTTTCGTCACCTTGCGCGACTTCTCTGTCAGCTGGTATTGCCAGGCGTTGTTTTCTTTAATCAAACTAAGGAAGGTGTAGGTTACATAATAGTAGTCCACGTCTTGCTCAATTTTCTCAATCTTAAAGTCCATATTCATCGCATCGGGGTTGGCCAAAAGCAACAGCGTGTTATCCACCCCTTCAATCCGGCTAGTCTGTTGGCCGATGGCCGCCTGGCCGGCATCGGTTGCGGCGAAGGCGGAAGCGCCAATGATTAATACCAGCGCCAAAATTATTACGGTGAGGTTATTGTATTTGAGAAAGTGATATGCTTTTGTAAACATAGAGTTAAAAGTTCAAAATTAAAAGTTAAAAGTTACAGTTATTAGTTTAAAGTTTTTTACCTTTTAGCGTGGCGATGCTGGAGCCGAGAATTTTTACCAACTCATCAGTTTCCTTAAGAAGTTTGTCAATTTCATCAATTAATTTATTATCTAAATCTTTGGCAAGCGCCAACCAAAATTTTGTTTCATTGCCACTCTTGAGAGCATGGTTGAGAAAATTAATAAAATCTTTCTTGGAGCTGGCAGCTTGTGATTCAATTATATTGGCACCGATACTGGTAGCAGCTCTTATTAATTGATCGCAGATTATCCAAGCCGAGCGTTTTTGCGGAAATTTATCCGTCAATTTCATTATATTTCGAGCCAGATTAAACGCTCTCAATTTCAGCATTTTCTTGAATTCTTCATTATTCATAATCTTGGATTCTGTATTTGTATTTAAACTTTGAATTTTGAACTGTAACTTTTAACTTTGCACTTTGAACTTTTAACTATTTAGCGCATCTAAACCCAACCACCGGTGATTGCATTGTCGGGGCGTTGGACAAATCAAGCGAATACAAACCGTTGTAGCCGCGGACGAAGCCGCGCAGATTGGCGTCGCCGGCGCCGAGCAGGATCTGGCCAATGCCGTTTTGCGCCGCGGTGTAGTAATATGGCGGGTTGATATTCAATCCTCTATAATCATCTACATTATAATATTCCTGCCAGGAGCCGATTGCCTCCGGCGTGGAGTTGGCGAGCGCCGGCAGGCCGGTCTTGGTGATCGTCTGGTCGGTCCACTGGCTGATTGTGCCGATTATATCATACACCAGACCGCCGTTAGACATCACTAGGGCAGTGCTCGTAGAGGTGGTAACAAACTGCAAACC
>JBAZZL010000048.1:0-6416 GCA_041658785.1 Patescibacteria group bacterium
TGCCTCTGTTTTTAAAAATGTTTTTTACCAGATTAACCTTATCGCCAGCCGCCTCCAGGACAAAGCCGCCGGTTTCGCTGAATAATTTTTTATCAGCGCGCAGATTGCCTGGGATATTTACCTTAAAGCCGATCTCATTGCCAAAGCTCATCTCGGCGAGAGCGACAGCAATGCCGCCGTCGGAAATATCATGGGCCGCCAGAATCAAGCCATCGTCAGTCGCGTCCGTCAGCGCGAAGATCTGGTTTTCCGCTTCGGCTAAATTTGGTTTGGGCAGATTCGCGCCGAGTTCATCAAATAGATCATAATAAACACTGCCGCCGCATTCGTCTTTTCTTTCCCCAATCATCAGAATAATTGAGTTGGCATGTTTGAAACGCATGGTAATCGCTTTGGTCGCGTCATTTATTTTGCCAAGACAGGAGATAATCGGGCTGGGAGCGATGTGGCCGTTTTTGGAATGATTATAAAATGAAACATTGCCGGAGATGATCGGGACGGGCGCATTGCCCGGCCCCTCACCCGCCCCGCTTTCTGCGGGGTCGACCTCTCCCTGGGGGAGAGGTGATAGTGTTGTTTTGAGATGAATGCCTTTTTGCGCGTCGGCGATGCCGCGGACGCTTTCTACGAATTCCCACATTTGTTCCGGATCTTCCGGATTGCCAAAACAGAGGCAATCGGTTAGCGTCCAAGGCCGAGCGCCGACAGCCGCCACGTTTCGCATTGCTTCCACGACCGCGTTTACGGCGCCCCAGTAAGGATCAATTTTACAATAGCGCGGATTTTGAGCGACCGAGAGGGCGATGCCGATGTTTTTAATTTCCGCCGGATATTTTTCTTCCAAAAAAGGCCGCATTACCCCCGCGTCGGCTTCCCCGGGTTCAATGACCGAAATTCCTTGCACGTTTTTATCGTATTGTTCATAAATAGGGGATCTAGAGGCAACATTTTCGTGTGAAAGGATTTTTAGGAACGTTTCGTTGTAGTTTGGTTCTGGCAGTTTTGGTTCAGTAAACGTTCTTTCAGGTTTTGAATATTCTCGATCATATAATAATCCTCGTGTTACATCAGATGATTTGGCATGAACAATCTCTTCACCTTGATTATTTACAATATATTGATCATCATCGCGGATTTTTCCAATGACCGAAGCGCGGGCGCCTTTTGCAATATTTGGGAGTTCATATGTCTTGTTGTAATGTTCCAGAATTATTGGTGTTACATCCGGATGCGCTACCCACATATACCTTTCTTGCGTCTCTGAACAAAGTGTAATCGATGGATGGAGATCTGACATGCTTTTGTGAACCTTGTCCAGATCTACTTCCGCGCCAAATCCCGCGCTGTCTGCCAGTTCTACGCTGGCGCATGCGACTCCGCCTGCGCCAAGATCTTTGAATCCCACTTTATCCATCATTTTTTTTTCTTTTAGAATATCAAATAGAGCATATGTCGATTTTAACAAGTGCCGCTTGAGAAATGCGTTTGGTTCTTGAATCGCGCCTTTATTTTGTTCTTTTTCATCTTCATCCAGCTCAAAAGAGGCAAAACTTGCTCCGCCAAACCCGCTATTGTCTGTTGGTTTGCCTATGAGAATGAGATCATATCCTGTTGCGTTTTTTGGCGCACGGGAATGAATGATTTCATCATCTCGGACAACACCCAGAGTGACAACGTTCACCAGACAGTTGTCATTGTAACTCTCGTCAAAATATACATCGCCGCCAATGTTAGGAATGCCGACTGGGTTGGCATAACCGGCAATACCATCCACAACTCCATTTGCTATCCAGCGTGATTTATTATTTTCAATCTCTCCAAAACGCAATGGATCGGCCATAGCAATCACTTTGGCGCCCATGCATGATACATCGCGTATGTTTCCACCAACCCCTGTGGCCGCGCCTTCATATGGAAGAATTTGCGAAGGATGATTGTGGGATTCGTGGCTAATGACGATGCCGTATTTATGGCCTTCGTTGTCTTTGGCTATTTCCACAATGCCCGCGTCTTCCGATGGCCCTAGCATTACATTTGGGCCATTAGTGATAAATTGTTTGAGATATTGCCTGCTACTCCTATATGAACAGTGTTCAGAGCCCTGGATGGACCACAGTACGCATTCAGAAATTGACGGAGGGCGTTTTAATATTTCGTTTTGAATTTTCAAAATTTCGTCCACAGTTAAAACAAGACGGTACTTTTGTAACGTCTCTTTGATCTCTTCCGTTGTCATTGAGACAAAGTCAATTGTTTCGGCGGTAAACATGATGGGATTCGTAATTTTGTGGGTTAATAAAAAATCCTAATTTCAAATATCGAAATCCGAAACAAGCAATCATCTACTAATTCATATCATCCCTAACAATAGTCTGGCTCCTTTTTGGCCCAAGAGAAATAATTGATGCTTTGCAGTCTGCTTGACTTTCAATAAATTCGACAAACTTCCGCATGTTCTCTGGCAAGCCATCATAACTGCCTGCAACTAATTTTTCATGCTGTTCATCTGTGCAGTCATTCCAACCGGCAAAAGTATTGTAGACTGGTTTTACCTTTCTAAATTTAGTTAAACTCGCAGGCATCTCTGTAGAGCGCTCGCCATCAATGTCGTAGGCAACACAAAGTTTTAACTCTGGAATGCCTGATAAAATATCAAGTTTGGTAATTGCCAAATCAGTGAGGCCGCTGCATCGCACAGACTGTCTTATCTGAACAAGGTCTGTCCAGCCAACGCGACGAGGTCTGCCTGTAGTGGTGCCATATTCTTGGCCTTTTTCGCGAATTTTATCTCCCAGTTCGCCAGTTAGTTCGGTGGGAAAGGGGGAGTCGCCCACTCGGCTGGTGTAGGCCTTGGCGACGCCAATAATTCTGGCCGAGCCGTTGAATCCCAAACCCGAGCCCACTCTGGCGTATCCGGCCACATTATTAGTGCTAGTCGTGTGGGGATAAACGCCGTGGTCGGGATCAAGCGACATGCCCTGGGCGCCTTCAAACAAGATTTTTTTACCGGCTTTGTATGCTTGGTGCAATTCAACCTCAGTATCGGATATATATTGAGCTAGTTGTTTGCCATAATCCAGATATGCATTATAAATATCCTCAAGCGATTGATTGAATTCAGAATTGAAAACTTTCTTGAGAATATCTACATTGAATTGGTATGCTTTGGCTAATTTTTCTTTTAGCATCTCAGGTTCAAGCAGATCTCCCATTCTAATGCCATGTCTATACATTTTGTCCGCGCAAACAGGAGCGATGCCGCGTTTGGTGCTTCCCGCGCCCAAACTGCCTTGATGTCCTGATAGCGTCTCATCCATGGCGATATGATATGGCATGATTACATGCGCTCGCTCGCTGACTTTTAGATTTGGTTCAATGCCGCGTTTCTTTAGATCGCTAATTTCTTTTAATAAAACCGCTGGATCAACCACTACGCCGTTTCCAATTATGGAAATAACGCTTGGAGAAATTATTCCGGATGGAATTAAGTGCAGTTTGTATGTTTCATCTCCTACAATAACAGTGTGGCCGGCATTATTGCCGCCCTGAAAGCGAACGATGTAATCGGCTTTATCAGCAAAAAAGTCAGTAATTTTTCCCTTGCCCTCATCACCCCATTGGCTTCCTACCACTATTGTTATTTGGTCTTGCATATAACTATAATAGAACACGGATTAAACGAATTTAACGGATTAAAACGAATTCGTTTAGATTCGTTTCATTCGTTAGATTCGTGTTCTATTTTTTTGTTTGCACAAATCACAGTATTCCATAGCAACCTAGCAACAGTGATTGGTCCAATACCCCCAGGGGTTGGAGTGACATAACTTGCTTTTTTTATTACTTCTTCCACATTTACATCTCCATACATCTTGCCATCCACAAAACAAACTCCAGTGTCAATCACAATCGCGCCTTTTTTCACCATATCGCCCCGCAAAATATCTTTTTTTCCCACGCCGGTAACGATGATATCCGCGTTTAGACATTTTTTTTTAATATCTTTGGTCGCGCTGTTCACGGTGGTAACGCTGGCGCGTTCGTTCATCATCATAATGGCCAAGGGCTTGCCAACCAAAGCGCCAGCGCCGATGATGGCAACATTTTTACCGGCTAACTCATCTTTTATTCCAATATGGCGCAAGACAGACATGACCGCGCCTGGAGTCGGCGGAACCATATAATTGGTTTTCATTACCAACCGTCCCAAATTCGCGTTAGTCAGGCAGTCTACGTCAACTTGCGGATCAATGGCGTTTAACACATCATCAGTATAGAGCGGTTCAGGCAAAGGGAGCTGGACGATCAATCCAGAGAGTCCCGGGTCGCTTTGGAGCGCGAAAATTTTTTCAATGATTTCTGTTTTGGAGATATTGCCCGGCAACTCAATCAATTCAAAATTTATGCCGGCGATTTTGGCCGCCTTGCTTTTGTTTTTTACATAAGTTTGAGAAGGTTTATCTTCACCAACTAAAATAACCGCCAGTTTTGGGGTTATTTTGTTTTTTTTTAACAAGGCCGTTTTGGCAGCGGTTTTTTCATTCAGCGCTTGGGCAATTGATTTTCCGTCAATAAGTTTGGCGGGCATGGGATAAAAGAGTTATTTTTTTTAGAGATTGATTAGAACAAAAATATTGTAGCATAGAGAGATAAAAAATGGAATACATTAAAATTTATTTCAAGATCTGGTTTGCTTGGGCATTAGGCGGCGCTGACAATGGCGGATGGCAGCTGACAGCAAAAAAGATATATAAAAAAAGGCTGGCCAAAAAAATTGATATAGCAGCTATTTTATTTTTTCGCGCTATTACCTGTGTTTGGGCAGTTTTTTTGTTGCTAAATATATATTCAGCAATGCTGATGCCGATAATGAGCCACAAAGCGCCGAGCAAATATCCGCTCAATATATCGCTGACATAATGAACGCCCAAATATATCCGGCTAAAGCCAATTAAAAAAATTAATAATAATCCGGCAAAAAATACATTCACTTTCTTTTTCCACGTTTTTGCTTCTCGGAGCAGGATATACGCGAGAAATCCATACAGCGCCACCGCTATAGTCGCGTGGCCGCTGGGGAAGGAATAAGATTTTTCTATATACACGGCGATTTCAGGGCGCGGACGGTGAAAAAATAATTTGCTGAAATAATTAAAGAATACGCTGCCGGCGATTGTTATTATGAACGGCAAGATATAATTTTTTTTTTTAATTAACCATAAAATGGAAATCGCGGCAACAACGGCCATTAAGGCAACCTGCCATTTTCCCAAAATAGTGATCCCTAAAAATACTTTTATCAGTTCCGCGTCTCTAAAAAGCAGTAAAAGACGCGATACGCGGATATCTATAGCCGTGATAACATCAGTATTGATAAAATTTTCTATTACTCCGCCAAACAATGAGAGCGCATACCCGAAAGCGATTGCCAACAGCGTAAAAGATCTGCCATAAAATGTCGTTTTATCAAGGCGCTTTTTTAAAAAAGCTAATAATTTAGGATGTTTGGCTTGATATGCCTTAATTTTTCTGTTTTCAATTATCGCCTGCTTGACCGAGCGCCACAGCGATTTCATTATTATCAAGAATTTTTGCCCGTATTTGATAATGGTGTATTTTAATATATAAAAAAGCATCAGCAAGAGAAGGATAAAAAAGAAAAAGAAATCTGTTCGGGAGAGCCATAGTTTGGCCGTATTTAACGATTGGGCGAAAAAGTATCCAGGCAAGATCCAGAGGCCGATATAATAGTTGATATTATCGCCGAGGACCGCTCCGAAAATGGCAAAAAAAATAAGGCCGCCAATGTCAAAACCGCCTCCCGCGGCCATGGCGCCCATGATTAAAATAGCGGTTAAGCCGGGGATAAAAAGCCCGATTCCGACGATTGTCTCGGATAACGCAAAAAGAAAAGCCATCCAATAACCCGCGGTCTGAAAATGCTCAATTGTCGGCAGAAGCGAGTTTAGTATGTCCATAATGCAAGGTGCATTATAGCATTATAGAGTGTTTTATAATAGTTTTAGTTTTGGTCGCGTATATCTTTAAGTTTATCCTAAACGTCTTTTGACGATAGAAGTAGGGTTGAAGGGCGTAAAATGGGTCCTATTCACTAAAATAAAGAGAAAAGCAGAGCTTTTTGGCCATGCTCATTCCATTTGCCAATTGGGCGGAACGATCCCTGAACATACAATTTGGCTCCGAACGCTGAACGAAATCCGAACTTTTTTTAGCGAAAATCCGAACGCTGAATTTTGATCCGCCAGTTGGCGGATTAAGCTCGGGCGGGCAAAAAGGCCCCACTTCGCTAAAGCTTCGAGGGGTAAAAAGGGGGTTGGGGGGAAGGAATCCTTCGACTTAGCTCAGGACAAGCTTTTGCCCGCCCTCGCTTTTCCGCCGCCGAATTTCGTGCCAGC
>JBAZZL010000049.1:0-6190 GCA_041658785.1 Patescibacteria group bacterium
AACTGGTATTTTGTTCGACATGGAGAAACAGCGTGGAATGTTGAAAAGCGCGCGCAAGGACAAACTGATAATCCGCTTAATGATACAGGCAGAGAGCAGGCCAAAAAGGCGGGGGAACAATTACAATCTTTGCCGATTGATCTTATCCTTAGTTCAGATTTAATTCGGGCACACGAAACAGCGGAAATTATTGCCAAAGAGTGTGGCGGGGTGGAGGTGTTTACTGACGCATTTTTGCGAGAGAGGAATCTGACTGCTTTAGAAGGGGTTCCGTATACGGAACTCTTGGAAAAACAAAATAATCACGAAAGTCCGTATGATTTTGCTACGCCAGGAGGTGAAAGTTTGCGTGTTTTGGAAGAACGTATCTGGAGTGTGATTCAAACACATAAGGAAACGCATCACCATAAAAATGTTGTTGTCGTTTCTCATGGCAACGCCTTGCGCGTTTTTTTGCGGAGGGTTAGAAATGTAAGTGATGAGGAAGTGTCACAATATAAAGCTATAAAGAACGCTCAAATTATTCATTTTTCCATTGTTGATCCGTGTGGAAAATGCGGGTGTGATTTTGTGGAACAAGATCCTGACACTTTGGATACATGGTTTTCATCCGGTCTTTGGACGTTTTCCACTCTCGGTTGGCCCGAAAAAACTGATGATTTGAAAAATTATCATCCGATCAGCGTAATGGAAACCGGCTATGATATTATATTTTTCTGGGTGGCGCGGATGATTTTGATGACGACTTATACTTTGGGCGAGGTTCCGTTTAAGACAGTTTATTTGCACGGCTTGGTGCGGGATGAAAAGGGGCAAAAGATGAGCAAGTCCTTGGGCAATGTGATTGACCCCTTGGATATGATCAAAAAATACGGCGCGGACGCGACGCGGTTGTCTTTGCTTGTGGGCAATAGTCCGGGCAATGATATGAAATTGTCCGAGGAGAAAATCGCCGGGTTCAGGAATTTCGCGAATAAACTTTGGAATGTGGCTAGATTTATTCAAATGCAGGTTGGAGATTTAACCACAGATTTTGATTCACAGATAACACAGATTTCCACAAAAACTCTTGCTGACAAATGGATTTTAGCGCGATTAAATACAATAATTGAAGAAGTAACCAACGACATTGAAGAATTCAGATTTTCCATGGCCGGAGAAAAGTTGCGTGATTTTACCTGGGGAGAGCTGGCGGATTGGTACCTTGAGATCGTTAAGGTTGAGGGGGAAAAGAGTGAAATTTTGAGTTACATCCTGAATACGCTTTTAAAGCTTTGGCATCCATTCATGCCCTTCGTTACAGAAACAATTTGGCAGAATAGGTTACAGGTTACAGGTTACAGGTTACAGGATCATCTGATGGTAGAAAAATGGCCTGAAATTATTAAAATTAAAGATGATAAGAAAGTGATAACGGACTTTGAAATAATCAAAAATATCATCACCGGCATCCGATCTCTGCGGGCCGATTATAAAATTGATCCAGCGAAAAAATTGAACGCGGCGATTAGTGCGGGCAATAAGGTAGAATTGTTGAAAGAAAATAAAGAAGTGATTATGGGTTTGGCTCGGCTCGGCAATTTACAAATAAACCAACTTGTCCGCCGAAGCGGACGCGAAGGCGGATCAACCAATAAACCAATAAACTCAATCTCATTTGTAATACAAGGAATTGAGGTGTATATTAATTTAGAGGGCGTGGTGGATTTTGAAAAAGAAAAAAAACGGTTGGGGGGTGAAATGGAAGAATTGGAAAAATACGCGGCGGGTTTGGAAAAGAAATTGAAAAACAAAGAGTTTGTCAAAAACGCGCCGAAAGAAGTGGTGGAAAAAGAGAGAGAAAAACTGGATGAAGCGAATGAGAAGCTGGGGAAGTTAAAATTACAAATAAGTTCGCTAAATAATTAAGTTGGCTAAGTTTACTAAATTTTTTATGCCAATAAACACAGACAACAAAAAAATCCAAGAACTGCTCACCCGCGGGGTGGAGGAAACCATTGTTCGCGAGTCATTTGAGGAGAAACTCAAGAGCGGCAAACCGTTACGGGTAAAATTTGGCATTGATCCGACCGGATTTGACCTGCATATTGGCCACGCTGTGCCGCTACGTAAACTCAAACAATTTCAGGAGCTGGGCCATCAGGTAATTTTACTCATTGGTGATTTTACGGCAATGATCGGTGATCCAACCGGGCGCAAAGAAACCCGTTCGATGCTCACTCGCGAACAAGTAGAAGAAAATATGGAAACGTATATTCTTCAGGCCTCAAAGGTACTTGATTTTGATACGGTTGAGGTCCGGCACAATAGCGAGTGGTACAAAGAAACAGGGATCGGGTTTATTATGAATCTCACTTCAAAAATTACCGTGCCGCGAGTGCTTGATCGAGAAGATTTTAAAAAACGACTGGCCGCGGGCGAAGACATCAGTATGCAAGAGTTGATCTATCCTTTGTTGCAGGGATATGATTCGGTCGCGCTTAAGGCGGATGTGGAGATCGGGGGCAGCGATCAAAAGTTCAATTTACTAATGGGACGGAAAGTACAGCGGCGTTATGATCAGCCGGAGCAGGATATTATGACGGTTTCTTTGCTTGAAGGGACAGATGGCGTGCGCAAGATGAGTAAAACGTATGATAATTATATTGCCCTCTTGGATCCGCCGGAGGAAATGTACGGGAAAACAATGTCAATTCCGGATTCATTATTATTGAAATATTTTGAACTGGCTACCGATGTTTCTTTGCGGGATATTGAGAAATACCAGAAACAGTTGGCTGCGGGCGACAATCCGATGGATATAAAATCCATATTAGCGTGGGAGATCACTCGCTTATATCACGGCGAGAGGGGCGCGAGCAAAGGAAGGGAGCATTTTGGTAGGGTGATCAGTAGTACACAGCTACCCAAAACCATACCCGAATTGCACCCAAGCGCGTATGACATCATTACCGTGCTCGTCCGGGCCGGATTCGCGGCAAGCAAAACCGACGCCCGACGCTTGATTGATGGCGGCGGGGTGCGGGTGAATGATCGGACGGTTGATTCGTATGATTATGTGACGAAAAAAGGAGATGTGGCGCAGAAGGGGAAGAGGTTTTTTGTTAAGGTGTTATAATCCGAATTTACAAATACTATCCTAATCTACGAATATCCGAATATTGTAAATCCGTTCATATCCGTTTAATCCGTTGAATCCGTGTATCTATTTGACGTATGATTGTAGAAATAAAGAAACAAATTACAAACATACTCAAAAAAGCCGGAGTGAAAGGCGAGATTGAGTTAACAACACCACCTGATCCGAAGATGGGGGATTTTAGTTTTGCGTGTTTTGATTTGGCAAAGAAGAACGGGAGTAATCCGAAGGAAGCGGCAGGGGAACTTCTACGAAAGATTAAAAGATTAAAAGATTATAAGATTATTGACGAGGTGAAAGCGGTAGGACCCTATGTTAATTTTTATCTCAATCCCGCTGAACTCGCGAAGCTCGTGTTGAAAGAAATCAACCAAGATTTTGGCAAACACAAAATCGGCAAAGGGAAAAAGTATCTGGTGGAATTTGGCTGTCCCAATCCGCTTAAGGCATTTCACCTGGGCCATTTGAAAAACTTGGTAACCGGAGAGGCGATTGCCCGGATTTTGGAAAATGCCGGTTATAAAATCATCAGAATCAATTATCAGGGAGACGTGGGCATGCATGTCGCCAAATCATTGTGGGGAATTTTTGACTGGCTAGAACGGTTTGAAAAGATGAAAAAAGAAAAAGACATTAGGCAAAGAGTGGAGTTTTTAGGCCAGGCCTATGCCCATGGCGCCCAGCATTTTGAAGAGAGCGAGGCGGGAAAAGCGGAGATTTATGAATATAACGATAAAGTGTATAACCAAGCGCCGGAAATTCAAGCCGTTTACAAAACAGCGAGACGGTGGAGTTTGGCATATTTTGATCAGATTTATAAAAAATTGGGGAGCAGTTTTGACCGCCTCTATTTTGAATCGGAAGTAACCAAAAGAGGCGTGGATTTAGTTAATCAATTTAAAGCAAAGGGCGTTTTTAAAGAAAGCGACGGGGCGATTATTTACGAAGGCAGTAAATACGGCCTGCATGACCGCGTGTTTGTAAACAGCAAGGGCTTCCCCACTTACGAAGCGAAAGATCTGGCGCTCGCGGAAAAGCATTTCGCGGATTTCCAGCCGGACCTGGTTTTGCACGTCGTGGGCAAAGAACAAGCCGATTATTTCAAAGTGTTGATTAACGCTTTGGAAAAGGTCTTGTCGAAATCCAAAGGAAAAGAATATCATCTGCCCGGCGGATTTTTGCAGCTAAAAGGCCAGCAGAAAATGAGCTCGCGCACGGGAAACATTATAACTGGCGATGCTCTGGTTGATTTTATAGAAAAAAGAGTAGGGGAGATAATGAAGGAAGCTGGAGTTAAAGATAAAGCTGGTGTGCAGAACAAAGTAAGCGTGGCCGCGCTCAAATACGCCCTGCTCAAGGTGGAAGCGACCAAAGACGTGGCGTTTGATTTTGAAGAATCGGTTAGTTTAACCGGCGACAGCGGGCCGTATCTTTTGTATATTGTCGCTAGAATTAAATCAATCCTTCGCAAAGCAAAACAAGTTACAAGAAGCAAAGGATTTCAGATTTCAGATTTCAGATTTCAGATTGCGAGCGAGGAGAAACAGTTGTTGCTTCAATTAGCAAAGTATCCCGAAGTTACCCAAACGGCCGCAGAACAGTATGATCCATCCAAAATCGCCAAATATTTGTTTGATCTAGCCCAATTATTCAATACTTTTTATCACGCTTGTCCGGTTTTGCAGGCAGAGGAAGAAGAAGTCAGGGCATTTAGATTAAAGTTGATTGGAATGGTCGCGCAAGTAATGGAAAAAGGGCTGAATTTATTGGGAATTGAAGTGGTGGAGGAGATGTAGGGAATATGAATTTTTGACTTAGTGGCAGAGAAACTTAATTTTTTTATAATATAAATTTTATGTCTGTAGAAATAGAAAGAATAGCTGCCGCCAGACTGGTAGATTTACCAGAATTTGACGGGCATGAAGAAGTTTACAAAATGGAGGAATCAGATGTTGGATTGATTGGTTTTATCGCTATTCATAGGAAACGCAACAGCCATCCGTCATTGGGGGCTACCCGTTTTTGGAAATATGATAGCGAGGAGAATGCCTTGCGTGACGCTCTGCGGCTATCACGCCTAATGTCATACAAATCAGCAATCGCCGGACTGCCTTACGGCGGGGCAAAGGCGGTAATAATGAGGAACCGAAAGGCCATAGATAACAGAAGCAAATTGTTTAAAGTTTATATTAAGGCAGTCAATGATTTAAATGGCGCGTTTATCACCGGATCTGATGTGGGAGTGGTTCAGCGCGATTTGGATATTATGGCTTCCGAAAGCCCCCATGTCATTGGTGTCAATACAGATGCAGGCTATTACACCGCTCTGGGAGTATTGTACGCGATTAAATCAGTGTTGGGCCAGGTAAACGGTTCTAGCGAAATTGGCGGCAGGCGATTTGCTATTCAGGGCGTGGGGAAGACAGGCGGGGCGTTGCTGGGATTGCTTTATGATCAAGCAAGTAAAATTTTTATTTCCGATATTGATGGCCGGATTATAGAAGAGGCCATTGATAAATTTCCCGCGGTTGAAGTGGTTGATCCTTCTGATATCCATAAACAAGAGGTGGATGTATTTTGTCCGTGCGCGTTGAGCCACGTTATAAATGAAAGAGCGATAGACGAATTTAAATGTAAAGGAATAGCTGGCGCGGCCAATAACCAATTAAACGGAGGAAAAGCGGGATACGCGCTTTTTGAGAAAAATATAATATATGCTCCGGATTATGTCGCTAATTGCGGCGGATTAATTAGCGTGGTTGACGAATTTTTAAACAAGAAACACAATAAAGAAAGAATTATAGATCAATTGAAGGAAGTAGACGGCAGGCTTGGTATCATATTCAAACGCAGCCGGTTGGAAAAGCTTCCTGCCAATGAGGCGGCGAATCAGATGGCCGAAGAAATAATGAGGCAATAATTGATTAGTTTGACTCCAGAATCTAACGCCACACTTGTACAATAGGTGGAGTGTCAAATTGATCCGCCAATCGGCGGAGAAATTTGACCCTTTTGCTGATTTGCCAGCCGAATTTCACTGCGACGTTCAAT
>JBAZZL010000050.1:0-5755 GCA_041658785.1 Patescibacteria group bacterium
ATCTGAAAACAGTTTGCAAAAACAGCTAGATTTACGGTATTTTTAACGCAACACTAGTGCGTTCGCGGCTAAACGATGTTTGCTGGCGGTATAATATCGCACGAAGTGCGCTACCGCCAGCAAATATTGGCGGAGCGACTGCAAGGAGCGAAGCCGTTTAGCCGCTGTTATACGCGGGCGAAGCCCCGAGCCAGAGTGCAACGTCCCGACCCGAAGGGAGGGCTGGCGAGCGTAATAAAAAGCCGCTCAACTTTAATTAAGAATTTTGGCAATTTATTTGTTTTGTTTTGCTCTTAAAGAGTCTCTCATTTGGCGCCATTCCTCAATTCTTTGTTGTAGATCCTTGATAACATTTTCTGCACCGGAAGCCCCTAGTTCTAAGATGCTTGCCGCTTTTTCAGTTTCACCTCTTTTTAGGGCCGCGATCGCTTCGTTAACATCAGTGCTCGTGAATCTTCCTTGTTGAGTAGCAGCGTACAAACCGTGGAAAAATCTAAGCTCCAATATTACTTCTTCGTAATTCTTTACTTCTTCGTAATTCTTTACTTCTGGCTCCTTGGTTGACTCTCCTTCTTTTTTTACTTCCATAGTATGAGTGTGATTAAGGTTTGTAAGCGTTCTAAGTTATCTCGACCTCACCACAATAAATTGCCAAAATTATTATTCAAATTTCACAATCGGCTTTTTATTATGGCGTATAACGTTTACGCATCATCTGAAGTTTTCATCCCGACTCAGCAGGATAAACTTTTAATTTCAGACAATGCTTGTTTAATTATCTCCGCCTAAACCTTCATCAAAACTAAGGGATGAAAATTTGGGCGGAGGGAAATTGACACTCCTTGAGGATTCTAATAATGTCAATTTCCTGTAGCCAGATATGCGTTGTTGTACGCTGTAATAAAAAGCCGATTCGTTAATGATTTTGGCAATTTATTTTTTCATGAATTTTTTTTGACGTAGGAGTCTGGTTAGTAGTCTTGGTATAAATCCACCAGCGCTTTCATCATCATTTTTAAATCTTTCGTCTCTAATAATTTCTATTATTTCTTCCATTCTATCATCAAATTCCTTAGGATTTGTCGAACCATCTAGATAATGTTCGATTTTTTGTGCCATTCTGTTTAATTGGTTGTCCACTTCCCTGTCTATTTGCTGGCTTTGTTCCCAGAGTGAACCGGTAGCACCGATTCTTTTGGCTATTTCTTCTCTCCTTTTGTTTTCTTCTCCATAATCCCATCTTCCTTGTGCCAAAAGCTCCCTTTTAAAGCTTTCGTACGCATTCTCCTGTCCTTCTTCTGGTTGTATTCCCATTTCTTCAAGGGTGGGTCCTCTAAAATCTCTTGGTGTCATAGTTTTTTGTTAAGTTTAATTAAATTGTGTTATATCGACCTGCCAAAATAAATTGCCAAAATCATTGTGTCAAATCACAATCGGCTTTTTATTATGGCGTATAATGTTCCCGTGTATGAGAAGTTGCGACTGGAAGGAGCAATTTGGGTGAGCTCTCTCGAAAGAGAGCGAACCTCATACACGGTGTTAAATGATGTATGCTTTTCCTTTTATTTTCTGAAAGAAAATCACTTTTTCGCAAGGTCAATTTCTTTTTTCAATGTTGGTGGGGTGCAAGAGGGGGTTAGAGGGTGAATTGCGCCCCGCCAACTCCTTTTTAATCTCTGGCAAAGATCCAATCGTGCATAACCTTTTCGATAAACACCTGACCACCCGACACGGTTAATACTTCGTACGACCAACCTTCGTCAAGTGTGTTGACTTTTTCAATTCTGCCGAATGTTTTGTTAAAAAATTTGCCGTTTTGTTTGTAAGCTATCACATCACCAACCACAAAAGGCGTATCCTTTTTAAATAAAGTATATTTTAGAAATTGCTTTTTAATTTCATCTTCTTTGCATTCTTGGTCGCTACCACTGTGCCAACTCTTTTGCCATTCTCGATTCTCCTCTAGAAAGACTTTTTCAGGAACGCAATAATAAGTGAGATGAAATAACTTTTGCGCCAAAGGCAACGAAAATATAAGCAACAATCCAAACACTATTGTGCCTAAAATTATCACTAAAATTTTTGGCCCTGTTTTCATACTATTTTTGATTAAGTAATTCTTCTCTTTCTTCTTCGTCTAATATTTCCCCAATGCTCCAGAGTTTTCCATCTTTAAAATATACAGAAAGAGCCCAGTCCTTATGGTTTGTCCATGGATAATAAACCCACTCCTCAAATCCATTCTCAATTTGGCGTTTTTGTGCTGGCACGCCAAAAGCTTTTATTGCCAACTCTTCACTTATATCCAATGGCTCAGGTTCATCTACGTGTTTAATGAGTCTGGATCTTCGATCATTCTCGTTTCTTTCATTTGTAAGTTTTGCGATTCTTTTATCTTTGCTCATCCAAAATTCAGGCTCCCAAAATAATGTATGCATGGTTGGCTTCATTATCTCATTTTGATTAAACGGATTTGGGCCTAGGTTTAATTGATCATTCTTGATATAAATTTCCCTATAAATGATATTGGGAATGCCCCAGCTCAGAAACATGACGATCAACCAACCGATTAAAACTTTTTTGCGATCAAGCTGTTTGAACAGCGCCACAATTAAAAAGAGAGCAAACGATAAAATGATGTAGATAAAAATGAGCAAAAAGGATAGTTTGCCTAAAAATAATCCTATTTTTGAACTAAATAAAAGTAGGTTGTCGGAGCGTATTAAAAATAGCAAAACCGGTATACCAAAAATAAAGAAGCCGACTGCAGTTAGCCCCAGCCAAGTTAATAGATTTTTCTTTATGTTGCTCATATGCTAGTTTTTTATACTTTATCAAAAATTGTTTTCGGAGAGAAGCGGAGAAAACACCATATTCCCCCTCTTTCAAAAAGAAAAAAGAAATTGGCCTTGTGGAAAAGTGGACGAGCGACAGCCCGTAAAAGGAAAAGCATATTTCAGCTAACTCGTTTATATACGAACTTTGTTCGCATAACATTCCGTTTTAGTATGTTTTACACCCATAATATCCCTACCTGTGAACCAGTAGCTCTTTGCCGCCTTTCTTAATACGGTTAAAAATTCTATATAATAAAGTAATCAGCCGTTCAAAAATATCTATTGGCTTCGCCGCAATCGCGATTGCCAAAACAAGAAATATTATTCCGAACACATGAAATAAGGCTGGAGAGGTGATATTGATTACGAGCATGGCGAAGGTGCTCGCCAAAAGTCCAACATAAAAATCATGCCAATCGCTGGCGTGATTTATTTTTTTGTTCAGTTTCACCGCGGTAAAGAGGTAGAGAGAGAGCAGGGCAAGCGCGCCAAAGACGCCGAGTTCGGCGAGCATTTCCAGATAACCCCAGTCAAAATGGCGGGTGGTGATTATTTCGTAGGTGAGGGTGTTCATGAAGGTAACGGTCGCGCCCAGTCCGACGCCCGCAATCGGATTATCTTTAATAATTTCCAAAATAGCGGGCAGAACCATCATCCTGGTCGCCGCGCTTACTTCAATTTGCGGGGCGGTTAAACTAACAACGCGCACTCCTAGCAATTCCCAGCCGAACGTTTTGCCGCCCGAGGCGAATATCGCGAAACTGGTGAAAATCAAAACGACAAGGCCGATCGTGGTCGCGGAAATGATAAACCAGCGGCGCCACTGGTGTTTGTATTTAAGGATCAAAAGACCCGCGAATAAAGCCAGAAAGTAGCCGCGCGAAAAATTGAGAACCAAAATAGCGGCTGCCAAAAACAACAGCAGACGCCACATTTTGTGGTGCTTTTCATTGCGCATCAAAAGTGATGAGATCACGAGAATGATGGGAGTAATAAGCAGGTGTTCGGGCAGGACAACGCGGAAAAAATTATTGCCCATCGCCGTGATTTTTCCCATAGACACATCGCGGAACCACTGGTAAAATGGCCCTTGCAATTCCGCGATTCCGCTGCCAAACAAAACGAAAGTAAACACCGAAAAAATCGCTGAGCCGATGAGAAAAACAATTACTAAACGAACGAAATACTCTTGCGTTTCTTGTTTGGCAAGCAGTTGATACGCGGGGAAAATAAGCGGTAAATAAAGGAACGGCATTAAGTCTTGAATAATGTTTGTTAACGCGTGGTCATGGCGGATGCCATTTACCGCAGACGCGATCAACAGGAAATAAAAAATTAATAAGGCGATATTCAGTTTCCGATTGATACGGATATTCCGTCCCAGACGCTCGTCGTTTATGGTATGGAGTGTCCAGAGAACAAGAAACGTGGCGATAACGAGAGTACGGACAGAAAGATTGATAAATTCCAAATAATGTCCCGCTCCGCCCAAAAATAATTCACCAATCACTAAATAAAACGCCCAATGCGGATTTTTGAAATACGCGATTCCCAAAATCATGAGCAGAACAAAAACCAGCGCCGCCTGAATAATCGGATGGCTGGCGATGAAAAACGACAGTAGACGAATCGCGAAGAAGATCGTCAATAACACCGGCGTTTGCCAGTGAAGAAAAATGGAGTGTGCGGTTAATCTTTGTTGCATGAGTGATGGTACAAACTAAAATAAATTAAAGAAAATTACAAAAAATTATACAAATTTAACAAAATTAATTCTGTATAATTCCGTTTGATTTTCTGCAATTTATTGTAATTCCGCGTTTTTTATTTTGGCAAAACCATTCAGGAAATTTTTTACGTTCATTGTTTTTTTTCCTTCCAGCTGCAGGTCCATCACCTCAATCGCGCTTCCGCCGCAACCGATGTATATTTTATCATTTTCCACTGACACTTTGCCAGGAGTATCAGGAGTATGTTGTGGAGGAGTATGTTGTGGGGGTGTATGTTGTGGAGGCGCAAAATCTTGCGCCTTTACAGCTAACAACTTCAGTCGCTTTCCGTTCCAGATAGTCCATATCCCTGGCCATGGGGTCAGTCCGCGGTATTGATTGTAGATTTCTCGCGCTGATTTGCGCCAGTCAACTTTTCCATCCTCGCGCGTCAGTTGTTTGCAAACGGTCGCTTGGCTGTTGTCTTGCGGAGTCAGCGGTAATTCTCCGGAGATATATTTGGGAACAGCTTCCAAAAGCGCTGCGGAGCCGATTTTGACGAGTTTCTTTTCCAATTCAGGATAAGTTTCGTCCGGATCAATCGCAATTGTTTTTTGAAGAATTATGGGGCCGGTATCCAATCCAGCGTCCATTTTCATTATTGTAACGCCGGTTTCAGTTTCACCGTTCATCAGCGCCGATTGGATAGGGGAGGCGCCGCGGTATTTTGGTAAAAGCGAGGCGTGAACATTGAGCGTACCATATTTAGGGGCGTTGAAGATTGTTTGGGGGATGATTAGGCCGTATTGAGCTGTAACGCCGAGGGCGTACGGCATAAGATTTAAGGCATAAGATTTTAGATCAGTAGGTTGTGCAATTTTAATATTGTGTTGTAGGGCGATAGTTTTAATAGGTGGCGGTTGTAGCTTTCTAGAGCGGCCGGTGGGTTTATCTGGTTGGGTGATGACGAGGTCAACGGAAATTTGTGGATCATTAATCATCGCTTGCAGAATTGTGGCAGCGAAGTCGTGGGTGCCGAAGAAGGCGGTTTTGATTGTCCCATTGTTAAATTGTTTCATTGTTACACTGTTTTATAATCCGTTTAAATTCGTTTAATTCGTTGGATCCGTGTTCTATTATTCAGTCATATAAACCCCTTTCGCCTTATCAATAAACAAAATTCCATCCAAATGATCTACTTCATGTTGA
>JBAZZL010000051.1:0-5746 GCA_041658785.1 Patescibacteria group bacterium
TGGAAGTCCGCTTATAGATAACGCTGTCGTTACAGCGCTAACACCAGGAACAGGAAAAATCTCAATTCCGGCATCCTTACCCTTGCCCAACTCGCTAATCAATATATTACCCGGATCGGAAATCCCCGGCGTCCCGGCGTCAGTAACTAATGCCAAACTTTTTCCCTCCCCCAATAAACCAATAATCCAATCAACTTTATTACTCTTGCTATGTTGATGATAACTCATGAGCGGTTTTTTAATATCATAACGCGCCAAAAGTTTCGCGGTAACCCGCGTGTCTTCGCAGAGTATCAAATCAACCGACTTCAACGTCTCTATGGCGCGAAAAGTAATATCAGCGAGATTGCCGATTGGCGTGGCCACAATGTAAAGTGTTCCAATCATACTGATAAAATAATAACAAATTATCGTGATTTAGGCAAATAATCGTGTAACTTGTAACGTATACCATGTATTCGCCGGCTCCATAGTCCCCACAGGGCCATGGAGCCAACCTGCTTCGCCGCCCGACCTGCGCAACTTGGCTCCATAGCCCCTTGTGTCGGGGACTATGGAGCCGGCGAAGAATCGTGCGTCGTGATACGTCTCCTATTGACAATTAACTGACAAATATGTTAAATATAAAGGCCTCTTTGATAGAGGAGAGGAGCAATTGTCCGCCGGCGCGCGGACGTTAAAGAGAGGGAATCATGGAACATAGGATTGCAAAGAAGGGAATACCGGATCGGCTGGATCTGCTGGTGATGTTGCTCGCCAAAGAACAGACGCCGCTTGAGATAGAAGTCACGTCTGACAGTAGTAACCGCCGCCACATCGTGAGAATCCTACTGGACACGATCAGCCGATACAACGGATCCACCGGCCTGCTCATCGAGGGGACGCCCGTTGATGGGGAGTTCAAGCTCCCGGTGGCCAAGGTGCAAGCGCTGATCGAATACAAATCTCCAGCCAGCGAGCTCTCCGTTGACCCGTACTGCTACTTCCTCGATGACCAAGACGACGCAACGATCTTGGACGATCCCTGGAGCGACAAAGTGTAAAAGGCGCCCGCCGCCACCCCGTGACGCTGGACACGGCAACAACCCACCTTCCAGCACCCTTCCCTTTCATTTTCAACATCTGTTGGATGTGAGCGGGAAGGGTTTTTAGAGGGTGTGCATAAACTATCTTGACGAAGCGGTTTGTAAGGTGGTATACTTCCTTTGAATCTAGAGTGTCATCCGTGCATCACGGATTGCATCTCAAACTAGAGTATCACGAAAAGAGTCCTTGAAAAAGGACTTTTTTTGTCGTATAATATCCGCCGGACCCAAGGGGCCCGTGGTGTAATAGTAACACTCTAGATTGATACTCTAGGTATGCGGGTGCAATTCCCGTCGGGTCCACAGTGGCCGTCTCGAAAGAGGCGGTTTTCTGTTTGCGATCGAACCATTTGTCTATTACTTTGAATTACGAAGCAGTAATGTCTCATTTCCATGATACATGACTGGTAACTCGTGATATGTTATACTACCAACGCTATGCGCCCGCTCTCCAAAAAGGCCATGGTTACAATACTCGCAATCGGCCTGTTGCAACCAGGTTTGCTTTTTGCCGTCAATAATGAAAATGAATTTAATCCCAATTACATACTGTCAGATGAAGAGCTGCAAGACTGGCAAAGCGCGGATCAGACGGACATTCAGGTATTTTTGGTTGATAATGGCGGTTATCTTTCTCGGCTAAGAATTGAAGATAAAGACGGAGTGCGGCGAACCGCGGCGGACATTATCTACCGCGCGGCGCAAGAATATAAAATAAACCCAAAATACTTGCTGGTAAAACTGCAAAAAGAACAAAGTTTGGTTACCGATCCAAATCCATCGCAAAAACAGCTAGACGGAGCGGCGGGATATGGCATTACCGACGGTTGCGGCTGGTCCTGCGATGTTTATCTAAGAAATAAAGGTTTTGGCAAGCAGGTAGACAGCGCCGCCGGAATTATGCGCTGGTACTATGATAATGTTTCAAATGAATCATTTATAAAAAAAACAGGCGAACTATACACGATTGACAACACGCGCGTAAGACCGGCCACACTGGCGACCGCGTTTCTTTATACTTACACGCCGCACATCGAAGGCAATCAAAATTTCTGGACGCTCTGGCAAAAATGGTTTGAACAAATATATCCAGACGGCACCCTTGTAAAAATCGCGGACAACCCAAATGTTTATCTTATTCAGGGCGGAAAAAAACGGCTGATCAAAAGTATGAGCGCGTTAATCACCCGTTTTGATCCAAAACTTATTCTCGCGATTCCCTCTTCTGAATTGGCGCGATATGAACTTGGAAATTCTATTACTCTGCCGAATTATTCTATTATAAAAAGCGCTGACAATTATTATCTTTTGGATTATGACACGCTCCGGCCGTTTCAAAATCATGAGGTTGTGCGCCAATTGGGCTATCATCCGGATGAAATTATTGAAGTAACTCCGTCCGACTTGGCTGATTACCCGTCGGGAGCAATGATTACCGCGGATACAAAAGCTCCATTGGGCAGATTGGTTAGAGCAAAAGAAAATAATTCTCTGTATTTTATCAAAAACGATACATACTATTCCATTTATGATGAAAAAATAGCCCGCGCCGCCCTTTCATTATTTGCTGAAGAGAAAGTCGCCATCGCTGAATTAAAGGACTTAACACAAGGCAGTCCGATTCTCTTCAAGGATGGAACTATCATTGGCATTGAAGGTTCAAACAAAATTTATGTCATTGAAAACGGCGAGAAGCGGCATATTGCGTCAGAAGATGTATTTAACGGACTGGGTTACAACTGGGCAAATATTATCTGGACAAACCAATTCGCCGGAATGGCGCACAAAAACGGCCAGGCAGTATATTTGAATAGAAATGTTCAAGTGGCTGGCGCAAATGAATCAAATGTTGAAGAAGAAACGGCGACAGAAGGAAAAATGATTAAAACCCCGGAAGATAGCGCTGTTTATACTGGCCCGATTTTTGAAACCGATGTGGATGTCTATCTGGCGGCCGATTACGCGACTGGACAAGCGCTGGCTGGCAAAAATATTGACATCGTGCGTCCAATGGCGTCATTTGCCAAAGTTATGACCGGATTTCGCCTACTAACCGAAGGAATTAATTTATCGCGAATCAACACCTTCAGCGAAGCAAAACACCGCGCGGAGTATGACCGATACCGGGTGGTTGACGGAGAAATGATTCGCAATAGAGATCTAATGGATGCAATGTTGGTATCTTCTCTAAACACGCCAGCCCGGATGCTGGCCATCAGCGTAGATACAAATGAAAATGCTTTCATTGGCAGAATGAACAGCCAAGCGCTATCCTGGGGCTTGAATAAAACAATGTTTACTGACGTTGCCGGCGCCGGCCTCTCCAACAAAACAACCGCCGGTGAATTCTTAACAATTTTTACGCAATCAATGAATAATTCCAACCTAAAAAATTATTTAGCCAAAAAGGATTATAAATACAGCGAGGTATTGGATAAAGACGGAATGCCTGACCACTTTGACAATAATAGCAATGATCTTGTAAATAAATCTGATTTGGGGTTTACTATACTTGCCAGTAAGACCGCTTATCTTGACGAAGCCGGCGCGGGGCTGGCCATGCTGATACAAAGGCTGGCAGACGGAAAAAAATTTGTGATAATAACCATGGGAAATCCAGATTATGAACATCGTTTCAATGAGCCCGAAGCGTTGGCCAAATGGACGCTGGCCAATTTTTGATTGTAGTAAAATTTTAGTTAGCCGTTTTTAGCCCGGACGGAGCAAGATTTGAATATGTCAGAATTCCCTTTCGTCAAGACAGCGGCGCCAAGGACACATCCATGCCTTCAGGCGCAGTGATTGGAAACCCTCCTAAAATCGGTAAACACCTTGAAATAATTGGCGTTTTAAAAACTACACCGTTGTTAGTAGTATGCGTTAAATCGTTAACAATGAATAAATCAGGAAAAGCTGACGAACACGAAGTAATATCATTGCAAAAAACTGTCGGCGGAACTTTTAGAGAAATCAACCATAGAACGATATGCTAATTTACTATAATTAATCCGCGTAAAAAAATAAATATTTTAATAATATGTCTTTAGTATTCTCCGCCATCGCCCCTCATCCGCCGATTCTTATCCCCAATATCGGCAAGGGCGAAGCGGCAAAAGTAAAAAAAACTCAAGAAGCCCTCAATCTTCTTGAACAAGATTTATATATCGCCAAACCGCAAATAATCCTGATAATTTCACCTCATGGCTCTTTTTTCGCGGATGCATTTTCCGTAAACGCGCACACAAACTTTTGCTCTTCATTTGAACAATTCGGGGATTTTTCAACCAAAAATGAATGGAAAGGCTCGCCAGATCTGGGAGCAAAAATTGCGCACAAAGCTAAAGATGAAAAAATTCCGGTGCAGCTTATCAGCGAAGAACATCTGGACCATGGCGCCTGCGTTCCTTTGCATTTTTTGACAACGCATCTCCCGGATATAAAAATCCTGCCGATTGGCTACAGCGCGTTGGACAGAAAAAAACATTTACGATTTGGGGAATTGCTAAAAGAGGCAGTGATGGAATCTGACAAAAGAATTGCGGTTATCGCTTCCGGCGACCTGTCTCACGCGCTAAAAACCGAAGCGCCATGCGGATTCCACAAAGATGGCGGGATATTTGATAAAAAATTAATTGAATTGCTCGAAAATAATAATATACCAGGCATTATTCAAATGAATGATGATTTGGTTGATAATGCCAAAGAATGCGGTTTTAGGTCTTTTTTGCTGTTGCTGGGAATAATCAAAAATATGAACTTCGTGTTCAAAAACCACTCTTACGAAGCGCCGTTTGGAGTCGGGTATCTGGTCGGAAATTTTGTATTTTAATTAGACTTACGGATAACGGATAATCCTGATTTACGGATATGGCGGCATTGTCATCAGTAAATCAGGATTATCCGTTATCCGTAAGTAATAACTTATGAACAACGTTCAATTTTCTGAATTACTTAAACGGCTTGAGAAAATCGAAGCATTGCTTTTAAATATCCAGCCCAAAAAACAAAAACCCCGCCAAACAAAAATACTTGACCCGCGCAATTTGCAAGAACAGCTGGAGTCGTTCCGAAACAAATACGCGCCGTCGTTATTGCGCGAATTTTGGCTTTATTGGAGCCAAAAAACAGTGTCAGGAAAAGAGAGATGGCAATTGGAAAAAGTTTTTGACGTTCCTAAAAGGTTAGAGACATGGAAAGGAAAAGAAGAGAAGTGGCAGTGGGAAAAGGAACAGAGAGAAATTTTGAAAAAAATGGATGAGAAGCCGAGTAGAAGAATGAGAGAGTCAGGGAGAATAGTACTTTAATTCACCTAATTACCTAATTGTCTAATTCACCTAATAAAATGACAAATGACCAATTGGATATTGGAAATTTTATTAGATGAATTAGGTGAATTAGACAATTAGGTGAATTGGAAAACGTGATAAAACTTTCAGATTATGTTACGAATAATAACCGTCCCCAACAAAATTTTGCGCCAACGATCTGCCGAGATAGATCGTGATTTTTTATTGTCTGCGGAAACAAAAAAATTAATTAAAGAAATGATTGAAACTATGTACGTCGGAGATGGCATTGGCCTCGCCGCCCCGCAGATTGGCAAAAATATTCGTATTTGCGTGATTGGAAAAGAGGCGCATCCAGAAAAATTAAAAAATACA
>JBAZZL010000052.1:0-5668 GCA_041658785.1 Patescibacteria group bacterium
GAATCTTTTTGGGCGCATCTTTTTCAAAAAGAAAATTGGCGCGATAGAGTGCGGCGGATGAAGTATTTCCCGGCCGCGTTAGATTTGCTCCGCCACACCCGCTTTGAACCCACTTCAAAAGAAAATCCCAATAAGCCGACGGAAATCCTTCACCGCTTTGCCGGAGTCACGGCAGACGACCATCTATTTTATGTACAGGTTAAGGAAGACAAGCGCAAAAATCAAAAATGGCTAATGTCAACTTTTCCAGAAATGAAATAACGCGCTAAAAAACAAAAAAGGACTTCCCGCTAAGTGTGGTATATGAACCACGGCCGAAAGCCTTTTTCTTGATTACATTATGTCAGAGATATACAATAATGTCAAGCGAGATGTGGATAATTTTATCTGATATGCCCGACGAAACCCAAAAATTCAACACGAACATCAGTCCCACGTGGTGTCCTGGTTGCGGCAACTTTGGCATTTTTACCGCTTTGAAACAGGCGTTGGTTAAGCTTGATTTGGCTCCGCACGAACTCGTGGTTTTTGCCGACATTGGTTGTTCTGGCAATACGGCGGATTTCTTAAAATGCTACATGTTTCATTCTCTGCATGGGCGCGCGATTCCGCCAGCCGTAGGCGCAAAGCTTGCCAATCATGGTTTGCCAGTACTCGTGATTATCGGCGATGGCGGGGCGTATGGCGAGGGAGGAAATCATTTTATCAATTTAATGCGCGGGAACCACGACATCACTGTTCTTGTTCATGATAATTATATTTACGGCTTGACTACTGGACAATTTTCACCCACGACAATTAAGGGCACTATTACGAAAACCACACCTGAAGGAGCGATTGAAGAAGCGTTAAATCCTTTGGCCTTGGCGCTCGCCAATCATACCACTTTCGCGGCGCGCGGGTATTCTTTTGATATTTCCGGGCTTACTGATTTGATTGTTCAAGCCATGCGGCACAAAGGATTTTCGCTGGTAGATATTTTACAGCCATGCGTTACTTTCAATAAAACGCAAACAATGAAATGGTATCAGGAACATATTTTTAAATTAAATAAAAAGTTTAAAACGAGAGAAGAAGCTTTTGGCGAAGCGTTAAAAACCGACAATCTCGGCACAGGCATTTTTTGGCAGGAAGAAAAGTTGGCGTATCATGAGGAGGATGCAGTATTGAAGCAAGGCGTTTTGGTAAATAGGAGAATCGAGAAAGTGAATATAGAGGAATTGGTGGAGGAATTTGCTTGATTATTGATTGGAAATTAGAAATTGGAAATTAGAAACTGTCCAGCACCGAGCGGGATCCCGCTGTGGCGGGAGAAACTGGAAATTAATTTCTAGTTTCCAATTTCCAGTTTCCAATTTATTCCACCACCACTCCCATTTGCCGCGCGGTTCCTTCAATAATTTTCATGGCGGCTTCAATGTCATTGGCATTCAAATCCGGCATTTTTTCTTTTGCTATTTCCTTTACTTGGGCTTTGGTGATTTTGCCTGCTTTGTCCTTCAAAGGGTTGCCAGAGCCTTTTTTGATCCCAGCCGCTTTTTTGATCAGTTCACTTGCTGGAGCAACTTTGGTAATAAAGTCAAATGTCCGGTCTTCGTAGACGCTGATTACAACCGGTACAATTTCACCTCGTTTGCCGGCTGTCGCATTATTGAACTTTGCGCAAAAGTCCTGGATATTCAAACCATGCTGGCCCAAAGCCGGACCAACCGGCGGCGCGGGGTTGGCCATTCCTCCTGGGATTTGTAATTTGATTTGGGTGACTAATTTTTTTGCCATAGTTTTTAAATGCTTAGAATGCTGGAAAGGCTGGAAGCTTGGAAAGAACGCCTTTCCTGCCTTTTTGGCATTTTAGGCTTTTAGAGTTTTTTTACCTGCAACGCATCAAGCTCAACCGGCGTTTCTCTCCCAAACATATTGACCAAAACTTTAACTTTGCCGCGCGCTTCGTCAACGTTGCTGATCTTTCCTTCAAAATTTTTGAATGGCCCGTCGATAATACGCACCGGCTGGTCAACTTCAAGATCAATTTTGTGGGTGGGGTCTTCTATGCCCATGCGTTTTTGCAGAGAATCTACTTCTTTCTGGTCAATTGGCGTGGGGGTGGTGCCAGAGCCGACAAATCCGGTTACATTTGGAGTATTGCGCACCACATACCATGAATCATCGGTCACGACCATCTCCACCAAGACATATCCGGGAAAAATTTTTTCCTCCACTACCGCGCGTTTTCCATTTTTAATTTTAATTTTTTTTTCTTTTGGGACGAGCACTCCAAAAATTTTGTCTTGCATGTCAAAAGAATCTATCCGCTGCTCAAGATTTCGTTTTACATTTTCTTCGTAACCGCTATAGGTGTGGAGCACATACCAACGGCGGCCGAGATCTAATGTTTGTTTTGCCATACAAAATTTTTATTCCGCGGATTTAGTCGGATAAGCGGGAGTCGTTTCTATTTCATCTACTTCAATTTTACCAATATCGGCTGGGACGTTTTTTGGTTCTCCTGGCTGTTCTATTTCGCCGGCGATTGCCGGATTGTTGTTGCTAATGATTGATTCTAAACCTATATTGAATGCATAATCAAGTATGCCAAAAAATATCGCTGTGCCCAAACTCATTGCGATTACAATCAGCGAGTAGTTGGTTGTCTGTTTTTTGGTTGGCCAGACGACTTTTTTCATCTCGCCGATAGATTCTTTGAGATAGTCTTTTATTTTTTTGATAAGTTTCATATATTTTTATTTTTAGGAAAAAATTTGGACTAGACAAGTGGCGGGAGGAACTGGTTCAAATCTGTGTTTTATAAGGTCTAAAAAAAGGCCTTAGGCCTTAGATTTAATCTAAGGTTTATTATATAGAAAAATATTTTTTTTGTCAAGGTTGCGAAAGTGGATAAGTTTTATAGAGTATAATACCAGAAACATGAATATTATATATCCAAATTTTCAACATGTTTTGCATGCGTTTGAATATATTTTTTACGCGGCGCCACCTCGCTTCCCATCAAAATATCAAATATCTCGCTTGCTTTCTCCGCGTCATCGATCGTTACTTGCTTCATCATCCGGTGTTCCGGGTTCATGGTGGTTTCCCAAAGCTGATCTGGATTCATCTCACCCAGACCTTTATATCGTTGAACATTTAACCTCTGGCCCCTAACTTCTTTTTTTGTTGAAGATTCGGCTTCCACCGCTGTTTCCACCGCCTCTTGTCCTTCGGATTCGATTATTTCAAGGTCCGAGTCTTTTACTCCATATTTCTTTTTGTACGCCTCCAATGCTTCCAAATTATAAATCCATTCCGTTTCTTTGCCTTTTTTGATTGAGTAAAGGGGCGGTTGGGCAATATAGATGTGGCCTTGATAGATTAGGTCTGGAAAATAACGGAAAAAAAGAGTGAGAAGCAGTGTCCTAATATGGGAACCGTCCACATCAGCATCAGTCATGATAACAATTTTGTGATAACGCAGTTTTTCGATCTCAAATTGTTCTCCGACGTTTGTGCCCATGGCAATAATGAGAGACTTCAATTCGTTGTTTGTCAAAATTTTATCAATACGCGCGCGTTCGACATTCAATACTTTGCCGCGCAGAGGGAGTATGGCTTGCGTTTTCCGGTCGCGTCCTTGTTTGGCCGACCCGCCGGCAGAATCACCCTCTACAATATATAGTTCAGATTCTTCCGCGCTTCTAGAAGAACAGTCCGCCAGCTTTCCGGGCAGTGTAAAGCCCTCCAGCGCGCCTTTCCGCAGCACTGATTCACGGGCAATTTTGGCGGCATTCCGGGCCTTGGCGGCGAGAACGCATTTGCCGATAATGCCTTCGGCATCACGCGGATTTTCTTCCAAAAATATCATAAAAGCGTCGCCGAAGATACTTTCGACAGCGGTCTTTACTTCGGGGTTTCCTAATTTTGATTTGGTCTGCCCTTCAAATTGAGGTTCAGGTATTTTTATGGAAATAATGGCAGTCAATCCTTCACGGACGTCTTCTCCAGAAAGATTGTCGTCTTTTTCTTTCAAAATATTTTTATTGCGCGCATAGGTGTTTAGAGTCCGGGTAAGCGCGGCCCTAAAGCCAGCCACATGCATGCCGCCGTCCGGATTGATAATATTGTTGGCAAAGGGATGAAGCGATTCAGCGTAATCATCTGTATATTGCAAAGCAATTTCTACGATGATGTTTCCTTCTGATTTTTCTACATAAAAAATATTTTCGTGTTTTGGCTCGCGGTTTTTATTGATATGTTTGACATAACTCTTGATTCCGCCTTCAAAATAGAATTGGTAATTATTTATGTCAAATGGCCCTGCGGTTGGGTCAGTTTTTTTTTCTTCGGCAGTTCTTTCGTCCGTAATGCTGATGCGCACGCCTTTGGTAAGGTAGGCTTGCTGGCGCAGGTGATCAACGATTGTCTTCCAAGAAAAATTGAGAGTTTCAAAAACAGATGAATCAGGATGAAAAGCAATAGTTGTGCTGGTTTTTTTGCTTTTACCAATAGCTCGAACTTTGGCTTTTGGTTTGCCTAGGCGATATTCTTGCATCCAGATTTTTCCATCGCGTTCTACCTCCGCTCTCATTTCATCGGATAACGCATTTACTACTGATACGCCTACGCCATGCAATCCGCCGGAAATTTTGTAGCCGCCATCGCCAAATTTGCCTCCGGCATGAAGCTTGGTCAAAACAACCTGCAAAGCGCTGACTTTTTCTTTTGGATGGATATCAACAGGAATGCCGCGGCCATTATCCGTTACTTCCACCCAATGATCAGGACGCAATCTAATAATTACGTCCGTGCAATAACCGGCCATTGCCTCATCAAAAGCATTGTCTACTACTTCCCAAATCATGTGGTGGAGACCTTGCTGCCCGGTGGAGCCAATATACATTCCTGGCCTTTTTCTGACTGCCTCAAGCCCTTCAAGCACGCTAATATGCTCGGCTCTATAGCCTGACCCGGCTGTTTTTTTCTTAGCTGAAATTATTTTTTTGACGATTCTTCCTTTGGTTACGCGTCTTTTTGGCATAAATTGAGTAAGTTGGATTATTAGCTGATTTTAAAGTAAATTATAGCATACTGCGAATAAGAAAACAAGTCTTTATTATTGTTTTATTTTTGTGTATACTATATGCATAATTGAAGATTTTTATGATTTTTAATAATAAAAAATTAGCCTTTGAGCCAGATTCCAAGACAGAAGACGGAATAATCAAAAAAAACAGGGACAAAGCGGCAGAATATGGCCCGGCGCAAGATGAGAATTTGAGTTATAGAGAATTAAAAATGGCGACATGGTATGTTAGCCATAAAATTTTATTACGAAAGGTTGGAATTGGGCTATTGATTTTTTGGTCTCTTGTTACTGCGGGGTATAGCGGTTTTCGGTGGGTGGAGTACTTTGCGTTTGGTTATTGGGAAGATTTTGACAGGATGAAACAGCAGACGCAGGAATTTGAAAATTATACCCGATTGCAAGCGATTTATCGAGCGGAAAATTTGCCGATAGAGCGCCCGCAGGTATTTAGCGGAGCGGGCGACAGATATGATTTTGTTGCCGAAGCGACAAATCCAAACAAGCGCTGGATTGCAAAAATCCGTTATAAATTTATTTATAATGGAGGAGAAACCGAAGAGAAAGAGACCGTATTTATGCCGGGTGCCA
>JBAZZL010000053.1:0-4278 GCA_041658785.1 Patescibacteria group bacterium
GCATCTGCGGACAGCAAAAAACCCGAGATTGCTATCGCAATAAAAATAATGCCAAACATCAGCCAATGCCGGCCTGATGGTAAAAGCAACCAGACTGTTTTGGCAACTGAAGATATTTTTTGTTTAAAAATTTTCTTCATGCGGCATGAGTCATTTATACTCAATTGCTAATTAAATTCCGTATAATACTCCGTAGCTTAACGTTAAATTATAGCTAAAACCTAACAAAATAATTAGAATTTAATTTTTGCAAAATCGGAATTAATAAGGCGAAGGGGTATATCATAAATCATCTCGGCATAATATCGCAATTTATCACGCAAAATATCTGAATTATGATGCAACATAATTATACCACATTTTTTGTAGAAATAATAGAAAAGACTGAAATATGGGGATAGAATGCGCGAATCGCGCGATTTCTTTGAAATGAATTGCCCGGTCGCGCCAATCTGGAAAGAGCGGATTTAAAACAAACAACCTTCAATTTAAGAGAGTCGTTTGAACGGCGGAGAGCAGTGGAGTTGGACCACATCCGCCAAAGGCGGACCAACGAGGTATCAAGACGTGTCCCGCACCGGCGGGATTTACTCTCCCTGTCGCCGCCGACAATATTATATCACAATTTGTTCACAACAAAAAACCCCTTGCGGGGCTTTACTGGTCCGATTAACGGATGTGATCACGACTTGATACCTAAATAGAGTATACCCCGGTTAACGATCCTTGTCAACACCAAGTCTATCTACTTATCCACATGCCCCCACCTATGCAAACCGATAGAGTTTACTCTCCCTGCCGCCGCCGCGATTAACGAACAACGACCCTGCAGCAAGCTCACGGGGAAAATTGGGATTAGAACTAACATCACAGTAGGGCTTGCGGTTGTAGTACAATTTTTACACCACCCTCTCTCCATCTTTCTTTGCCTCGCAAGCTATTTGTGTTCCGTTTGTTTTAAAATCACGTTCATCTATCAACACTGGCTCAATCCTCGCGTCGGCTTGGGAGGCCAAACGCCAAAGAAGCGTCTTCTTGCTCCAATAATTATTGTTATTTAAATTCTTGACAATAACAGCCACATCAATGTCGCTGTCGGCGCGAGCCAGCCTCTTGGCATAAGAGCCAAACAGATAGATTCCAGAAAAAACAAAACCATTATCAGCCAATATCTCGGCATACTTTTTGACAATTTTTTTTACTTCATTTTTTAGCACTGGCGTGGCGGGTTAACTTGGATAAATAACCGATGCGTCATATGTAAAGATAGTATATAATAGTCAAACAAATATGTGTCATTACCGGCTATTGCCCAATCAGTCATGTTTCTTTGGTATATGCTTTCTGTTGAGAATAGCACTCTTTCATCGCGGACAGAGAGATGGGTTGATAGTCCTGCGCGTGACCCCTCTGTCCAAAATCAACCATCCGTTTTGCAATAACATCTTTAGCTATACTACGAGCTGTCGTGAGATATGTTCGCGGATCAAAATCCTCGGGACGTTCGGATAATGTTTTCCGTATTCCTCCAGTCATCGCCAACCTTATATCAGTATCAACATTAATCTTTCGAACACCATGTTTAATGCCAAGCTGTATCTCCGCGATTGGTACACCCCATGTTTGTTTAATTTTACCACCATACATATTAACGAGATCTTGTAATTCCTGTGGCACACTTGAAGATCCATGCATCACAAGATGTGTGTTTGGTAAGCGTTTATGAATCTCAATAATTCTATCCATAACAAGCACTTGATGATCAGGCTTTGACGAAAATTTGTATGCTCCATGGCTTGTTCCGATTGCAACAGCAAGCGCGTCAACACCTGTTTGTTTTACAAATTCAACAGCCTGCATGGGATCGGTCAAATACTCCATAAAATTTCCCTTCATACCGTGTTCATCTTCAATGCCACCGATACATCCAAGTTCACCTTCAACCGTTACGCCACGCGCATGGGCGTATTCAACGACCTCACGAGTTACTTGAACATTGTATTCAAACGGCGAGGGTGTTTTGTTATCTTCCAGTAGCGACCCATCAATCATGACACTCGTAAAACCCAATTCAATAGCAGATATACATGAGTCCTTACTTCCATGATCCTGATGCAAAACGATAGGTATGCTTGGAAAAAGCTCAACAGCGGCAAGCATTAAATGATACAAAAAACGATCATTTGCATACTTCCGCGACCCCCTGCTCGCTTGTAAAATAGTTGGGGAATTCGTTTCTTTTGCTGCCTCCATAATGGCCTGCACCTGCTCCATATTATTGACATTGAATGCGCCGACGCCATAACCACCTTTTGTCGCCTCGTTGAGAACCTGTAGAAGTGTTACTAATGCCATATATATTACTGTTAAATTATAATTTACTTAAATTTTTAATTATTTTTGTAAATGCTCTGGCCTCTCGTCCACCAAAAATTTCTAACATCTCGATGCGAATCATACAAGCATTTGCTTTTTCCGCGTTTGAACAAAAAACTTCCATATAGTCGGGGTGCGCCAATTTCTGTATGTATTTAGGAAGTGCTGACCTAAAAATATTTAACTTATACAACACATCATATAAATTTCCTCGACGAGCTGGAATCCCGCCTTCGCATAATACTTTACAAAGCTCGTCTCTGGTGATTAGCGCTTTATCATCGACAAAAAATAAATATGAAAAATAACTATTCCTATTTTTTTTGTAAACAGCAAATACCCGCAACCAAGAAACAGATTTGATTGATTTTTTGTTGAAAGAAAATTTAGGAATGTTGAATTGAGTCCCGCAGGACGAAATTCAACCATCTCTCTACGCCTATGCACGGCTGAATTTCGCCCTGCGGGGCTCAATTCAGCACTCCATTTATACTATCAATCACCTTTGGATTTATCTGTCTTTTAAATTTCATTCAATTTTGTATAATTTTATTCAATTCCAAATCACCTGCTCGGTACCACAATAATCTCTCCTTTATAATAAGTCCAGGGATCTGAAAGTAAATCATCTTCTGAACAATTTAAGGTGCCATCTACAGAAGTATCATCATAGTACCCCTCGTCCTTCGGCGTATGCGCCGCGTCGCCCATTGATCCATTGCACCACCCCCAATTATCCGTCACCTGCGCTTTTGGCTTGAAAACGCAGACTTTGTCGGTACTGCTTAAACCCATGCGAAGCAGACGCGTCCGGACATCTTGGTTGGCAATGGTTGACACCGCTTTGCCAACTCCGCTCAACGCTAATTCGCTCACGCCGCATTCGTAGTTGTGCGAGAATTCAAAATAGCCCTGTTCACAGCCGCGGGCGCTGTCGGCAAAATTAGAACTAACATCACGGCATAAATTCTGATAACCACCAGCAGGAGGCGCGGGTAAAGCAATGGCACAATCCAAATTTGTCTGGCAGGTTAATTGGGTGTCCCGCAGAGTATTTGACATTTATCTTTTGAGATAAGGCATCCATAGACATAACTTCCTGCCTTTTAAAAAAGTTCTAAAAATTCATCAATAGTCAAATTAGCATCTCTGATTAATTTCCTCAACAAACCCTTTCCTAATTCATTATGTCTAGGAATAGTTAACGGCTTCTTTTGTTGGTCAAGCTGGCAGCGTAAACGAAGATGGCTGCCTTTTTGTCTCACGACCCGGTAGCCAAGCTTAGCAAAACATTTAACTGCTTCATTACCGGAAAGACGCGGTAATTTTGTCATAAAATCCTAAACCGCGATTAAGTGAAAACTTAACTCGCGCGGCTGATATTCATCAAATAACTCGCGGTTTTTCTTTTCTGCCAAGCACAACTCAATCACTTCAAGAATATTCTGCCGCGCCTCGTCAAGTGTGCGGCCTTGAGAATAACAACCATCAAAAACAGGACATTCTACCACATAAAATCCATCTTCATCTTTCTCAATAAGTAAAGGAAAATTTTTCTTTGCCATATTTTTCAATTTAAACTAAACTTATCAAACTATTCAAAGTAAAGTATAATAAAAAAACAAGATCCTGTCAATCTAAAATCTGACGCGATAAAATCCAATCCCCACCTTATCCCCAACCACCCTTGACAAAAAAATAAAAAAACCCTCAACCCAGCTTGATTGTTTTTATGAAAAATGCCATACTTAAATTACGGATTCCCGGATAATCCGGATTTACTGATGACAGTTGACGAATTGTCGCGGTATCCGTATATCAGGATTATCCGGGTATCCGTAAGTCCGTTCTTTTTACAGTTTGCTTTCTTGCCTGCGCGGCGATAAAGCAACGATATAATTG
>JBAZZL010000054.1:0-4238 GCA_041658785.1 Patescibacteria group bacterium
CTGATAATATTGTTGCTGATTTTAATGTAATTTGAAGTAACGGTAATTGCCTGTCTGTAGTCACCTCCATCGTTATGGCTTGTTTTTAGTTGCAATCCATCAATCCAAGCATAGCTTGCGGCCGCATTAATAGTTGCCGCTGAATTCATAGTTTCCAGTCTATACTTCCCATCATCCCACTTCCCATTATGCCTGGCGGTTGGTGTAGTATAGATTTTAATATAATTGTCATAGTTTGTTGTCCAGCCAGATAAACTTACCGCCGTTGCATCCGAACTCGCCCAGGCGCCGTCAATTTTGGCGACGGCAATAGGCGAGGCGCCGAGCTGGTCCGCGGTGCCGGAGTTTTTCCAGGTGTTAGCGGCGGTTACCTGCCACGCAGTGCCGGAGGCAACGTTGACCGGCGAGGTGGTGCCAATAATATTTTGGATAAGTATCTGACTTGTGGTTGTCGCAACAATCGTACCGGTGATGCCGGTGGAGGTAGCGCCATTATATAAGGTAACGGTATTGCCGCTCGCCAGCGTACCGGAAGCGGTGCCGGAGAAAATACGGGTGCCGCTTGCCGTCAAATTAGAATCAACCGCCGACTCCCAAGTAGAGAGTGTGGCATAACTGCGATTCGCGCAACCCCCGCCAGCCGAGATGTTTTCACAAATCGTACTCACAAACTCGGTCGGCACCTCATCCGCCCCGATGTCCCAGCTTGCTCCTCTGTATGAGCCGTCGATGTCTTGGGAGAAAGACAGATTTGAGTCGGCTTGCAGATTCGTTCCGGAATTTTTGGCGGCGGTGTCGGAGGGAGAGAGATGAAAGTCATCATTTGCTTCATCGACAAAGACGAAAGTTTGAGAAATTTTGTCATTAGCTCCTCCAGTGCTTGATGTATCTGAAGAAGCATTGTAATTAGAGGTACTGTCGAAAGTTCCAGAGTAATTAGCAGTAGTATTCCCTTTACTTAAGTTATTTTTTGCCACGGCTCTGGCAACAGAGCCAGCGATAATTCCAGTTCCGTTGTCTACTAAGGTGTTGTTGTAAATATATACTTTATCCGTTACGTTTGCGGTACTTGTAAGGTAAATGGCTCCTGCTCCGTCATCATAAATTAAATTATTATATAGTTTAGCCGTTACATAATCGCCGATGACTATGCCGCTATAATTAGATTTCTTTAAAATATTATTATTTATTACAATACCAACTGCCGGATAGTCAGTACTAATTAAACTACCCGAATATCCAGAACTTTGTAGTCCATCTATTTGTAATCCGGTGATTATTGTATAATTTTCATTTGTCCTTATACTGATAGTTCCATCGCCAGAGTCAACTTCTAATCTATACTTCCCCGCATCCCATTTCCCGTTATGCCTGTTGCCCAAACTTGGGTCGGTCCAGATTTTGATGTAGTTGGTGGCCGAGGTCGTCCAGCCGTCAATCGTCACGGCGGTTACGTCTGCCGAACCGCTCGTTGACCGGACGCTGGCCACGGCGATGGCCGAGTCGCCGGCAGTGGAGAGAATAACGAAGTTGGTGGAAGTAGAGCCCCCATTGATATAGACTTTTTCGCCGTTCTGGAAGGTGCCAACAATGCCGGTCAGCAGAATCTGGCCGGTAGACGAGGCGCGATGTTTTAGCGTGCCGGTAGCGTTGGACGTTTCGCCGCGCACCGTCACCAGATCGGCCATCGCTCCGGTGGAGCTGGAAACCGAAAAAACTTTGGTGGTTGAGGTAGATAAATCACTCTGCACCGCCGCTTCCCACGCGCTCAAACTGGTATAATCCGTTCCCGCCCCATTGTCCGGGTCGATAATAGAGGTGAATTCAGTAGCCCCGTATGCGGTTTTTGCCACAAAAAAACCACCAACCAAAAGGCAGCTGATAAATAATATTTTGAGGGACTTTGGCATGGGGCTTTGGGGAAAGGCTAAAGGCTAAATTTTTCCCGCCTTGGCGGGATCCCGCTGTGGCGGGAAAATTTTAATTTAATTTCAATTGGTTTGATTTTTATTTTTTATAACTTTTTAATTTATTTCAACACCTTATTTTTACCCAACTGCTTAAAATTCTTTTTACTTTTATTTTTATCCGATTCTAAAATCCTTTTCACTTCACGGTCAAAGTCAGAGATATATTTCTTGTCTTGTTCTTGGCGATATTTATCATATTCTTTCAGCGCTTTAACTTCCGCTTGCCTTGCGCTCGCTTTGCCGAACGAATGCAATAAATTTTTTTCTGAAACAGTCAAAAATTCATCTAATTTTTTTATCCAATCAGACATCTTCATTAAACGCCCGCTACCGGCTTGCAGTTCCGCAAAGTCAATATAGAGCGAAACAATTAAATTGAGCTGATCAATTTCTTTTTCAGATAAATAATTCTTCGCGACTACAATATCATCAGTGGTAATATAATTACTTTTAAAACTCGTCAGCCCCATCAATGGTTTTTTGCTGTTGGCGCGCTTAACAATAATTTCCGCGGCTGTCTGGCCATGAACGGCATAATGCATTTTATTTTGCACCGTAGCAAAAAATTTTTGCGTCAATTCAACGTCTGATTTATAATCAATGCTCGTTGAGTAAATATCGGTGATTTTCTGATAAAACATCCGCTCACTGCTCCGGATATCCCGCACTCTTTGCAACAACTCCTGAAAATAACGCGCTCGCCCCCCGCCCTGTCTAAGTCTTTCATCATCCATAGTAAAGCCCTTAATCAGATATTCTCGCAGTCTCTCGGTCGCCCATTGGCGGAATTGCGTTCCTCGTTCCGATCGAACCCGATAACCGACGGCCAAAATTGCTTCTAAATTATAATGATTGGTATAGTAGCTCTTGCCATCATTGGCAGTTATCCGGAAATTCCGGACAACTGAATTTTCAGCTAATTCTTGCTCTTTAAATATATTTTTCAAGTGTTCGTTTACGGTACGGACATCGACAGCAAAAAGCTCGGCAATCAATTTTTGCGTCAACCATACATTCTCGTCTTCAATTCTGACGCGAATTTTTTGCTCGTCGCCGAAAGCCTGATAAATTGCAATTTGCATTTTTTGATTTTTATCCTTCATTATTTTATGATATTTTTGTGAATTTCATTCTCAGCCACTGGGTGGCTGATTTTGTTCATGTTATAACTTCGGTTTTTTCTCCACTATCTTCCAATCATAGATTTTGTCCAGATAGGGTTGCTTTTCCAATAGGATATTCGGGTCAAAATTCTTGTCCAGCTCTTCAAGCTTGATACGGTAGCGGCGGGCGCGGACCGTTTCCATCCGCTCCCGATCGCTTTCGGCTTTTTTCCTTTCCGCCGCTTGCTTTTTTTCTTCCTCGGTTACCGGCTTTGGTTCCACTGCTTTGCGTTCTTCCGGTGCGACCAGGGTTTGTGCCTGATCTTCAGTCAGATTCATTTTTAAAATTAAATAGCTCGCCCTTTCGGTCTGCGACCAATTATGCCCTTCTGGCAAAAGCAGGAGGACATCGCCCGCTTTGAGCGAGTTTTTAGCGTCCTCAACCGGGTCGGAGTTGGCTTGGCTGCGAACGGCAATCAATGCTTCATAGACCTTGTATTCTTTTGGCTTGAAGTACTGCCAGCCAAAGTACGCGCCGACGGCTAGCACCGCTAAAGCCCCCAGGGCGATGGCGGCTTTTTTCTTACTGTTTAGAAGGGCTTTGAGAAAATCCAGGGTTATGAAATAGATTTCGCGGAGAGTTTTTTTCATAATTTTTATTGATTATTGATTTAGGTTTCTGGATCCCCGCCTACGCGGGGATGACAGCGGGGAGGGCGAGATTGCCACGCCATATCCACCACCCACCCCGCCCTGCGGGCACCCCTCCCGAGAGGGGAATGGGCTCTCCGCGATGACACAGGATGACAAAAGATAGCAAAAAATCAGGGAAAAGTTTTCCCCATTTGACGTGTATATTATACCACAAACAATGGTCAAAACAAAAACCGTCCCGCCCTTTTGGTTTAAGCCAAAAGGGCGGGACGGTTTGTATAATTTTTTGAATTTTACAAGTACACTCTTCCCTACTTCAGCTCCCCGATTGTTATCACGGCTTCTTTCTTTTCGCCGGCACGCAAATAATCAATTGATACTTTCTCGCCGATGGAAAAAGTCTGGAGCAGGTTTGAAAGATTGTTGCCGCGCCCGATCTCGGCGCCGTCAATCGTCAGAATGATATCGCCTTCCTTGAGGCCAGCAAGCTCGGCGGGCGAACCCTTGACCA
>JBAZZL010000055.1:0-3763 GCA_041658785.1 Patescibacteria group bacterium
AGTGTGGCCCAGGGCGCTTTAGGTTGTTATATTGAGAAAAAAATTATCCTTCCCGCTGATATTGATTTAGATTCTTTTGTAGAAAGTGATAATGTAGATGAGTCAACAGTTGTTATCCCGGCCGACACTTCATTAGCTCAACCGATTTTCCTCACTGATCGGCAGAGTTTCCGTTGCGAGGAGCGATTCAAGGGATGCCAACAGATAGCGCTTGAGGATCATTATCTGCCAATGGACGCGAATCCAATCGCGTATCAGCACCAAGCCGCCTTTCTTCTCAATGATCCGGAAAAATATGAGGATACATTATGCAGAAATGATTTGGTTGGTTGCGAGCGGTACGCATCCGGCAACAACATCAGTTATTTCAAAAATCCGGAATTAACCGGGGACAAGTTTTGTGTTTATCAAGAGGGTGGCGCTGATAACAGCGGTGTAACGCGCAGCGGGTGGTTCAAAGAAGGTGTTGGGAAATGTCAAAGATATCCAAACGTATCTTGCCAATCTTCCGAGGATTGCAGAAAAATTTCTAATAATTCCGAAGATGTCTGCATAGATAACGGCCTAGCGGCTTGTTATTCTGATTATTTGGAAATTGGCGGCGCCTACGGCATCTGGTCCAACGCTTCGGCCGGGGGCAAGTACCAGGGATTTGTAGGCCGATGCGATTCGTCTTATAACAGCTGTACAGAATTGCTTGATCCTGCGGACACATCTGATTTGCATCCCGATGGAGAGCCTTATTATGTAATATTTGATAATGAAATAAACAAACGGATTGGCGACTGCGGTGGCAAAGCGAGCCTGCAGGCGGGATGTGTGCTTTTTGACAATATAAACAATCCAAACAAGCTATTTGACAGCCGCGCTACCTACAAATTGAGCGAAGCGGAGGCTAGAAAACAAGGGGCGGCGGTTGACAAGGGTTCAATGGTGAGCCCTGTGGCTGCGGGGGATCTGGATAGCAATATAATATTGAATGTAGACCGCGACCGCCAGTGCAACAAGTGGCTTGCGTGCAGATCTTCTGAAGCGGAGAAGCACGAGTCTACTGGCGCGGATGTTTTTCTCTGTTCTGACTATAATTTGTGCGAGCAAACTTCAGCCGGACTGGAGTGCGCCAAATGGGTGGATGATCTGGATGAACTGGAACTATTTCTCACCGAAGAAAAATATATCAATCGGGGAGTTTCTTGGAACGACGAAGAATATTCCGGATATTCATTGTTTAATAAGTATCAGATCGGAAGCTTGGCATACTTTTCTCCTGATTTTGGTAATTTTTCGGATTTGCAGGTTGAATTTGGCAATACAAAATATCTGGCGCATGAGGTTGACAAACGCGTCTTTGAACGCCCGGAATTTGAAAATTTTGGTTGCGCCCAAAAGCAGGAGTGGGATGGGTGCGGTTTTGACAATGGCGGACGTTGTCTGGGAGAAAGATGTTTTTATCCAATTGACGGCAAGTTCATGCCGCTCCGAGCGGATTATTCTTCAACCAATGATACTCACAAAAAAGAAAATATCCGCGCTGTTCTTACCGCGCTTATCTACGGCTCCTGCAAACAGCATCCAGAACAAGACAGCCCCTATGCCGCGGATGTCGTATTGAATAAATCATGGATTCCGGCCGCCCAATCTGGCGAAGATCCGTTTAATATAAATATAGGAACATCAGACAATCCAAACAACGCGCGCCGCCGAACAGACTTCAAAGAAACAAATCCGCTCTTTCGCGGCGCCAATCTGTGCCAGACAGTAGATGGCAAAGATGTAGATTGTTCGTGCAGTTACAAAAAAGTAATCTACAAAAATGGCGCTATTGATTATTGGCCCAGCAGCGTGGCCGCAGGCATACCGCCGGGAATCTGCGTAGGCGGCAGTAAAGAAGGAAGTCCGTGCGTTGATAATGAAGGCTGTAGCGACGACTCGGACGCAAACAGCGGGCTTTGCAATCTGGAAAATAAGAGAGAAACTCATATCGGGCTGACTGGTTTTTGCCTTGAGCCTGATTTGTCCCGTCCGCTCTTGGCCGGCAAAGATCCGTACGCCTGCCTCACCTGGCTGCCGATTGACGTGTCTGCAGACAATATCGCGAGCCGTGATTGGGATACAAAGGCCGGGTATGATCCGAGTGTGGATGCGGTGAATACTGCTGGTGGAGCAGATAAAATAGCGGGGCAGACGTATTGCACTGATTCAAATTCAGCTAGCGGCGGGCAGTATGAGGGTGATATGTTTATTGATCTTGATTCAGATTCAAGTGATGCAGGTCATTTGAGCACTTCTAGAGGAACTTTTGGAAATTTTAAGGATAATTATGCGCGAACTTATCCGGTAACGGAGATTAGAGGAAATCCTCTCAGACTAAGTTACAACATAACTCCGTTTCAATTTATTTATACATATCCGGAAATAAACGATAGCGTAGGGCATAATTTGCGTTATCCGAGCGAGATCAACTTGACAGCTGAAGAAGCGACGATTGATTTTCAAAAAGCGATATATAGCGCGGTCCAACTCTGGCTTTGGCATGAACTTCAAGTGCCAAATGCGATTGTTTTGCAAGTTCGCAATCCTTATTATTGGGGCCAGTTTCATGAGCAGGCATACCATGGTCAACATATGGACGGTTCATTAGGATTATACCGTAATTTATATTTGTATGATGATGCTGATCCAGATGGTGGCAGAGAAGTGGTGGATTACTTTTTGAATGAAGATATTGAGGAGCAGAGTATAAGCAAAATATATTTTACCCCATTTATCATTCCCTCGGATGTGGATGTTTTTTTTATTTGTGATGATATCGTTTGTGGAAGACCGCGTGATATTAACTCTCGAATGCGAACATGGATACTGGATGATGTATTTGTTGATTTTGAAGCATTGGAGAAAAATAATTGCGGCCAAGCTGGAGACATTTATGATATTAAAAAGTGCGATATAGAAGGCGCGCCGGCTTCCGGACAGGGATCAAACATCGTAGTATATCCTCGGGATTTGAATAAACCGTTATTTGGCGGTGGTGAAGGTCAACAAATAAAACTGTACACATTCAAGTGCAACAGAGGGGCGCAACAAAACAGATATGGTTTTTACTTGGCAATGGATAGTAGGGCGAATAATAAGGCGGAGAAGGCGGTAGAACTTTTATGCGCTAATGGGAAAATCAGTGAGGCGGCGGAAACGGATAGGGCGCTTTTTAATCTCCAGGATTCATATATTACATTTACTTTTACCACCTTTGACGGCAGATTGCAATATCAGACTATGAGTAGAGGATTTAGTGGAGAATTAGAGGAGCACACAGATTCAACGTCGTACTTTACGGAGCTAGCAAACAACAATTCCGTCTTTCTTGCTGCCGCGGTTGAACTTAAGTCACAATGCACGGAATTCAGCCTTGTTTACGACAACAGTCGTTGGCCGCTCCAGCCGGAAAAACCTTCCAACAAAGCGTTTACCAACAAAGTATGGCAGTATTCCAATTACAAGCTCTTGGACAACACCCTGTTGGCAGGCACGCCTTTAAGGCCGTTTGGTTCTACTTACTTATCAGCTGATTTTTTCAAAAATAGTGATGAATTTTTGAGAAATTATGCTTTTGATGATATTAATCAAGACGGACTGCCCTACGCGTGCAAATCTTTTGGATTTCCAAGAGGAGATAAATATGCAGAGGCGAGTATAGATGGCAGCGGTTGTGTCGGCCTGCCTGACGGCGAAGAATTCGGTTATGCGGAATTTAAAGATAAATTGC
>JBAZZL010000056.1:0-3526 GCA_041658785.1 Patescibacteria group bacterium
AAAACTTCGTCCGCGTGATAGCCGCCGACCGTTATTTCTGCCGTTGCGACTAAACTTAAATCGCTATTTTCCACCGAATAAAGCTGCGCTTCCGGCCCTCTCGGGTTATAACCGATGCCGAGGAGAATTTGATCTTTGGCCAAATCCGGAGTTTCCATGAGCGTATAGCCATGTTTAGCAACAATATCTATGCCATAGTTAATCAACGCCTGATTCAAACGAACGCCATCGTTTTTAACAAAATAAAATTTTGAACCAGCCACTTTCGCGCCGCGTTCAAAATCAATCAAATCCAAGTTAGTCATTAATTCTTCGTGGTCTTTTGGTTCAAAATCAAATTTCGTCGGCTCCCCTCCCGTAAAGATAACTTTATAATCTTTTTCTCCCCCGACCGGTGACTGCGGATGAGTCAAATTGGGCACCTGCAATAATAATTTTGTATAATTTTGTTCAATTTCGTTTAATTTTGTCTCAAATTGTTTTATCTTATCCCCCGTTTCTTTAAGCTGTCTGATTTCATCATCAGTCGGCTTGCCTTTTGATTTTTTATTTTTTTCTGAACGCATTTCTTCTATCTGCTGAATAAAATCGCGGCGTTCGTTGTCCAAACGCAATAGTTCATCAACATCCGCTTTTATTTTTCGGTTTAGGCAATTTTTTTTTATAAGGTCTATGTTTTCTCGAATAAATTTTATGTCTAGCATACGAATTAGTGATTAATGATCAAATGACCAACCGCCGTATTGATTTTGCAAAAAATATTTTATTTTTTTCATACAATCCGCTCAATATATTTTTTTATTTTGCTGCTCTTATATTGGTTTTCATGATACGGTTTTAATTTTACAATTCTGGTTTTTAACCCGAATTTTGTAATTGCTTCCGCCAATTCATCCACATACATTTTTTGATCATACCCAAGCGCAATTATGTCAGGCTTAAATTTTTCAATCACTTTATAAACATCTGTTTTATCGCCCAAAACAGCTTGATCAACCAGCTTGATATTTTCAACCAAAAATAATCTTTCTTTTTCATTATGTATCGGCAAAAATCCTTTCACTTTTTCCACGTTGGCGTCGCGGCCGACAACCGCAATCAGTTTGCCGCCATATTCCTTGGCTTCCCTAAACATGTGCAGATGCCCGCAGTGGACAATGTCAAATGTGCCGAAGATCATTACGATTTTCATACTGTCATTCCGACCGACCCGCCAAATTTGGCGGAGACGAGATTAATTTATAACCCAATTTCTCCAGCAATCCCCCGCATTGCCTCAATCGCCAAATTTAAAAATTCATCCAACTCTAAACCCAACTTTTCGCACTCGCGAATTACTTCCCGGTCAACTTTGGCAGAAAAACTTTTGTCTTTAAATTTTTTCTTAACTGATTTTGCTTCCAAAGCGGCGATTTTATCCGGACGCATTAGGGCGGTGGCGTAAATGAGTCCGGTAACGGTTTCAGCGCAGGCCAGAGCGTATTCAACATCACTGCCGCGTTTTTTGTTTTGCAGACCGGCGCATTCAAATCCATATCCATGCGAAATTACCGTATTAATAAAATTATCATCAAATCCCGCCTGCTTTAGCATTTCCGGAGCTTTGGTTAGGTGGTTAACAGAATCATCTTCGGTTTCCTCCCAATCAATATCATGTAAAAGCCCGAGCATTCCCCAAAGCTCAATATCTTTGCCTAATCTTTCGGCCAATTTACGCATTACCGCTTCTGATTCCAGGTAATGATTCAGGTTGGCTTGTTTTTTATTATATTTTTTAACTAATTTCCAGGCTTCGTCTCGGGACATCGGGAGCGGGCCGATGGTTGCCGCAGTTTTTGTTTTTTCTTTATCATCCGCGTCAATTCTCGGTTTCATGAGCGGAAACAAAACGCATTCGCGAATCGGCTTGTTTTCCAAAAAAGAAAACAATCTCTCGGACACGCCAAAACCGCAGGTGGGCGGCATACCATGCTCTAGGGCTTCAACGAAATCTTTATCATGCATTTGCGCCTCTCTATCCCCGGCTTCGCGCATTTCAGCTTGTGCTTGGAAACGGTTCGCTTGATCAATCGGATCATTCAGCTCGGAATATCCATTGCCCACTTCACTGCCTGCCAAAATGACCTGGAAACGTTGGGTTAATTCGTGGTTATCTTCTTTCCGTTTGGCAAGCGGAGAAACCAAGACAGGAGTATTGATTAAAAATCCCGGACCGGCCAAATCCTTGCGGCAATGCTTCCACAAAGAATCAATCAATCGCCCTTTGGTTTCACGCTTTTCATGCTTAATCTGTAATTTATCCAAAGCGATTCTAATTTTATCTTCATTCGCCGTCAAAATATCCACGCCGGTTTTTTCTCTAACAATCGTCGAGTAATCATATCTTTCCCATTTTTTATTCAAATCAATATCCTCAAACTTTCCCATTTTAAATTTTAATGCGCCGTATGTTTTTTTTGCCACATATTTATAAAGTCTTTCGACTAAATCCATCCCTTTTTCATAATCAGCGTAAGCCCAGTAAAATTCTATTTGCGTGTAATCTTGCAAATGTTCGCGACTCATGCCTTCATTTCTAAACTGCCGGCCGATTTCAAAAGTTTTTTCGAATCCAGCCACCATTAGCCTCTTTTGCCACAATTCACCCATGGAAATTCTCAAATACAAATCAATATCTAAAGCATCGTGATGCGTGACAAAAGGATTCGCGTCAGCTCCGCCCGTAGTGGTTTCCAAAATCGGCGTTTCCACTTCAAAAAAACCTTCTTTAAGCATGAATTCGCGCATACTGCTCCAAAAAACGCTTTTGCGGTAAAAAATATCTTTTACTTCCGGATTCATTATCAGATCCAGATAACGTTTGCGAAAACGCAGTTCTTCGTCTTGCAAACCATGAAATTTGTCCGGCAAAGGCAAAAGCGTTTTGGCAAGCAGTTTCCAGGCTTTGACCAAAATTGATTCTTCCCCCGCTTTGGTCGCGAAACGCTCGCCAGCCACTTCAATAATATCCGCCCAATCAATTTTTTTCTCAAAAAGCCGGTAGCGGTCTTCTCCCAGTTCGTCTTGTTTAAAAACAATCTGCATCAGAGCGCTTTCATCCTGCAAATGGCAAAAAATAATCTTGCCCATTTCCCGTTTGGACATTATGCGACCGGCGACTTTGACAGACCCCCCTGTTTTTACAGTAAATGCCTCGGCCAATGTGCGGGTGCGTTCTGATTTGGCCGGATATGGATCAATGCCCACCGCCCTAAGTTCAATCAATTTTTTTAAACGAATTTCTCTCTCGTCATTTATATTTAATTTTTCCTTGTTTTGACTTTGTTTATTCATACAATTGGCATTAGAACAAATTCTAGTGTATCAAATATCAGACAAAAATACAAACCCGCCGGCCGGCGGGTTAAATACTGAAATATACTCAATTGCTATTTAAATTCCGTATAATACCCCGTAGCTTAACGTTAAATTATAGCTAAAACTTAACAAAATAATTAGAATTTAATCCGCCCAAAAGGCGGATCGG
>JBAZZL010000057.1:0-3525 GCA_041658785.1 Patescibacteria group bacterium
GAGCTTTGCGTAGGTAACATCATCGTTTGGATCAAGCTGGCGCAAAAATTGATAAGTCTCTTCCGCATTTTCAAAATTTGCCTGCCTCAGATATACCTCTCCCAAACCACGATACGCGTGCCCGCTCTTCGGACTGATGCGAATGGCGGAAATATACAGCTCTTCCGCATTTTCATAAGCTCCATTTTCCACTTCTTTATCAGCCTGTTTAAATAATGAATTTAACTCGCTTCTCTTTTTGCCAATTGGAATTTTCTTAATTTTTTCTTTTCGATCTTCTTCGGTTTTTTTCAGCACTTCACTCTCTACTTTGCCGACATATTTTCGAAAACGCAACTGAATTTCTTTCAATTTTTGAATCAATGGCGCTAATTTCTTTACCCAATCTTTTATTGATACTGCCGTTTTTTCGTCAATTCTTTTTCTCAAAAACTCATCTTTCTTTATGCCTTCTTTAACTTCTGGGATGCTTTCAACATCAAGAATGGCAAGCTGAGGAAATTTTTTGGCAGTGATAACAATAATTACTGCCAACGATAGCAGTATTAAAATCAATGGAATAATACTGTAAGACATGGGCCGCTAAACCATTTAACCACTCGAACACCCAAATACCCGAGTGTAAACGAGAAGTCTACAACTGCTCTGCCAAATGAATTAAAGCCATCAGAGAATCAAATTTGGTAGACGCGCCTCCTGCCAAAACACCGTCAACTGTTTCTAGTGAAAGATATGATAACACATTGTCCGGTTTTACACTACCGCCGTAGAGCACTTTGACATCCGCATCCGTGTACTGCTTCAATTCGTTTTTTATCCAGCCGTGCGCATCTTCACAATCCGCTGGAGCGCATGGCTGGCCCTCTCCGCTGCCGCTAATGGCCCATACCGGCTCATAGGCTATCAAGATCCGATTGCGAGTTAAATCCAAACCTTCAAACACCTTCATCATTTGTTTCTTTAATCTATATTCACGCTTGCCAGACTCAAGATCTTCTGCCGTCTCGCCAACGCAAACAACCGGAACTAATCCCGCGTCAAAACATGCTTCAACTTTTTTCCGGACATCATCATTCGTTTCTCCAAAAATATAACGCCTCTCCGAGTGCCCGACCAAAGAATACTCCGCGCCAGCCTGCTTGAACAGATGGGCGGAAGTAGCTCCGGTGTATGCTCCCAGCGGCGCCCAATTGACATTTTGCGCGCCAACAGAAATAACACTGCCGCTGAATGCCTCCGCTGCTCGCGCGAAGACCAGCTCATTTGGAAAAACCGCGACAGCAACCTTTTTGGAATCAAAAATTTCCGGAGATAATTTATTGATTAAATCCACCGACTGATTATAATCAAGATACATTTTCCAATTTCCAAATATGTATTTCATAATTTTTGCATTGTCATTCCGAGCGAAGTGAACGACCCCGCACAATGCGGGGGAGTGAACGAAATCGAGAGCCTGCCCCGAGCGAAGCCGAGGGGAATCCCTTAACGAGTGAATATGCAACAACTCATTTATTACCTGCGTTAAGGGATTCTCTAGCCGCAATGCGGCTTCGGAATGACTAAAAGACAATGCTATCAACTTCTACATCTCCAATCACCGCCACCCTCATGCGATCCATTTTAAATACCTGGCCGGCGGCTTTCTGAATATCGTCAAAACTGACTTCATCAATTTTTTTTAATTTATCTTCCGGAGACTCTATTTTTTCAGCAAACAATGCCTGCCGGACATACCAGCTAGCCTGCGCGCTGGAATCCTCCATAGAAAGAACCAAGCTCCCGCGCAGGTGAGTCTTGGCATCATCCAACTCCCGCTTGGTCGCTCCAATTTCAACAATTTTATTAATTTCATTTTTAATTTCAATAATCGCTTTGTTTAAATTCCGCGCATCCAAACCGGCTCGGACATACACATAACCAGTGTCTTGATAATTATCTGTTCCGCTTCTTATCATGTACGCGAGGCCCAATTTCTCTCGAATGCGAATAAACAAACGCGAACTCATGGATCCGCCCAGAATGGTATTCAAAACGGCAAAACTATAATTTCTTTTATCATTATATTTGAACCCGGGAAAACCAATCATCAATTGGATCTGATCAGTCTGCTTTTTCTGCACTTTGATTCGCTCATTTTTTGCAGCAGATCCAAAATTTGCCTTGCTAAAATGCTGGTTTACTTTTTTATTTCTTTTTGAACCAAAATATTGTTCAATCAAATTCTCTACATTATTTTTCACAGCGCCCGCCAAAGCCACGGTCAGATTGCCTGGCTGGTAATATTTATTTTGATAAGCCAAAACATCTTGCCGGGTATATTCTAACACATGTTTCGCGGTTCCGGCAATATCCCATCCCAAAGGGCACCCTTGGTACATCACCTCTTCAAAAATATTCCCAATATTCATCAATGGATTATCATTATACATCTTTATCTCTTCAACTATCACTGCCTTTTCTTTTTCCATCTCTTTGGCTTCAAATTTTGAATTGAAAAGCATGTCAGAAAGAATATCAAGCGCCGTTTCAATAAAATCCGCGTCCACTTTGATATAATATCCGGTGTATTCTTTGCCGGTAAACGCGTTGTATTCCGCTCCAAGTCTGTCAATCTCGCGCGTTAGCGCCAAGGTGTTTTCCCGCTTCTTCGTGCCTTTGAACATCATGTGTTCTATAAAATGCGAAACGCCCCGCATCTTTTCGCTTTCGTGCCTGGAACCGGCCGGAAGCATGACAAGAACTGTCACCGATTTTGTGTCGTTCAGCGGAACCAGGTAAATGTCTGTCTTGTTTTTTAACTGATAATGTTCGTACATTCCGATTGGATTATAAATTTAGCATTATGAATGATAATTTAATTGCCTAGCTTTTTATCAAGATAATCCTTCAACTCCCCAATCTCCACCCTCTCCTGCTCCATCGTATCCCTATCCCGCACCGTCACCTGCTTATCTTCCAACGATTCAAAATCAATGGTAACGCAATAAGGCGTGCCGATTTCGTCTTGCCGGCGATAGCGCCGGCCAATCGCGCCGGTTTCGTCATATTGCGTCATCCAGCTCCGCTGTAAATCTCTTTTAATTTCTTTGGCTAATGTCTGCAATGGTTCTTTTTTGGATAAAGGTAAAATAGCAACTTTAATTGGCGCTAAATCTTTATCTAAACGCAAAACAATCTCTTTTTCATGTTTGGTATCTTCTTTCCCGCTGCGGGTATCCACTTCTTCGTACGCGTCTAATAAAAACGCCAGCGCCGCCCGATCCGCGCCGTCGGATGTTTCTATAATATACGGCGTGAATTTTTCATTTTTTTCTTGATCAAAATACTTAAGTTCCTGCCCGCTAAATTTTTCATGGCGCGACAGATCCCAGTCACCGCGATTGTGAATGCCGGCCAATTCTTTGAACCCCATGTCCGGATAATTGTACTCAATATCAACCGCGGCCTTGGCATAGTGCGCCAACTCATGGCCGGCGTGATTTCTAAATTGTAAATTGGCTTTTTTGATTCCCAAAGCAATGT
>JBAZZL010000058.1:0-3447 GCA_041658785.1 Patescibacteria group bacterium
GTATCCCGGTATCCTGGTCGTAAATTTCATTAGCCAAGGCTTTTAGAGCCTTCATGTCTGGCGCGACAGAGAAATTTTTGTTTTTTTCTAATTCCGTCCTCATTTGTTCAATGTGGTTTTTAATGATTTGAATCGTATGCGCCGGTGTTAGCGGCTCAAAAATACAAATGCTTTTTATCCTGCCTAGCAATGCTGACCCGAATTCCTCTTTCAATTTTGAGATAATCAATTCTTTCAGATCTTTTTTCGCTCCCGCGGTTGTTTTATTTTGATTATTGTCAAAACCAATGCCGGAACTTTTGTATAATTCCGCGCCAAGGTTGCTGGTCAAAATTATCACCGCGTGCTGAAATGATATTTTTTTCCCGGCGCTGTCGGTAAGCTCGCCATCATCCAAAATTTGAAATAGAAGTTTTCTTACATCAGGGTGAGCTTTGTCAAATTCGTCAAATAGCACAACACAATAAGGCCTAGAATGAATAGTTTCCAAAAACTTATTTCGTTCTTTGTATCCGACGTATCCAGCCGGAGAGCCGAGCAGTTTTGAAACCCCATGAGCCTCGGAAAACTCGCTCATGTCCAGCTTGATCAAAGCTTTTGGGTCAAAATAGAGTTCAATTGCCAAGACTTTTGCCAGTTCAGTCTTGCCTACGCCTGATGGGCCGGCAAACAAAAGCGAAGCAAGCGGCCTTTTGCTTTTGTTGATGCCAAGCTGAGCTTGGCGAAGAGCCTGCGCCACCTGTTCAACCACACTGTCCTGCCCCACTATGCGCTTTTTTATTCTATCTGGCAGTGTTTTCAATTTTTCCCATTCGTCAGCCAAGAGGATAGCCGGGTCTATTTGGATTTTTGATCCTAATATTTTTGCCACATCTTTTTTGGTAACGCGGCTTCTTTCAGATTTAATTTTTTGTCTATTTTGGAGTCCGTCTCTCTTTTTTTGAAGTTTTTTTAAGATAATTTCTTCTTTTTCTTTGTAGCGCATGGCATCATCAAATCTCTCTTCATGAATAGCGCCTTCCTTTTTTTCTTGGCACTCTTGCAAGTCATCTTCCAATGAGTAAATTTTTTGCGCATCAGGATTGTTTTTTTGGCTTACGCGCACCGATGACGCGGCTTCGTCAATGAGATCGATGGCTTTGTCAGGCAAAAAATAATCATGGATATATTTTGAGCTCAAAATTACCGCCGCGTCAATCGCATCTTTGGTAATCGCAGTATTATGGAAGTCTTCATAGTATTTTTTGACACCCTCAAGAATTTGGATAGTTTCGTCAATGCTTGGCTCGCCAACTTGAATCGCTTGGAATCTCCTCTCCAGCGCTGGATCATTGGAAATGTATTTTTTGTATTCATCAATAGTAGTAGCGCCGATGCAGTGGATTTGTCCGCGCGCCAGGGCAGGTTTCAGGATATTGGCCGCGTCCATGGCGCCCGAATTTGATCCAGCGCCAATGATATTGTGGAGTTCGTCAATATACAAAATATAGTCTGATTGAGCGGTAAATTCATCAATCAATTGTTTTAATCTGGCCTCAAATTCTCCTCGGTAAATAGTTCCGGAAATAAGCAGAGTAAGATCCAAAGAGAAAAGCCTTTTGCGCTTCAAAATGTCGGGCACTTCTTTTTCAACAATTTTTTTTGCCAAGCCTTCGATAATGGCCGTCTTGCCCACTCCGGGCTCGCCAATCAGCACGGGATTGTTTTTTGTTCTTCGGCATAAGATATTTATCAGTCGTTCAATTTCTTTTTCTCTGCCGATAACCGGGTCGATATTTTGCTGCCGGCGCTTGTTTGTCAATTCTACGGTAAATATTTCCAGGGCAGTCGGAGGCTGTTTAATTTTTTTTTGCAGATTGCCTTTTTTTATATGAGAAATCGGCGCGTCAGACATTCCGGGCAAAGGAAGCGCGGATTGTTGTTCAACAATAGATTGTATTTGCTCAAACGTTTCAGATATTTCGTCTATGTCAGGGAAATGGGTAGTGCTGTTTAATACAATTTCAATTTGATCTATTAATTTTTTTCTGGAGATTTTTAAATTTTCTAAAATAGCAGCGATGTCTCTATCTTTTGAACAAAAAATGCTGTGGAGCAGATGCTCGGTGCCAATATAGCTGTGTTCGCGTTCATAAGCCAAGAGCATGGCTCTTTCCAGAGTTTGTTTGGATGGCGCATCCAATTCTGGGATGATAGCTTCTAGCGTCGCGCTTTTTCTCGGCAGGTCGGCCAATGGTTTTTTTGAAAGAAAGAAAAGCAGGCATTGCTTGTCAAGATTGAATTTTGTCAAAATGTCCGCGGCGATTGAACCCTGCTCTTCTTGGAGGGCTAACAGAAGATGGATTAAGCTGACTTTTGCATGTTTCATGGAAGTAGCCAAAGAAATGGCTCGAGCAATGGAGTTTTTGAGGTGGGTGGACAGGTTTTCAAGGATGTGGTGTTGATCCATATTTTTATCACGATGCATGATACACGCAGCATGACTCATTTTCACGATGCATGATACACGCAGCATGACTCATTTTCACGATGCATGATACACGCAGCATGACTCATTTTCACGATGCATGATACACGCAGCATGACTCATGACAAGTTGTCCCAATTGAGTCGTGTTGCGTGCCTCGTGCATCGTGTTGCTAGATTGCTTAAATTACGCTTATATTATATACTATTTTTACTTCAAAAGTCAAAGTTAATTTAGCAAAATATGATATTTCCCGACCATATATTTAAATCATACGACATCCGAGGGTTGGTAAATGGAGAATTGTCTAGTGAATTAGCCTATAAATTGGGTCGAGCGTTTGTGGTTTTTATGAAAAATAAGGGAAATGGCAAGTTTGTGGTCGGTCGCGATATGCGTGAGTCTAGCATTGAATTTCAAAAACAAGCGATGCGGGGAATTCTTGATGAAGGCGGGGATGCGGTGGATATTGGGTTGGTTTCCACTCCGGTTTTCAATTTTGCTTGCGCGCATTATCCAGACCATGTCGGCGGAATTATGGTAACAGCTTCTCACAATCCGGCAGAATATAATGGGTTTAAAATGACCATGGGCGATGGGTTGCCGATTGGCGGGCAGACGGGAATGGTTGAAATTCGGGATTTGGTTAAGACGAGAGATTTTAACGCGGTTAATAATGTCCATGGCAAAGGAAATTTGACGCAAAAGGATGTTTTATCAGATTATATTGCCCGGATTTTTTCTTTGGCGGCAAAAGAAAGCGTTAAGCCGATGAAAATTGTAGTTGACGGCGGCAATGGCATGGCCGGAGCGGTATTGCCAAAAGTTTTAGAGCAACTGCCGATTGAGGTTGAGTATTTATATATTGAGCCGGACGGCAATTTCCCCAATCACGAAGCTAATCCGTTAAAACTGGAAACTCTAAAAGATCTGCAAGCCAAAGTGATTGAAATTGGCGCGGATTTTGGTTTCGCGTCAGA
>JBAZZL010000059.1:0-3341 GCA_041658785.1 Patescibacteria group bacterium
AACTGTCAACTGTCAACTGTCAACTGTCAACTGTCAACTGTCAACTGTCAACTGTCAACTGTCAACTGTCAACTGTCAACTGTCAACTGTCAACTGTCATCCTCATCACACACCGTCCACCCTTCCGGCACATCGCAAGGCGTGGAAAACATCTGGCACTTGCCGCTTCCCGACTGGCGCGCGTATGTTATCACCTGGATGCACGCTCGCTTCTCCCTTACATCCCAGTGCGTTATCGGCCGGTCAGGAAGCTCGCCGTCGTTCTTAAACTTCAAGCTATTTAAAATCTCGTCAAACCTCTCGGCATAACCATTGATCTCCAAAATTCCGCCGCCGGGAAGCGGTACCTCAATCACTTCTATCCGCTTTCCATCTTCAGGCAAAACATCAGCAAAACGCAAACTGTCAATTCCGTCAACGTTAACTTTTAATTTCGCATTCGGATCTACCGGATGTCCTAGCAACTGTTTTGACACGCTGATAAATTCACCGGTTCCTGGATCTGCCAGCGCCACCCCGCCCTGCCAATGCTCCACTGACCAACTGGCAGGATACTGAATAGTAAAATTAGCAAACGTATTTTCCGTCAAAGTTACCATCTTATTCTTCAGAGCATCGCTGGCTTCTTTGACCAATTCATTCGCCCGCTTAACCGCGCTCTCCCGCAACAACGCAGGCGCTAACGTTGACGCAGTGTCTCTCGGAATCTGATTATAAGGCTGCAGCGCTTCGGCGCAACCGGCTCCCAAGCCAATAAGCCCGGCTCCTAAAATTCCTAAAATCGCCACTAAACTCAAAATTTTGGGATTACTTTTATTGCCCGTGTTGCCAATCGTCTTCTCTACTTGAGCGATGCGCTGCCGAGTTTCCACTAATGTATCCGGATTCAAGGAAATGCTTTCAATCCCCTCGCCCACCAAAAATTCCGCGAACTCTGGATAGTCCGAAGGCGCCTGGCCGCAAATACCAATATATTTGTTATGTTTTTTAGCTACTTTGATAACGTCGCTGATTAATTTTTTCACTGCGGGGTTATTGGGGTCGGCCAAATTGGTTAGCATGCCCGAATCCCTGTCCACCGCGAGCGTTAGCTGAGTCAGATCATTTGATCCGATGCTGAAGCCGTCAAAAATCTTGGCAAACTCTTCGGCCAAAATCACATTGGATGGAATCTCGCACATTACATAAATCTTTAAGCCGTTTTTTCCTTGTTCCAGACCCCATTCTTTCATTAGCGCGACTACTTTCTCGCCTTCTTCCGGTGTGCGGCAAAAGGGAATCATTGGCACTATATTGGCAAGTCCCCAATCATTGCGCGCTCGCTTGACTGCTTCGCACTCCAACTTGAAAGCTTCTCGGTATTCTTTGGAATAATAGCGGCTTGCTCCGCGCCAGCCAATCATTGGATTTTCTTCGCGCGGTTCAAAATCTTTGCCGCCAATCATGGCGCTATATTCGTTGGTTTTAAAATCGCTCATTCTGACCACCACTTCTTTTGGATAAAACGCAGTGGCAATTCTAGCCACGCCTTGAGCCAATTTGTCAACGCAAAATTCTTTCTTGTCTTCATAACCGCGGGTCATTTCTCTAATTTTCTTCTTGGCTTTTTGATCTTTTAATTTATCATAATGAATCAGGGCCAGAGGATGAATTTTTATAAAATTACTAAAAATAAACTCAAGCCTTGCCAGACCCACGCCGTCGTGCGGCAAAAAAGACAAGTCAAAAGCATGCTCCGGATCTCCAATATTCATAGAAATCTTGGTTCTCAATTTACCCACATCCTTAATCACGATTTTCTTAACCTCAAAAGGCAGAATTCCTTTTAGCACCCGCCCCTCGTCTCCTTTGGAGCAGTCTACAGTAACTTCATTGCCTTGGTGTAATTTTTTTCGCGCGCCGCTTGCGCCCACCACCGCCGGCACCCCCAGCTCGCGCGATACAATCGCCGCATGGCTCGTCTTGCCGCCCTGCTCCGTAACAATCGCTCCGGCAATGCGCATGATCGGCTCCCAGTCAGGATCAGTAATGCGGGTAACCAAAACTTCCCCAGGTTTAAAATTTCTCATCTGCTTGGGATTTTCAATAATCCGAACCTTGCCCGCGCCTATTTTGTTGCCAATCGCCATGCCGCCTGCCAACAATTTTCCATCTTGCTTCAGCTGGTACTTCTCAATTACGTTATGGTCGGCTCGGGCTTTGACTGTTTCCGGTCTGGCCTGAACAATGTATAATTTGCCATTACGCCCGTCTTTCACCCATTCAATATCCATGGGCTTGCCATAATGATCTTCAATGATCATTGCCCACTGCGCCAATTTATAAACATCTTTATCTTCAATGGCGAACTTGTCGCGGTCGCTTTGCTTCACAATTGCCTGCTTGACGCCGCCTTTTTCCGCGTAAATTAATTTTACTTCCTTGCTTCCCAGAATTTTGCTAATGATCGATTGCTTGCCCTGTCTGACGCCTTCTTTGAAAACATAATATTGATCCGGAGTTACTCGGCCTTGCACCACATATTCACCCAAGCCATAAGCGGCATTGATAAGCACCACCCCCCTAAAGCCTGATTCGGTATCCAGAGTAAACAAAACCCCGCTCGCTCCGTGCTCGGCATGCGCCATTTGCTGGACAGTAACTGAAAGAGCTACTTCCATATTGTCAAAGCCTGCTCCCTCGCGGTATGAAATCGCTCGGTTGGTAAAAAGCGATGCAATGCATTTTTTTACTCCTTTTAAAACTTGTTCTTCGCCAATCAGATTAAGATACGTTTCCTGCTGGCCGGCAAAGCTGGCGTCAGGCAAATCTTCCGCCGTGGCGCTTGATCTCACTGCTACCGCAGTATTTTTTTTCTTGACTTCGTCAGACAGCTTGTGGTAGGCCTGTATAATCTGTTTTTTGATATCACCAGGTAATTCTTGCTCCAAAATCATCTCTCTTACTTCTTTGCCTACGCGAGCCAGCTCCCGCACATCGCTAACATCTAAATTTTTTATCGCTTTTTTGATTCTTTTATTCAATCCGGCAACTTTTAAAAAAGACCAATAAACATTGGCCGTAACTGCGAATCCATTGGGAACGATGATACCCTTTTCAGTAAGATTGGAATACATCTCGCCGAGTGACGCGTTCTTTCCTCCCACAATGCCAACATCCTTGATTGAAATATCTTTAAACCACAATATATTTCGCTTCTCCCTGGTCAGCGGCTTTTTTTTACAGTTTGCTTGCGCCATTATTTGGGTGGTTTCTTTTGGAACGGCGGCGGATTTTTTAAACTTTTTAACACCCATATTTGTAGAATTATACTCAATTGCTATTTAAATTCCTTTGAATTA
>JBAZZL010000060.1:0-3160 GCA_041658785.1 Patescibacteria group bacterium
TGGCTGCGCCGATTAGATTATCAAGAAATTCAAAGCTTCTGTCATTTAAAAGTTCCCGATCCGCCGGATTATCGCCGTTAAACGACCGAATTTCCGTAGCCGGAAATTTTTCTATAATTTTCTTGGCCAGGGTTGTTTTTCCGGTTTGTCTGGCTCCTACGATTATAATAATCTTTCCCTTAAAAAAGTTCTTTTTTAGGCTTGCTTCAATTAATCTATTATACATAAAATGCCTAATTTAGTTATTTATATGACTATAATATGCCTAATTTAGTTATTTGTCAAGTTAAAATTGATTTAATCAGTCTGTTGGTAATAACTAAATCAAGATTCAAAATTTATCCCGTAGCGAACTGGTATGGGACTTGACCCCAAATTACCCTTGTCTCTAACAGGGTTAATCTCCGCCTATCCTCAAATCATCCTCTGAAATAATTTTCTACGGAAAACCTGAACTGCTTGACAAACAATTCCTTGAAAAACCGGGCGCTGTTTTGCTCGTAAAAAAGTATCACCGCCTTTTTGTAGTCCCCCTCATTAATACTGCGAAAAGAAAGCGGGCAGACATTGTGCGCGGCCAAGAGGGCGTTGCCCAAAAGACGCGACGTCCTTTTATTGCCGTCTTCAAACGGCTGGATGTATGGAATAAACAGCATAGCGGCGAGTGATTTGGAAAAAGGGTCTTTCAAGCTATTGATCGCTTTCAACGCCTTCTCCATCGCCTCCCTGATCTGATGTTCGTTATCCAGCGGGCGATATTTGGTTCCGATGATGCCGACTACATTTTTTCGCAGCCCTCGCGACACTCCCAAACCACCAACCAGCAAAGAATGGATGTTTTCCACTTTGCGCAAACTAATCTCTTTGAAATCGTCAGTTCTGGAAAAAATATAATCAAGCGCCGCTTTGTGATTTAAAATCATTATCGCCTCTGCTTTTTTGTGGCCCTTCGCCTCCTTGTGCTCTTTGAGCAAAATCTCGGTGTCTACGAGCGTATAGGTGTTACCTTCAATTTGCGAGGACTTCCAGCTTAATTCCGTGGTCAGCCGCTCAATTTCTTTTTTGATGATGGCCGGTGGGAGTTTTTTTATCCTTTTTTGATACTCGGAATTTATCTTCACTAACTCTGATATTTCTTCTTTAGAAAAAATACCCTGCAAATTTCTGAATACTTCAAAATTAAACCGCTCAAAAGCCACCGTTCTTTCATCCGGACCCTTTTTAAAATATATGTCCGGATCGGCATAGGCAAGCAACTTGTTTGTAAGCGATTCTGCATATTTGACGCTCCTGCCATCTCCCTCTTTTTTAATTAGGCCCGACGTGAGGAGAACTTCTAATTCCCTGATTACGGTAATTCTTGAAACCGCGCCGAAATAGTTTTCAATGTATTGTTTTATTTCCCGGTTGCCGGTACTGCCGTTTTTTCTGATATATTCAACAATACCGGCCTGTCTTTTGGTTAATTTTTCCATTTATTATAATTTAATAATTGTATCATTTTCACTTCTTAATTGTATCATTTTGAAACAATTATTGCAATAGTCATTCCCAGCCACCCGGTGGCTGTTTGTTGATTTAAGTTAAAAATTCAAAATGAAAAGTTTAAAGTTGCAGTTACTAGTTTAAAGTTAATTCATAAATTTTTAATTATAAATTATGACTTTGAACTTTGCCCGCCCGCTTCGATATGCGAAGCATTTCGGGCAGGCACTTTTAGCTTTAAACTATTTATCATTTCCCCATCTGATACAGCCGCCTGATTTCGTCTGCCGACAGGGCGCGGTTGTAGACCCGGACTTCGTCCAACGGCCCCGGATGACCATAGCTATTATTACTAGTTTTATTGCCAACATTAAAAACGGTTGCGCTATCACGCGCGCCGGTTGTTCGGGAAACAGGAGTGGCATCTGACGCGCCATTAACGTAAATACGCATGAAAGAGCCATCGTAAACCGCCGTAACATGATACCAAACATTGAGGGCAAGCACGGTACTGCCAAAAATTTGGGTACCTCCACCTGAATCTTCCATTCTGAACTTAATCACATGACCAGACCCTGATGCCTCCTCGGCAACATAATATGAGTTTTCCGCACTTAAAGAATCATCTCCGGCCGCCCATTTAGCCACAAAGTTGCGCCAGCCGCCGGGTTGGGACGTTGCTTTAATCCAGGACGCGATAGTGAACGGCCCAGTCAGATCAAGAGCAGCATTATCAGAAATAGAGACTATGTCAGTAGTCCCCTTAAAATTCAGAGCCTGCCCGACTTTGCCGGAATCCAAAGTCGCGCCGATAATCGTCCCATTATTTCCCTGCCCGCTTCGGTCGTAAGCGATGTTGCCTCCGATGTCGGGGCCATTGAACGACCACAGCCCGACCAGGCCGGTGATCAGTTTGGAGTTCTGCGAAGTGTTGACCTTCATTATCTTTTTGCTCGCGGTATATAAATTCGCCACCTCGGTCGCCGACAAAGCGCGGTTGTAGATGCGGACTTCGTCGATAACACCAGGGAAATTTCTACCACCCTCGGAATCCGCACCCACGCGGACATCGTAGGCGGTATTGGGCGTAGTGGCTGGAACAGTGCCATTATAGCCGGCTGTCAGCAACACGCCGTCCCCATAAAGCTTCAGACGGCCAGCATTGTCTGCTTGGGTGCCATCAAACACACCCACAACAAAGTGCCAAGTATTGTTAGTAAACCAATTGGTGCCTGTTTCAAGATAAGTGTTTCCATTCCAACCGCCCCAGAGAATATCATCTGGGCCAGCACTAGCCGAAGTGTGAAGAGTGAGTCCATTATTTCCGCTAGAACTCCATTTGCCCATAATATCATCAAGCGTGTCGGGACCGTTTGGCTTTACCCAAACTGTATAAGTCATGGCAGATATATTGTCCAGGGCATTTATGTCTCCGGCAGCCACATAATCATCTACTCCGTCAAAATCCAGCGCCTTTCCCCTTTTTCCATTCACCCAGTCAGTTGCCGGGTCCATCTGCGTAAGTGTCCCATTATTCCCACTCCCGCTCATGTCGCCGGCTTTGGTGCCCATGCCTTCCTCAAAACTCCAATACCCGACCAGGCCGAGGTCGCTCGCCGCCTTGATTTTCGGCTTGGTCAGATTGTAGAGCCGCTGAATTTCCCCCGCGCTCAAG
>JBAZZL010000061.1:0-3058 GCA_041658785.1 Patescibacteria group bacterium
CTCGCACTGGGAGATTTGGTAATTATTTTTTGATAATTAACTGTGTTTGTGTAATAAAACCAAAGTGAAATCGTAAGATTCTGATTCCCCTGAAGATAGGTAGCGCTTGGAATACTCACATAATCATCCGTCCCATCAAAACTCAAAGCCTTGCCCAGCTTGCCGTCTGCCCACGCCGGACTGCCGGACGCCGTACCCGTGTTCCAGTTCCCGCTCTGGTCATACGCTTTGTTGCCCGCCCCCTCGTCCATCGCCCAATACCCGACAAGGCCTAAATTTAGGGCCGGGCGGATGGTGATGGCCCCATATGCCGGCGAGACAATAGCAAGCGCGCCAAACAAGACAAAAAAAGAAAACACAAACCCGACGAACATTAATTTGCGACGGCCGGCAACGGGGTAAACGGCGCTAACCGAGCGCGCGATGGTTAGCGAGAGGAAAAAAGTTATGGCGTAAATTATTATTTTCAGTTTTGGAAACATTAGAAAATGTCTAATTGACCTAATTAACCTAATTATTCTAATCAAATCTCAATGTCTAATGTCTAAATTTAATATTAGTCATTAAAAATTCTTTAGACTAATTAGAATAATTAGAGCAATTAGAATAATTTATTATTTATTTCCCCATCTCAAACAACCGATTCACCAGATAAAAAGGCAGGGACAACAACTTATGCTTTTTTCCGTTGCTTGATACGGTTTCTTCTTTCAACTGTCCGCTATAAATTCTAATCAACTTGCTACCATCTACACTTTCGGCAAAACTCATTAGAGATTTCAGTTTTGCCGAGTGTCCGGATTTCACCTCTATGCCGATTATCCTGCCTTGATGCGCCAAACAAAAATCCACCTCGGCCGAAGCGGCCGGCTTTTCTTTCGCCCAATAAAACAGCTCTTGCTCGGCGTGCAAGCCGCCGGCGATAATGTTCTGCCCGACAATCTGCTCGGCGGCGCGGCCGCGATACAGATTATTCAAATCCTCCAACTTGATATATTCCGCCTGGATATTATTTTTGTAATTAATAAGCCCGCTATCCAGATACAAAAGTTTTTTTGCCCGCTTGGTTTGTCCGACCAACGGCAGGCTAAGCGATTTGGTGGCAACAATCTGCCGGACAATCATTGTTTTTTCCAAAATGCCGAAGGCTTCACCCATTTCCCTGCTCCTGAAACTTCCTCCGCCGAATTTTTCATAAATAATTCGCTCTCCGGCAAAATAGGGCGCCTGCTCCAGTACGTGTCGCAGATATTTTACGTCAGCCGAAGATGAATATTTATAAATATCTTCGGCGTAAGCGGTCAGCAATGAGGAATAAAAAGAATTCAGCTCTTCCCGCGAACTCTTGTTGATCTGAAGCGCAACGGCCTCGGGCATGCCGCCGACCAGCGTATATTCATAAAACAATTTCAGGGCGCGCCCGTGGATTCCCGAGGCAATCGGTTCGCGCAAAGTTACTTTTTTTAAAAAATCCAGCAGCTTGTTTTCTCCGACCGCTCTCAGAAATTCAAAAAAGGTCAGCGGATAAACATAGGCAAACTCCACTCTGCCCACCGGCATCGACAAATCTTCTTTTTTGATTTTGACTTCCAGTAGCGAGCCGGCGGCGATGACATGCAAATCCGGCCGTTCTTCATAAAAAAAGCGCAGCAGGGCGATGAGATTCGGCGCATTTTGAATTTCGTCAAAAAAAATCAGAGTTTTGCCGGCGATAATTTTTGTCCCTAAAACGACCTCGGCTATTTTTTCAAATTCTGCCACAGAATCCGTCTCTTTAAACAGTTCATAATGCTCGGCTTTTTCCAGATTTATGTGTACGAAATTTTCAAAATGTTGCTCGGCGAAAAAAACTACGGCGAATGTTTTGCCGACCTGCCTGGCTCCCCGTAAAACCAGCGGCTTCCGTCCGCTTTTTTTACTCCACTTTGCCAAATAATCTAAAATATCTCGATTAAACATAGTGCTAGTTTATAACAATAAATATAATATTATAGTACTATTTTATTACATTATATGCTCTTTGTCAAGTATTAATTATTGTAAACCATTGTAAGTCACCGAGTGGCTTGCGGTTTGTTTAAGTTTCAGCGGCCTAAATTATATAACCTCTTGATTTCATCTGCTGACAAGGCGCGGTTATAGACACGAATTTCGTCGCCATTACCAAACAAACCCCGGTATCTTTTTCGGATCAATAATTTCATAAGCGGTGTTCGGGTATTTGCTCCAAAGCAGGGACGGCCCAGTCTTTCTTTTCTTGTCTTGCCATTTAAACTCATAGCCGAACAACTTTCCCTCGCGCTCTTCCACCAAATCTATTTCAGCTCCGTCATAGGTGCGCCAAAAAAAATTGTTAGCGCTAATCTCCCGATAGGCCTGGTATTTCAATCTTTCCACCAGAATAAAATTTTCCCAAAGAGCGCCGATATCGTTGCGATCGCCTGGAAAATTAAAATTCCCTATAAGCGCGTTTCTGATTCCGACATCATAAAAATATACTTTTCGAAGTTTGGAGATCGTTTTGCGCTTATTAGTCGCGTATGGCGAAAGACGGAAAACTATATTGTTTTTTTCCAAGATATCAATGTAATTTTCCACGGTTTTTTTATTAAGGCCGGAAATACCGGCTAATTCAGTATAAGAAACTTCCGATCCAATCTGAAGAGCCAGCGCTTTCAAAAGTTTCGCAAGAGTATCCGATTTTTTAATCCCCTGGAACTCCAAAACGTCCTTATACAGATAGCTTGAAGTAATTTCAAGCAGTGCTTTTCTTTTTTCATCAAATGTTTTTTCTCCGGCTACTTCCGGATATGTTCCGAAAACCAGGCATTGATCCAACTGCTTTAAAATTTCTAACATGTTTTTCGCGGGATAAAGTTCTTCCAGGCTCAAGGGAAAAAGATAAAACACGCGTTTCCTGCCGGTTAAAGGCTCTTCCGTTCTATCCAACAGATTGAAGCTGGAAGATCCGGTTACGATTATTTGCTTTTTATCTTTATATTCATCAACCATCAGTTTCAGGGTTTGTCCGATTGTGCCTATTTTTTGTCCTTCGTCA
>JBAZZL010000062.1:0-2801 GCA_041658785.1 Patescibacteria group bacterium
TTTTCAAATCCTCTTTAGTGGATAATTTATTAAATTGTTCAGGCGTTAAGGTCATATTTATTTTATTATAATTAGATGGTTTATGATATAATTATAAAGCAATAAACGCATTTGTCAATGCCATTTGGCTCTACACTAATTAGTGTAGAGCCTCTTGTTCTTGACATATTCTTTTTTTTCTGTTTATATAAGAATAACCTAGCGATAAGATTGTTCGTTTGTAAAAGCCACAGGGAGTGGCAAATCTCAAATGAAAGGAGGTGAGGGCGATGGGTTTCCGTTTCGACGACATGGAAATCGTTCCCATGGTGGCATCCTCAACATGCCAATGCGATGGGAGCGGCGGCGAAGGAACCGGTTGCGACTGCGACGGCCAGGAAGGAGACGGGTAACCATCGGACAGGAGCCATCACTTAACCTTTGGGTGGTGATGGCTTTTTTAAAAATTAAATACAATTATATAAAACAATATTTAACAGTAAAATCAACAAAGGCTAATAAAAAATTAACTTCTTTTTTAGAAGCGACAAAAAAAGAGTTGAATACATTTTTTAATTTTGAAATTAATGAACCATTATTATTTTTTATAGATCAACGGAAGGAATTGGATCTGATCTGGGGTAAAAAAACAGAGAAATGGTTTGTCGGCGCCGCAAAAAATAATAATATTTATATTTTTAATCCTAATGTTTATGCCAGGGAGTCTACATACAAAAAAGAAAAATTCTGGGAGACATTAAAACATGAATATTGCCATATTTATTATAGCCAAATAACTAAAAGCTATTATCCATTTTGGTTGAATGAAGGTTTGGCTTCCTACGTTTCTGGTAAAAAATTGGCAGTGAAAAGGGATGACAAGGATAAGCTTTTAGGCGTTTTTAAATATTATGACAAAATGGATAAAGGATGTTATCTGGTTGGTCAATTTTGGGTAGAATATCTTATAAAAAAATTTGGCAAAAAAAGATTGGTAAAATTGATAAAAAGCATGCCTGGTGGAATGAATAAAAATAAATTTGCTGAGGTGTTTAATGAAATTTACGGAATTAAATTCAATAAAAAAACATTCATAGAATTATTAAATTAACAGAAGTTTGGATATTGAACCTTGATAATCAAAATCTAATGAAAAAATAAGGAGGCATTACCATGTTGAGACTGCCGGCGTATGCTCAGCTTGAAATGACGGATATTTGTAACTTGCGCTGCAAACATTGCTATCTTTTTAACACCGATGAAATGCCGAAATCAAGTGATTTAACAGATGGGAACCTGGATGAGCTAGTTCAAAAGATTGTTGATGCTAAGGTTTATTCCTTAGTGATCACGGGCGGAGAGCCCTTGGTTCGTTCTACCGCGACATTAAGAGCCCTTAGTAAGGCGACGGAGGCGGGCATTACCACATCCATCAACACCAACTTACTACTTCTTACACCCGCTTTAATCAGCGAATTGAAAAGGTTGAAGGTTGGCAGCCTGCTGGTGTCCTGTCCCGCAAGTAACCGCGAGGTTTATCGGCAAATGACCAGGGGTGGTGATTATCGCCGATTCGAGTCTTGCCTAAAGCTGCTTTTGGAAGCGGATATTTCCTGTCTGATTAATATGGTGGTTACGAAAACCAACTTCCATCTAATCAGAGATACGGCAACCGATATGGCCAGACTGGGGGTCAAAAGATTATCCGTTACTCCCGCCAGTCTCAACGTAGGGCACCCCGATTACGAAGGGTTGCTTGATAAATCGCAGATTTTGAACTTGCTGGAAGATTTAAAATGGTGTGATGAGGAGCTTGGGCTGAAGGTGGATATGGTGGAGCCCTTGCCGAAATGCTTTTACCCTGACTGGTGCTGGAAAAAAAATTACGCGTTTATGGGTCGAGCGTGCCAAGCCGGCAGAATGTCGGTTAGCATTTCCAACACGGGTAATGTTCGACCCTGTTCGCACAATCCTTTGATTTATGGTAATCTTTTCCATGAATCGCTGGAGTCGATTTGGAACAAGATGGGGATGTACAGGAGCGACGTGATTCCCAACGACTGCAAAAATTGTCCCACAGTTTCATCTTGCAATGGGGCATGTAGGACAAACGCTTTGGCAACTACCGGCTCGCTAGCAGAGCCGGATCGTCTGATGATCGGCCATATCAATCCGCCTAAAAAAGAGCGGAAAAAAATAAACATCGAAGACCATTCGTTCATCAGTTTCAAAGGCAAGCTTCGCTGGCGCGAAGAAACAAACGGTTGTTATTCTATGACCTCCAAGCTAAATAACAGCAACCTGACAGTCGTCAACGGTGAACTTTTCCGCTTCATCTGCTGGCTGGAAAAGTCTTTGCCATTAATCGTCTCGGAAGTGATGGCCAAATGCGCCAACGGCTCCACGAAGGAGTCTTTTTATAGAATATTGGAAACGGTCGCCAGAAAAGAATTCATCAACATCACTTGATCAATACGCCAAACCTGTATAGAGTGCGTTGTTGTGCTCTTTCAACTTTTTCTCTGTCAATCCCGCTAAACGGGTCACCGGAATTCGCTAATTCTCCTTCGCCAAGGTTATGGAGGAAAGCCCCATAAACCAAGGGCTCGTTTGCTGCTAACACCAGCCACGAGCCCTTTTTCTTTTTCAGATGTTGTTAGGGTGAAAATTTTTTATTTTTTTATCCAAGGGTTTTATGGTATAATATAGTCAGCTGTTAATAACTGACTTTTCCTAATTATTTCCTAATTACCTAATTTCCGCCAGAGGCGGATCCGCCTCTGGCGGAAACTAAACAATATCTATATGAATCAGCCAACCAT
>JBAZZL010000063.1:0-2781 GCA_041658785.1 Patescibacteria group bacterium
CGGTCCTGGTAATTTGTTCCCGCCGCGCTTCGGCTGTCATGTTTCCGGTCAGGGAATGGAGGTCAGCGATAAAAATATACATTTCATACTCGCCGGACGCCTGCAATTCCACCCAGTTTCGGACCGCGCCCAAATAGTTGCCGATATGCAGGGGGCCGGTGGGCTGGATGCCGGAGACGATGGTTGGTTTTGTTTGCATAAAATAACGAAAACATTAAGAAACCTGTTGTATAGTATACCGCAGTACAGTGAATTAGACAAGACGCGGTCCATCTCTCACTACCGGCTAACATTTGACTTATTTTTTCTTTGAGTTATAATAAAATCGTAGGTAACCTTAATAGATATGCGTAAAATCAATTTAGAAAACGTCGTGTGGAAAGAAGGAAAGTACTTTGTGGCTTGGAATCTGAACACCTCTGTTTCCAGTTTTGGCGATACCCGAAAAGAAGCGCTGGAAAGTTTGCAAGAAGCGCTGGAATTGCATTTTGAGGATCTCCCTCTTTCTAAAATAAACAAAGTAGAGCGTCCGAATCTTGTCCCGCTCAAATTAAAGTATGCCTAAACCGGTACCGCTGCGTTTGGCGCTTCAGGTCCTTCAAGAAAAGGGCTTCTTTTTTGTCCGCCAAAAGGGTTCGCATGCTCGCTACCGAAAGATCGGCAACCCGACGTATAATGTTACTCTCAAAGTTGGCAAAAAGGAAATTCCGTACGGAACATTTCAATCAATTTTGCTTCAGTCGGGACTCAAAGAGTCAGATTTTTTTGACGACGAGAAAAAATAAACCAATTAATGTCCGCCATCTCGTTTCAGATACTCTGCCACCACCTCCAACCCTTCTTTCAACTCCTCCACCCGCTCGCCAAACGAACACCTCACATACCCCTCTTTCCCAAACGCCGCGCCCGGCACCATGGCCACATTTGCCTCATCCAAAATACGCGCGCAAAAAGCCACGGAATCAGTTTCATCCGAACCGAAAGCCGCAATGGGAATAAAAGCATACAAACCGGACGCCGGCGCAATTATTTTTTTCGGAAATAAATTATTAAAGGTATTTACAAAAGCATCTCTTCTTTTTTGCATCTCCTCACGAATTTTTGGAACGATTCTGTTGGCCTCTTTGAATCCCGCGACTGCCGCCCACTGGCTTATGGTGGACGTGCCGGTCGTGCTCTGACTTTGCAAGGCGGCGACGGCATTGATAATCTCCGGCGGGCCGAAAACAAACCCGACGCGAAATCCGGTCATGGCGAACATTTTGGAACAGCTTTGGATCACAATTACCTTGTCCTGATATTTTGGAAAAAAAGCGGCCGAGACAAATTCTCTGCCGTCAAAAACCAAACCGCCATACACTTCGTCCGACAGCACAATTAAATTTTTCTCGGACGCGATTTTTAAAATTGCTTCCAATTCCTCTTTGCCGTACAAAACGCCGGTCGGGTTGGCGGCGTTATTCAAAATCAGCATCTTGGTTTTTTCATTACAAGCTTCAGCAATCTGCTCTGGTTTTATTTTCCAATCCTCTTCCGCTTTGGTTGGTAAAACTACTGGTACGCCATTATATATTTTTACCATGCCGGTATAAGAAACCCAGTAAGGAGCGATAATCAAAACTTCCTCGCCCGGAGCGACGAAGGCCTGAATCAGCACGTTGATGCCGTATTTTCCGCCGCAGGTAACAACGCAGTTGTCCGCCCGATAATCCGTGCCATACGTCCGGTTCATCCATTCGGCCGCGGCCGCACGCAGTTCTGGAATGCCGGCAACCGGCGCGTAATGCGTCTTGCCCTCCTTCATCGCGCGGAGGCAGGCGTCAATAACCACGGAGTCCGTATCAATCATCGGCTCGCCCGCGGATAAATTATACACCCGCACGCCTGCTTTCTTTTTTTCTAATGCAAGAGTATTTATCGCGACCGTGGCGGAGGGTTCTATTTTGATTGTTGGTTTGATTGGCATAATTTCATGTATCGTGTAACTTGTAACATGTAACGTATAACGATTCGCGTTTGTTACACGTTACAAATTATAAGTTACACAACCTCATCTTGCAATTTCTTTGATTCACTAATGATAAACCCAAACAATTTCTCCACCAAATCCGCGTCCAGACCAAACTCCGCCGCCGTCTGTCTGTAAAAAACCCGCAGCTCCGCCTCCCGTTTCTCGTCTTCAACGCCATCTCCCCGTTCCCGCTTCACCCGCCCAATCTCCCGCGCCACCGCAAAACGCTCGGCCAATTTTTTCAAAATTTCCTTATCAATCTTCTCAATCCTTTTTCTCAATTGTTTAAGAAAATCCTCATTCATACAATTTTAATAAGTTACACGTTACAAGTTACACGTTACACGACCAATATTCTCCTCAATCCCCCTCAACGCCTCCACTAAATTCTTCCTAACCTCCCCCGCAAACGGATTAAACCTCTGCATATCCATAAACAACTGCCAAGTATCATTGCCCACCAGATCATTTATTTTCAACAGCGACTGAAAGTCCGGCGTGGAAATTTTTTGTTTCGTCAACCGCATTTCGGCCAGCCCTCTTCCCAAAAAATGCACCAGCGCTTGCGAACTCGCCATTTGCCGGTCATGCTCCTCGGGCGTGGCGTGAATAATTTTCAATTCCAGCTTTTTCAGAATTTTCTCAACTTTTTCCGTTCCGCGGCGCCGGCCCGAACCGGCGACACCACGATGCGCTGGTTTTTTAACCCCAGCCGCGCGACCGAATCCGGACCAAACAGCGGGTGCGTGGCGATAATCGGCTGATTTTTC